>NZ_CP020921.1:1434862-1774794 GCF_003057965.1 Thermodesulfobium acidiphilum
ATGGAAACGTAAACAAGTTTTCGTATATGGGAAGTGCACCAAATGGCGTATACGGAAAGTATGATTGGTGGGCAATAATAGGTAACTGGACTATGTATAACGTAAATATGTGGGCAGGTTACAACGGCACATCTACAGATATGCCAGCACAGACCGCCACAGGTCCAAGCTTTACAAGTTTACATTCTGTAAATGGAGGAGCATTCAGAGTTGGAGCTACCATTCCTCTTCCAGTGGGCTCTCTTACAGGAGACTTCTGGTTTGGGAATAACAATGGGTCTATGCAATAATAACCAAAAGCCCCCTATAAAAGCCCAACAACCTTGTGCATCTGAATTGAAAATATAAGTTCATCCAATAATTTTTCGTCCCTCTCCCTGATAAAGTTTACAATGTCTAAAATCTTTTCTCCTTTCGCATCCAGCGGGCTAATTGCAAACTGAAAAAGGCCGTGCATCTTTGAAAGAACCTGAAAGACAAACTCAAGATCTTCTTCAGAATTGTCCACTACCAGCTTCACTATGACCCTGTGTTCTATCCAGTTATCAATAAACTCCTCAAATGACGGCATTCTGTCCATCATGCCGGAAGATGGACCCTTATAGTCCACCACCCAGCCGCAATCGGATAAATATCCCTTTGGCAGGGAAATGCTCCCATTAGTTTCCACCTGAACAAAGTGTTTTTTCTCTATCAGGTAATCTATCAACTCAAGAGTTTCTTTTTGGATAAGAGGCTCTCCCCCGGTAAGAAGTACTTTTGAATTCTTGCATCTGGCTACCACATCATCAATTGAAAGTATATATTTAGCTTCAATGCTCTGAGATTCTTTTGTGTCGCACCACCTGCACCTTAGATTACAACCCTGAAGCCTCACTATAGTGCACCAGGAGCCCTGGGAGATAAAGCCTACTTCACCAGATATGCTTTCAAATATAGAATGAATCGCTATCACTTGAGAGATATCTCTACATATGAAGTTTCTGATTCCCAGAGCCTTATGAACTCTAAGTTTACGCTTTCAGGCATATAATCCTTTAATTCATCTAAAATCCATTCGCAAACTCTCTCAGCAGTAGGATTGTGTATGATATCGTTTAAGTATTTATGATCCAGTTTAGAGACTACCCTCTCTTCTACAATATTCTTGAGAACCTTAAAATCTATCACCATAGAGTTTTCTCCAACAGATCCAGATACTGCAACCCCCAGTTTATATGTATGCCCATGAAGATTGGCGCACTCGCCGTTATAGTCTACCAGCTTATGTGCAGCAGAAAAATTAAATTCCTTATAAACCTTTATCCTCATATATATCCACACTATCCTTTCTTAAGAAACAGTTTTTGGTCAAAAAGAGGCTCTAGCTATTCCTTATACTTTATAACACTACTTCTTATATCAACTCCAAGTTCTTTTGCTATTACATTACACTTTGCCATCAACATAAAGAAGATATTATGAAAGTCACTTAACCCCTCGAAATTACCCTGCCCTTTAGAAATTACTATATCATGTTCCTCTATATATCTTCTTACCTCATCGCTTCTCCTTGAGGAAGCGCTATTTTTTTCTCCGTTTGAAATCTCTAAAAATCTAATATTAGGAAGCCTATCAAGTCCAACCTCATAGGCATCTTCTAACATTGCATCGTTTATTATAGGCCCACTCTTTACTACAAAACTAATTTGTTCAAAGGGCTTATTTCTTGTCCTTAGCATCTCTTCAATGAATATCTTGTCAAATACTATCTCCCCCGCATTATCAGCAAAGTAAAGCATGCTCTCAGAAGAGACTACTTTTTCTTCCAGACTCTTAAAATTATTAATTGTCAGATCTTTAGACATCACTTCATCAATAGTACTTTCAAGATCAAACTCATTTGAAGGACCAAAGTCTATTATGTTTCCCGCAATAGCAATTTTTGCCGCAGTATAAAGGCGATTTCCTGAACTTTCCCTATCTAAAAGCTTTTTTAGAACTGGATACATCTTAAGTGAAATCTCGTTGCTTCTTTTTTTAATCTCTTTATATGGATCTGATAAACCCGAAACTTCCCTTATAATACGGTGAACTTCGTTTGCAAACTCGTCAGATGAAGTTTTCCAATCAGCGTTATACAGAAAAAACATCACCTTTTTCAAAATCCTGGATCTCAGTTCATCGTCTAAATCCTTTGTCGCAAAGAGAGCCTGTTTTTGGAAACAAACTATACAATCAAGACACAATTTCATCTATATAATTGTTCACAATTTTATTATTTTTTTGTTTGATCCTTCCTATGATATTAATAGCCTCATCTGAGTCAATTTGTTTTAGAGCCTTACATATTGCGATAAGCTCCAGCGGATCGCTTGATCTATTTACGAGATCAGATAATTTTGGCAAAGCCTTTTTAATTTGTTTGTCACCAACCAATTTAATAGCTACCATTCTGATATCGAGTATTGGATGATCTAGAGATAATATTATCTTGTCTTCATAAGAAACATTACTCCTTAAATTTGCTTTGCAACAAGGACAGATATCTAAATTTTCAGGTAACTCAGCTTTGCAAAATGGACAAAAATAATTTATAACTTACTCCCAATAAACCTTTCAGTAATAAAAATTTAGTCTCTTCTATTACCCATTATGTTTAATAACATTAGAAACAGGTTTATAAAGTCCAAATAAAGTGTCAGGGCACCAAGCACTGTCTCTTTTCGCTCATCAAAGAGACCAGCTGCATATATCTTTTTCAGTTTTTGCATGTCATATGCCGTAAGCCCTAAAAAAACAATCACGCCTACCACAGATAAAAGAAGTACCAGAGCACTGCTGTGTAAGAAAATATTTACGACAAAACCTATTATTATTGCAATAAGTCCTGCCATCATAAAAGTTCCCATCTTAGTAAGGTCTGCCTTCGTGGTATAGCCAAGCACTGCCATTATACCAAAAGATATAGCGGTAACGATGAAGGTAGAAGCTATAGAACTAGAAGTATAGACTACAAACAGCGTAGAAAACGTTACGCCTGTCAAGGCAGAATACAATATAAAGATAAATTCTGCAAGCTCAGCAGGTAGCTTCGTAATAGCAGCAGATAAGGTTATCACTGCAACAAATTGCAAACCGATTATCCCATAAAACAAAATAGGATTGCCCAAAATAAGTTGCAAAATTGAAACATTAGATGCTACTACGTAAGAAATTACACCAGTAAACATGAGTCCTAAAAACATCCACGTAAAAACTCCTCTAAAAAAGCCCGACACGTCTAAAGTTTCTGCTCTACTCGTTAACTCATCATTATATGATCTATACATACTTTCCACTCCTTTTTTTACTTATCCTTAATATTTTATATTTTATATCTAAAACGTTTATTTTACAATAAAAAAGGGCATCGACCAATTATGCGATCAATACCCTGAATTAAAAAAACTATTTCTCCCCTTTTAACTTCTTTATCTCTTCCTTTAATCTATTTATTTCTTTTATAAGTTCTTCATTCGAAGCGCCACTTGATATAGAACATCTGCTCATTGCTGGTCTGAAAAGGTAAAAGAAAGCAAAAACCAATATACCAAGAAACAAAATAGGAAAGAACATGCCAAAAAATGGCATTCCGTAAAAACCATGACCATAAAAGCCCGGACCTGAGCACCACATATATATCACCTCCACATTTGTATTATATAATAGTTTATGATAAAAGTAAACTTTTTTATGCACAGATATTCTATTAATAAAAATAACTTTTTGAGCTATAATATCTTCATGTTCGAAACTTATCTTGGATTGTTTGCAGGTCTACTTACCACCAGTTCTCTCGTGCCTCAGGTAGTAAAGGCATGGAAAACGCGTTCAACAAATGATATATCCCTCATAATGTTAATTATGATGTGGATAGGAGTATTTTGTTGGGTGATATATGGCCTTTCTATATTTCAGATGCCCATAGTATTATGGAATTTCATAAGCTTTGTTTTACTATCAATTCTTTTATATTTCAAAAAAAATTCCAAAAATTCATGTTAGCTCATATTCTTTACATAACTTATCAAAGCCTTTACCAATCCGTTTATGTTGTATTCTTCTGCTTGAGCCACCACATTAAATCCCAAATTCTTTGCTTTCCCTGAGGTAATAGGCCCAATAGACACAACTTTAGCTTTTCTAAGCACTATATCTCTATAATCTCCTAATGATTCATAATAATACTCAGCTGTCTTAGAACTCGCAAAGGTTAGAAAGGTTTCTTTATCATCATTGAAAACCATTTCGATGTCATCCTTTGAAATTTTTTCTGGTTGTACGGAATATATATGAAAATCATCTACTACATATCCCTTTTCCAACAATCCTCTTACAAGCTCATCTCTGCCTTCTTTTGCTCTCGGTATCAAAATTTTTTTGGCTTCATCAGTTCTTTCAATACAATCAACAAGGCTTTCTGCCACAAACTTCTCAGGCACAATATCAGCTCTTATCCCATACTTTAAAAGAGCTTCGCTAGTCCCATCGCCTATCACAGCAATCTTGGATCTTATACACCTGCTATCATATCCAGATCTAAACAAGTTTTCAAAAAAGATATCTACTCCCGTTGATGAACTAAAAACAATGTACTCATAGCTATACAAGTTATTAAAAATAAAGTCAAATTCACTTTGATTAGCTATTTGAATACACTTTATAACAGGTATTTCAAAGACCTCTGCTCCTTCTTCTTTTAGCCTTTCACTTAGTAAACTCGCTTTTTTTCTTGATCTTGTTACTACAACTCTTTTTCCAAACAACGGTTTTTTCTCAAACCACATTAAGTCCTCTCTTAACTTTACTACGTTCCCAACCACAAACAGTGCAGGAGGTTTAATCGAATTTTCTTCAGCAAGATCTACTATATTTGACAAGTTTCCAATTACCACTCTCTGATTAGGAAGAGTGCCATTTTGAATAAGTGCACATGGTATTTCTTTATCTTTTTTAACAGCAATTATTTTTTCTACTATCTTATCAAGTCTCTCTACCCCCATAAAGAACACAAGGGTATCTGCCCCAAGAGAGTGCTCCCAATCAATAGTAGAGTTCTCCTTTGTGGGATCCTCATGCCCGGTAAAAATAGCATACGATGAAGCCACTTTCCTGTGTGTAACAGGAATTCCTGCATACAAAGGCACAGCCAAGGCTGCACTAATTCCAGGAACCAATTCAAATTCTATACCTCTTTCTTTTAGATATAAAGCCTCTTCACCTCCCCTACCAAACAAAAATGGGTCACCACCCTTTAGTCTGACTACTATTTTGCCATCAGATGCTCTATCAGCAAGTAATTTGTTTATATCTTCTTGTTTCATTGCATGTTTACTTGATTCTTTTCCCACATAGATTTGTTCACAGTCTTCTGGTGCAATTGCCAAAAGCTCTTTGGGAATAAGCCTATCAAATACCAGAACTTGAGCCTTTTTTAAAATATTCATTCCTCGTATAGTAAAGAGTCCTTCGTTTCCAGGACCTGCACCTACTAAGAAAACCTTCCCCATTCTCTTACGCTCCTTAAAGTTTAAGATTTATTGTTGCACTTCCACGGTTTTAAAAGATTGTTGTCAATTCCTATCCTGTTTAAAGTCTTTGCTACTACAAAATCTACCATATCTTCTACTGATTTTGGTTTATTATAAAATCCTGGGCAAGCAGGCAAAATAATGCCTCCTGCCATAATAACCCTTTTCATATTCTCAACATGAATCAAATTTAAAGGAGTTTCTCTAAAAACCAAAATCAGTTTTATACCTTCCTTGAGAGCTACATCACAAATTCGCTCCAAAAGATTTGAAGACAAACCATTGGCTACGCTGGAAAGAGTTGCAGCAGAACATGGGCAAATAATTACAGCTTCAGGTTTTTGTGAGCCTGATGCATATTTGCAGTTAAAATCACTTTCATCATAAAAGCTTACATCGCTATACCTTTTTTTTATCGAATTTACATCGACACCCTCTTCATCCATCATCACAAGACTCGCTGCCCTGGTATATATCACACACAGATCATATTCTCTTTTTAAAACATCAATCATTCTTAATGCATACCTGATCCCACTTGCTCCAGTAATACCTATTACAATCTTTTTCAATTTATCCACCTTGGTATTATTTTATTAACACAGAAAAAATTACAAAAGTAGCATATATAAATGAACAAATAGCATTAACGTTAAAAAAAGCCATATCTATTTTAGAAAGATCGTTAGGCTTTACTAGCGAATGCTCGTATAACAGAAGGCCTGCAAATATAATTAAGCCTAGATAGTAAATAAAATTTATGTGAGCCATTATTCCAATTGGAGACAAAAAGAGTATTGTCAGAGAGTGAAATAATCTCGCTACATATAAGGAATTCTTTTCACCTATTGCAACGGGAATAGAATGAAGTCCCTGTTTTATATCATACTTTAGATCCTGAAGGGAGTACAAAACGTCAAACCCTGCAAGCCAGAAAACTACAGCCAGCATCATAAAAAATGGCACTAAACCGAAATCATTTCTCAATGCTATCCACGCTCCGCCAGGAGCTAGACTGAGTGCAAGACCTAAAACAATATGACTTAGTGCGGTAAACCTTTTCGTATATGAATAGAAAAAAACTATAAAAAGCGCTACAGGAGACAATAAAAAAGTCAAATTTCCAAGTAAATAAGAGGTCAAAATAAACATCGTTGAACAAAAACATACAAACAAAAACATATCTTTTCTTTTTACTGCGCCTTTGGGAATAGATCTCTTCGCAGTTCTTGGATTGAATTTATCAATATTTGCATCTGCAAATCGATTAAAAGACATGGCAGCAGCCCTTGCAAACAAAAGCGCTAGTACTATAAGAATCAATTTATTAATTTCAGGGAAACCATTTGAAGCTATAAATGCAGAGGCCAATAAAAAAGGCAGCGAAAAAACAGTATGTTCTACTCTTATATCGTTGAGAATGTTCGTTAGTTTCAATACAAATTGATTAATTATATTCTCAAACCCCTTTCAATCAAGGCTAAAATCCATATTCTTTCCAACGTTTGCTTACTAAATCTTTTATTTTTTTGTCCATCTTGATATCAGGAGGAAATTCTCTTACCAGTCCCTCTTCTTTCATTTTTCGTGTTGCGTCTATACCCATCTTGGAACCAAATCTTGGATAAGGTGCAGCATGATCCAGAACGTCCACCGGACCCTTTACAATTTCAATGTCCCTTTCTGGATCCACGTTATTAAGAGCTTTCCATCTTACAAATGACATATCGTGAACGTTTACATCTTCATCAACCACTATAATAAATTTAGTAAAACTCATCTGACCAAGTCCCCATAGCGCATGCATAACCTTTCTAGCATGACCAGGATATTGCTTTCTAATTGAAACTACTGCTAAATTATGAAAAACCCCCTCAATAGGCAAGTTTATATCTACTATCTCAGGCAAAGTCATCTTTAACATAGGGAGAAATATTCTTTCAGTAGCCTTGCCAAGATATGCATCCTCCATAGGAGGTCTACCCACAATAGTAGCTACATAAATAGGATTTTTTCTATGAGTAATACACTCAACATGAAAAACAGGAAAATCATCTTCCAAAGAATAAAATCCAGTATGATCTCCAAATGGTCCTTCTCGTCTAAGTTCTCCCTTAATTACATATCCCTCTAGTACAAATTCAGCTTGGGCTGGCACAAATAAATCAGAAGTTATAGCCTTAACCATCTCCACACCAGAACCTCTCAAAAAACCTGCAAAAACGAATTCATCAACGTTTGGGGGTAAAGGTGCCGTAGCAGCATAAATAGTAGCTGGGTCAGCTCCAATAGCTACCGCGACAGGCATTTTTTCCCCAGGATTTAACTTTGAGTAGTGTCTTGCTCCATCTTTGTGATGATGCCAGTGCATACCAGTCGTATTTTTATCAAAAACTTGCATCCTATACATCCCAAGGTTTCTCTCTTTTGTCATTGGATCTTGAGTAATAACAAGCGGCAGAGTAATAAAAGGGCCACCATCAAGCGGCCAACAATATAGTACTGGCAAATCCCCTAAATTTACACTATCCCCTTCTAAAATTATTTCCTGGCACGGAGCCTTACTTACAATTTTTGGTTTAATGTTCATAAGTCCTAAAATATCAGGCAAAGACTTCAGAGCGTCCCAGAAGCCAATTTTCTTGGTAGGAAACCTAAGCAATTCTTCAATCCTTTTAGCAATGTCATCAGGATTTCCTATTGCGCTTACCACTCTATCCCAAGTACCAAAAATATTAATAGCCAAAGGAAAATTAGAGTCTTTTACCTTTTCAAAGTAAAGAGCAGGTCCTCCTACTTTTACAAATCTATCCGCAATCTCCGTTATTTCAAGATACCTGTCAACTTCAACCTTTATTTTTTTCAGTTCATTTCTCTTCTCTAAAAAGGATAGGTATTCACCCAACGACGAAAAGGCGCTTATTTTACTCACTCCCTAAAAAAAATAAAAACTACACTAGAGCCACACAGCTCTTAAAAAGTATTATTTTATTATTTTAATATTCTATTTAACCAGAATTACCGGAACCTTTGCATTTTTTAAGATTGAATAAGCAACGCTACCCAGAAGTCCGGATAAAGGGTTTAGCCCTTTATTTCCAACTACAATTCTATCAATATTATTTTCTTCAACATACTTCAAAATTTCTTTCGCAGGGTCACCGCCAGATAGTAATACTGCCTTTACATTAACTCCTGCATCATCAAAAATTTTTTTTGCTTCATTCAATTTTTTGGAAAAAGCTAAATCACAAGCTTCATTAATCTTCTCTGGATCCACAAAAACATCGTCACTTACATATGTCCAGTCATATGCGCAACCAACTGTAAGCAATATAACTTCAACCGATTGGTGCTCCTTTGCTAAATTTAAAGCAAATTCAGCAGCCTTCAATGAGGGCTTCGACCCGTCCACAGCAACTAAAACTTTCATTTTTACCTCCTTAAAGTTATGGTTTAGATTTTTGCCAGATCCATTAGAAGCCTCGGATCTGGATTTATACATAAATACGGAGCCTCTGTAACATCATCATAACAAAGATCTAACACATGATCAATTTGTCCAAAGTATTTATCTGTAAGGAAATCAATGTACACGTTTAGTTCTTCTTCCCAGAAAATCAGATCATGCTTAAATTTATTAATCTCATCTGGTAATACAATTCTTGCCTGCAAACTGCTAGGCTCTGGATCAGCTCAAGCACCACAATATTTTATAGGTGCACTAATAATGATATAAGCTGTTCCTTTTGTTCTCGCATGAATAAATTTTCTTGCTTCATCTGTTACTCTTATTTTCACAGCTGCATCTCCCCACATTCAAACTAAAATCTTAATTTTTTAAAATTTAACTCCCCTCACAGCCAAATTTAACTTTAGTTAGGGCTTCATATGCTTTACGTTCTTGCCTCTCACAATATATAACACGTCTTCAGCAATATTTGTAGCATGATCTCCCAATCTTTCAAAATGTCTGGTAATAAACAACCAATCGATAATTCTCTCGCAATTAAAGCGTCTTTCAGTAAGTTCCTTTTTTAAATTTTGCAGGATATTGTGATAATCCTCATCTACAGCATCATCATCTTCTATTACGCTAAGAGCCATTTCTTCGTTTTTTTCAACAAGAGAAGTAATAGCGTTTCTTACCATAACTTTCACTTTCTTAGCCATATCAGGAATTTTTTGCATAAAGAGTTCAATTGGTGGATCTTTTAACAAATTTATAGCAGACACTGCAATACTTTTCGTTTCATCAGACATCCTTTCAAGATCTACGATTATTCTCATAATCATAACTATATATCTAAGATCCTTTGCTACTGGTTGATAAAGCGCCAGCATAGTCATGCACTGTTCTTCTATATCTATCTCAAGTTCATCAGTAATCTTCTCGCTTTCAATAACTTCTTGAGCTATTCTTGAATCCCTCTCTAGAATAGAAAGAATTACCAAATCTATCGCTCTCTCCACAAGAGTTGTCATTTCAAAAAGCTTTTTCGTTAATTCTCTGATCTCTATATCAAAATGTCTTTCCAAAGATACACCTCTCTTTCTTAACCAAATCTACCAGTTATATAATCTTCTGTAAGCTTTTCTTTTGGAACCTTAAATATCTGTTCTGTTACACCATATTCTATCAAACTTCCAAGATACATAAACGAAGTAAAATCAGAAATTCTTGCCGCCTGTTGCATGTTGTGTGTAACTATAACAATTACTATTTCATTTTTTAGATTCACTATCAATTCTTCTATTTTCGCAGTAGAAATAGGATCAAGTGCCGATGTAGGCTCATCCATCAAGATAATTTCAGGATCGTTTGCAAGAGCCCTTGCAATGCAAAGCCTTTGTTGCTGACCACCTGAAAGATTTGTAGGGAGTTCCTTTAATCTATCCTTAGTTTCTTCCCATAAAGCAACTCTAATTAAATTTTTTTCACAAATCTCCTCTTTTTGTTTTTTTGAAAGCCTTTTTCCACTCATTAGAAATCCTGCTAGAACATTGTCCTGTATAGACATAAATGGAAAGGGATTAGGTCTTTGGAAAACCATTCCAACCTTTCTTCTCACTTTATACAGGTCCATCTTAAAAATATTTTCATTGTCCAAAAGTATTTTGCCCTTAACAGATGCATTTTTGTCAAGCTCATGCATTCTATTCAGACACCTCAAAAGGGTTGTTTTCCCACATCCAGAAGGTCCAATTATCGCTGTAACAGCCCTGTCGTAAATATCAAGGTTTATACCCTTCAAGACTTCGTTTTTTCCAAAAAAGGCTCGAACGTTCTCCAATTTCATCTTTATCATATTTTTTTCGCCTACTCCCCAAGTCTTCTATAACGACCTAAAATTATACTTAAAACTGTAACAAATGTTATTAGAACTAATGCCCCAGCCCAGGCCAGCCTGTGCCATTCATCATATGGAGAGATCGCATATATAAATATTTGTAACGGTATCGCAGCCATTGGCCTTGTAGGATTTAATTCTAAAAAGCTGTTTCCAAAAGCTGTAAAAAGAAGTGGAGCTGTTTCTCCAGCTATTCGCGCAAGAGTCAAAAGTGAAATAGCTAGAAGTGGAAATTTTGCAAATCTAAGCACTACATAAAAAATAACCCTTGTCCTAGAAAGACCAAGCGAATAAGCCGCCTCAAGCAAAAGAGTAGGAGTCATATTAAAAATCTGTTCACTAGCAAGTACCATATAAGGTATTCCCACTAATGCAAGTGCTATTGAACCAGCAAGGCCAGAAAAGTGCCCCATTTGCTTCACAACTATATAATAAACACAAATACCACAAACAATTGTAGGCGTCCCCTGAAGCAAAGACATGGCTTCTTTTAAAAACTTAGCAAAGAGACTTCCTGAATAGAGGTGTAAATAGAGACCACCTAAAATAGACAAAGAAACTATTATTACCATTGCAAGTGAATCAATAATTATCGAGCCTACAATCGCCTGTTTAAATCCTCCTGAACTAGAACCTACTGGTCTTGCCGTTTCAGTAAAAAAATTAATGCTTAGCGAGCTAATTCCATCCTTTATAAGTTGAAAGAGAATAAAGGCTAAGACCAAAGATACAAAAATCGCCACAGACAATGTAAAAATTTGAAAAACTTTATCAATAATAAACCTCAACTATGCCCTCCTGTACAAAAGCCTTAGTAAGAGCTTAGCTAAAACATTAGTAGTGAATACAAGAATAAACAAAATAAGTCCAAGCTCAAACAAAACAGATAAATATATTCTAGAAAAAGCTTCAGCAAACTCATTTGCAATAATACTTGTCAGCGTTGCCGTTGGAGAGAAAAGTGAATTTGGGAAAAAAGGCCTGTTTCCAATAAGCATTGCTGTAGCCATAGTCTCTTCCATACCCCTTGCAAGTGAGAGAAATATTACAGCTATTATGCCCTCTCTAATAAATGGAAGAATCAAACATTTAACAATCTCAAACTTTGTTATTCCAAGACTAAAACCAGCTTCAATTAAACTTTTAGGAACTAAAATTATTAATTCCTTAATCAAAACAGTCTGAATCGGAACAAGCATCAAAGTTAAGATCAAAATAGTAGTAAAAAGACCAAATGGAGAAGGGGTCCCATTCAAAAATGGAATAAAGCCAAACAAAGTTTTTATTATAGTTTCAATTTTATCAATATGTGGAGCTACATAAAAAATAGCCCACAAACCAAGAACCACTGATGGTATAGACGCAAGCGCATCTATAACTGTAGAAAAAAAGGAAGAAATTTTTCCTCTTGAATAAAACGAAAGAAAGAGGGCTATTGGAGTTGAAATCATCAAGCCAAAAATTGTGCTAATAACGCCAACCATAACTGTTACAAATAAAGGCGCTATGACACCAAATTTATCGTTTACAGGATCCCAGTTGTTCGTAGTAAATACGCTTAAACCCAAATGCTCTATTGCAGGCAAAGAATTTATAAACAAAACTATAAAAATCAAAACTGGCAACAATACCAAAAAAAGTGCAGAAAGTTTTAACAACAAATCAAAAAAAGAAAAATTAGTAAGTCTCAAAGCGCCAAAATCGAATAAAAAATTAGCTTTTTTGAACACTAAGTACTTTCGCTCCTTAAAGTTAACATAAGATATATCTTTTAATTTATCGTAATAATGTTAATTTTATGTTAATAAAAAAATTTTCCACATATTTTTATCTTAAAATATCTAATTTCAAATTTCCATAAAACTATAAAAGCCTTACAGCTCTTTTAATTGAGAGGACATGCAAATTCAATTCTAAGTTTAAAAACTTAATTATATCTACAACAAATTTTCTAAACCTATTACAAATCCATTCAAGCCCTGCACCTTTCTAATAGCAAGTAACACCCCTGGCATAAAAGATTCTCTTGACAAAGAGTCATGTCTAATTGTCAGAATTTCACCCACACCGCCAAAAAGAACTTCTTGATGCGCTACAAATCCAGGCAACCTCACAGAATGGATTCTAATACCGTTTACTTCCCCACCAAGAGCACACTTTATTTTCTCTTCACCTTGAACAGTATCCTTATTGAAAACTTTTAAATTTTCTGACATTAAATAAGCAGTTCTTAAAGCTGTCCCAGAAGGAGCATCAGCTTTCTGATTGTGATGAAGCTCTATTATCTCAGCATGATCCAGATACCTGGCTGCTTTTTTTGCAAACTCCATCATTAAGACAGCACCCAGAGAAAAGTTAGGTGCCAGGAAAAATCCTACTTTCAATTCATTTGCCATTTTACCCAAGCGATCTAGCTCTTTGCCATCAATTCCTGTTGTCCCTACTACCACATTTCTTCTGTATTCGAGAGTTTTTTCGATAGTATGAGGAGCAACATTGCCTCTTGTAAAATCTATTAATACGTCAAACTGAGTTTTTACCAACAGGTCCTCTATAGTAGCACTTACAGGAGTAGAATCATCGATCTTGAATAATTCGCCAAGAGTTTTCCCCGCAATAGCAGGATCAACCCCACCCACCAACTTCATATCATGTTGTTTTAAAACAGTTTCAGAAACCATTCTTCCCATCTTCCCACCAATACCAGATACTACTACCCTAATCATCCTTATCTCCTCCAAAAATAAATAAAGTACAAATTTAGAGAATTAAATTCTCAGGATCAATTAAAAAAGTTTTTAATCGCTTCATAAAATTTAAAACAAAAGATAAATTTTTCTCAAAATTGCATTGAAAAAATAAACTTAACTCCCCTTTAGTCTCTTCGTTTCCAAATTTTACTCTATTATACGTACAAATAAGTAAAGAGGTTTTATTATTCAAGCTTAACTCTACTTCATCCAAATCAATCTCTTTACAAAAAAGTATACTCAAACCTTCATTAGTCGAAAAGTCAATAATTTTACTTTTTTCTTTTTTAAATTCGTCCATAGATCTTAATCCCTCAATCTGCACTTTTCTAAACAAATCATCTGAAGAGGAAAAAATACTTTCTAAACCATTGTCAGTTAGTTCAAAAAAGCTAATAGGATAACCTTGTCCAAAAAAGGGATATTTTACATATGATTTTAAGATACAAAAAAATAAATAATTCGAAAGACTAATAGAATTTCTTTTAACGAAATTAACACTTCTTGAAATATCAATTCTGCTCTTTAGTTTCAAAAAACTTCCTGCCGGTATCCTTACAAAACTATCAAAATCCCTTTTATCTTCTTCTTTTGTCTTCTTTGCCTGACTTTCTAAACCTTTATTTGTATCCAGAGAGGGGCTAATATTAACTAATACATCTACAACCTCAGCAACTGGTTGACCTACATTTATAAAAGTATTTTCCTGAAGCATATTAATCAGCTTTCCAGAAAAGGGGGACTTTATAACGCTTGTCACTTTCTGATTTTCAATCAAAGCTATCTCTTCGCCAATCTTTACTATATCATTTTCCTTCTTTAACCATTTCACTAATCTATTTCTTATGCTATCCTTGTTTATTTCTGGCATTAAAATCTGCACAATCAAACACCTCAAAAATTAGTCTTTAAATACTTATATACAAATATCCTGCCCTATAGAGCTTTACAAGTTCTATTAGACCAGCATCAATAACGTCTAAAAAAGGATACTCGTCAAATTTTACTTTTCCATCACCCGGTAATACTAACTTGAATTTTACCCCATAAGTACTTAAATCTTCCATTTTCCTTATAAGGTCTTCTGAAATCTTGTGTTTATAAAACAAATCAATTCCCTCAAAAGTAAAAAGAAATATCACCGAAATAGATCCCTTGCTTACTTTCTGATAAAGTCTCTCAACCTGCTCAATTGCAATTCCCAATCTATATGTATCACAACTTTTTACATGCAAAGCAATCTGATAAAGCATACAGACCCCCTTCTGATGAAATTAATTCGAAAATAACTACAATATAATAATAAAGATTTTAACACATTTAGTTAAAAATCTAACTTAAGAGGCCAACTTGAAGGTAAAAAATTTTTCTCAAAAAACAAGACTATGTAAGAATCAGTCATTCCAGAAATATAATCCTTTATAGCAATATTTGATTTTTCTGAATCAGAATCATATCCTATATATATCTCAGATAAATTTAAAATTTTATCAATATTAGACTTTAAATATTCTATTATGAAGTTAAACATTCTGGTGACCTTCTCTTCTTCCCTTCTTAAAATTTCTGCTGAATATACACTTTGCATCATAAAATCCCTTAAATTCTTAACTACATCAATAAATTTTGCGTCATTTTTAAATCCTTCTTCTTCATCAAATCCACCAATAACAAGCCTTATAAGAGTATCTACTCGCTCGCTATGAGTCTTACCAATTTCTTTAACAAAGGATGGCAAATCATTATATTTCAACAAACCTGCTCTTATTGCATCGTCGAGGTCATGACATATGTAAGAAATCTTATCACAATATCTTACCAATAAGCCTTCCTGAGTGATAGGTTTAATCTTATCGTTTATGCTATGTCTTAAAATACCATCTCTTGTCTCCTGAGTAAGATTTAGACCAAAACCCTTCCCTTCTCTTTTCTCTAAAATGTCAACAACCCTTAAACTCTGTTCCTCATGATTAAATGGAGGCAACAACCTGTTTAACACATCCTCACCTATATGGCCAAATGGAGTATGTCCAAGATCGTGACCCAGACTTATTGCCTCTACTAGATCTTCATTTAATCCTAGAATCCTTGCACACGTTCTCGAAATCTGAGAAACTTCAAGCACATGAGTAAGTCTCGTTCTAAAATGATCTCCCTCTGGAGAAATAAAAACTTGAGTCTTATGTTTCAAACGTCTAAATGCCTTTGAATGAATAATTCTATCCCTATCTCTTTGAAATGGATTTCTGTATTCGCATTCAGGCTCTGAAAATTGGCGACCCAAAGTCTTTGAGCTAAGAGTCGCCAATTTTGAAAGATATTCTTTCTCTCTTTTTTCCTGAGTAGTCCTATAAACCAGCATCAAATCTTAAAAGACTAATTAAAAATTATTTATCAGCTTCATACTGCCTTTTTGCAAGAATAGTTGCTCTTGCAGCAGCCAATCTAGCCACTGGCACCCTAAAGGGAGAACAACTAACATAATTAAGACCTATTTCATAGCAAAAAGCTATTGATTCAGGGTCTCCACCATGTTCACCACATATACCAATTTCCAGATCTTTGTTTACCTTTTTCCCTCTTTCGACAGCAATCTTCATCAGCTCACCAACTCCATCTCTATCAAGCGTTTGAAATGGATTTACAGGCAGTATTCCCCTCTCTAAATACACTGGCAAAAATTTGCTTTCTGCGTCATCTCGGCTAAAGCCAAAAGTCATTTGAGTAAGATCGTTTGTGCCAAAAGAGAAAAATTTTGCATATTTTGCAATTTCATCAGCTCTTAGCGCTGCCCTTGGAAGTTCTATCATGGTACCAAATAAATATGGTATCTGAATGCCCTGTTCCAAAATAACTTCCTTTGCAACCTCTTCAAGTTTTTCTCTAACAAATCTTATTTCATTTATATGGCCTACTAGTGGTACCATTATTTCAGGAAAAACCCGGTCACCCTCTTTCATTACTTTCGCTGCCGCTTCTAAAATAGCTCTAACCTGCATCTCATTTATTTCAGGATAAACAAGGCCTAACCTGCATCCCCTAAAACCCATCATTGGGTTAGATTCTTTAAGAGCTTCTGCCCTTCTAAGAAGTCTCTTCTTTTTCTCTGCAATGTCTTTTTCTCCATTTTTTTCATGTTGGGATATTTCTTCTTTCAAGATTTCCCTTTTTGGCAAAAATTCATGTAAAGGCGGGTCAAGAAGTCTAATTATTACAGGATACCCTTTCATTTCTTTAAATATCCCATAAAAATCTTCTCTTTGCATGGGAAGCAGCTTTTCAAGTGCAGCCTTTCTTTCTTCTATAGTCTCGGCTACTATCATTTCTTGCATAGCTGGAAGTCTATCCTGAGCCATAAACATATGTTCAGTTCTACAAAGGCCTATTCCCTTTGCCCCAAATTCATAGCTTCTTTTCGCATCTTCTGGAGTATCAGCGTTGGCTCTAACTTGAATATTAGCTAATTTATCAGACAAAGACAACAAATTCTTGAGATCCTCACTGAGCTCTGGCATAATAAGTGGAGCAACGCCTTTGAAAATATTTCCAGAAGTCCCATCTATTGTTATAACGTCAAATTCCTTTACAGTTTCACCATTTACAGTAAATAATCTTTCTTTTAGATCTATTTTTATCGATTCAGCACCTACTACAGCAGGCTTTCCCATTCCTCTAGCTACCACAGCAGCATGACTTGTCATTCCACCTCTTGCAGTAAGAACACCCTTTGCAGCAGCCAAACCGTGGATGTCATCTGGAACAGTCTCTGGTCTAACTAAAATTACGTCCTCATCACTCATCTTAGCAGCAAGATCAGCATCAAAAACAACTTTCCCTGTAGCAGCACCCGGAGATGCACCTAACCCCTTTGCTATACTTTGAAGCTTGGAGGAGACATTAATTCTTGGATGAAGTAAAAAGTCCACCTGGGACGGTTCAACTCTTAAAATTGCTTCTTCTTCGCTGATCAACCCTTCATTCAAAAAGTCCATAGCAAGTTTTACAGCTGCACCAGGCGTTCTTTTGCCCGTTCTAACTTGAAGCATATAAAGCTTTCCCTTTTCTATGGTAAACTCTATATCTTGCATATCTTTATAGTGTTCTTCTAAAATTTTGCAAAACTTCAAAAGCTCATCATAAACAGCTGGCATTTCCTTTTTCAACTCGATTATAGGCTTTGGGGTCCTTATACCGGCAACTACATCTTCACCCTGTGCATTTACTAAATATTCACCAAAAATCCCCTTATCGCCTTTCTTTGGGTCTCTTGTAAATGCTACACCAGTAGCGCTATCATCGCCCATATTTCCAAAAACCATGGTTACAACGTTTACAGCTGTGCCAAGGTCATCCGGAATATTATTAATTCTTCTATAAGTAATTGCACGAGGAGCGTTCCACGATCTGAATACGGCTTCTATGGCCATTCTCAATTGAATAAAAGGGTCCTGTGGAAATTCTTTATTAAACTTCTTATATATGTCAAAATATCTTTTTATAAGCTCCTTGAGGTCATCAGCACTTAGTTCTACATCATATTTAATGCCTTTTTTGGCCTTTAAACTTTCAAGTTCATTTTCAAAAGGCTGTAAGCCCATATCCAATACAATATCGCCAAACATCTGAATAAGTCTTCTATAAGAATCATAGGCAAGTCTTGGATTAGAAGATTCCTTACTAAATAATTCTACCGTCTCATCGTTTAAGCCAATATTTAAAACGGTATCCATCATCCCTGGCATCGAAAACTTTGCACCTGACCTAACCGAAAAAAGAAGAGGTAACCCAGACTTTGCAGCAAACTTTTTCCCCGTTTTTTCTTCAACAATCCTGACATTTTCCAAAACCATTGGCCAAAGCTCTTCGATAACTTTTTCGCCCTTTTTCATATAGAGATTACAAACTTCAGTTGTAATAGTAAACCCTGGGGGTACAGGCAAACCAATGTTTGTCATCTCTGCAAGACCAGCACCCTTACCGCCCAACAAGTCTCTCATGGAAGCGTTGCCTTCTTCAAATAAATATACCCATTTCCCCATGTTCACTCCTCCTAAAATAGATTTTAAACCCTTTTGTCCTCAGAATTACTAAACTAGATTTTAGCACAACAAACAAATATAAACTTTCTTAGGAAATTTTATTATTGCTCAAAATATTAAGTATTTCTGTCGCAGTTTCCTCTACTGCCTTGTTTGTTGCATCAACAACTTTACAACCGATCCTCTTCATAATATTTTTAGCAAAAAGGAGCTCTTCCTCTACAAATCGTATATCCATATACGCCTTCATGCCGGTAATACCCATTTTCTCCAATCTCTTTGCTCTTATAGCAGCTAAAGCATTTGGTTCTATAGTCAAACCGATTATTTTCTCCTTAGGCAGATCAAACAATATGCTAGGAGGTTCTATGCCTAATACCAAAGGAATATTTGCAACCTTGTATCCTTGATGTGCCATATACATTGAAAGTGGGGTCTTAGAAGTTCGAGATACACCAATTAATATTAAATCAGCTTTTAACAAATCGCCTAGATTTGCTCTCCCATCATCACATCTTACAGCAAACTCTATTGCCTCTACCCTGCTAAAATACATGGTATCGAGTTTGTGTAAAATTCCAGGTTTTTCAATTGGGCTCTGTCTTGTAAACGTTTTTATTGCATCAATTGTTTGGCCTAAAACATCAACAGCCTTTATAGATCTTTTCTCTACCTCATCCTTTAAAAGCGATCTAAGTTGACTGGTTACAATTGTGTAGAGTATCAACGTATCTTCTGGATTAATGTTTTCTAAAATTTCAATAAGCTTTTTCTCATCAGTTACATAAGGAATTCTTTTAATTCGAAAATCAACGGCATTCTCAGGAAAAAGGCTTGTTGCAGCCACTGCTACTGCTTGTGCAGTGTGACCGGTTGAATCAGATAATATTAGAATATTCACTTTGACTCCTTAAAAAGAAAGTTATCACTGATTTCTTACTATCTTTTTCCAATTCCACAATCTAAAAAACGGCAATGATATTAAGTTTAACAACGCTTTTCTGTTATCTCTAAGTTTCTTATCCTCCACATTAACAAGAACATTTTCAAAAAAAGTGTGAATTGATCCAGAAAGATTAATGATTATGTTTAAAATCTCATCGTACTTTTTGTTTAGTATTGCATCTTCCAAATTATCTTTATTATTGATAAATTTTTCATAAAGGTCCCTTTCATCTCTCTCAACTAACAAAGATGGATCAAATGCTACCAGTTCTTCTTTTTCCGAAATAATTCTTCCAAGTCGAATAATAGTGCTTACAATATCAAAGAAATCTTTTCTCTTAGACCATTCAGTAAGAACGTCCAATCTTCTTTTAGCCTTTACAGGTGAAGACGTAATATCCAGAACAGCGTCAACCAAGTCGTATCTGTAACCCATATCAATAAACAAAGACGACATCCTGATTTTCATAAAGTTAATTAACTGACTAATGTCCCTTGAAGGGAGGGTAGTTATATATGAAATAGAATTCAGGGCAAAGTTAAATATTTCTTCAAGTTCGTTTTCATAACCATTATCCATCAATATTCTCAACACTCCAGCACTTGCTCTTCTTTGACCATATGGATCCCCTGCACCTGACGGAGTCAAATTATTCAAAAAAGACATAAAAAGGTGATCGCATTTGTCAGAAAAGGAAAATAACTTACCTAATAAAGTAGTAGGAAGAGGGGATTTCATGTTTATTGGCAAATAATGCTCCTCTATTGCAAGTGCAATTTCAGGATCTATCCCTTCCTTTTCAGCATAAATTCTCCCCATTGTACCTTGTAATTCTGGAAATTCAAAAACCATCTGAGTAACAAGATCACACTTCAAAAGCGTCGATGAATTTTTTATCAACTCTTCATCAAGATTTATATTAAAAAACCTATTAAACGCAAGAGATAGTTCTCTAATTCTAAAAGTTTTGTCTAAATAGTTTCCTAACCCTTCCAGGTAAGAAACGCTAACGAGATCGTCTAATCTGTCCCTTAACTTTTTCGTTAAATCCTTTTTCATGAAAAACATTGCATCTGAAAGCCTCGCTTTTAAAACCTTTTCGTTTCCGGCTCTAACTATCTTTGTATCCTTATTTACACCATTTATTATTCCTACAAAATTGGGCATTATCTCGTTATTGTTATCTACTACAGCAAAATATCTTTGATGCCTTGCCATTACAGTTGTAAGAACTTCTCTAGGAAGATTTAAAAAATCAGGATTAAATGAACCCAAAAATGCCTTAGGACTTTCAACCAAAAACAATACCTCTTTTAAAAGATTCTGATCATAAACAATTTTTTTATCCTTATCCAAAACTTTTTTAATTTCAAGTTCTATAGTCTTTGCTCTTTCGTTCTGATCGATGATAATATTTTTTTCTTTCATAATATTAAAGTAATCTTCAATCGATTTTACTTCATACTGCTCATTGGGAGTAAATCTCTCAAGATAAGTAAATTTATCTGATTCCAATTTCCCAAGATGAACCTTAACATACCCTGAATCAGAAAGAGATAAGATCCATCTTATTGGTCTTACAAATCTAATTTTAGCTCCCCATCTCATACTCTTTGTCATTTTCAATTCTGAAATTACTCTGGGTAAAATATTGGGAATAATATCTGAAACCTTTAGGCCTTTATCTATTTTATAAAATACTACATATTCTCCACCTTCACTCTTGTCAATCTTTACATTATCAATAGAAATATTAAATTTTTCAACAAATTTAAACAGCGCAGGCATAGGCTTCATGTTAGAGTCATAAGCAAATCTTACAGGAGGTCCTTTTACTTTTTGTTTTGTTTCCGGAGTAAAATCAGGCAAATTAGAAAACAAAACAATTCTTCTAGGAGTAACATAACATTCTGTGTTTTGTCTTATCATTTCAAAATCCTTGCTACCAAATATCTCTGAAAATTTGTTTAAGAATATCTCTTTAAAGTCTTTACAAACGCTCGATGCAAAGTTAGATGGCATCTCTTCACAACCTATTTCCAACAAGTACTTCATACTTTTATCTACATTTCCTCTCTTTCTTTAAGATAATATGCTTTAAATTAAACATCTTTACTTTTATTTTTTATTCTCTTTATTATTTTTCTCAGCAATTGCTACTCTTTTTGCAACTTCTTTTGCTAGATTTCTAACTCTTGATATATAATGAGTCCTTTCTAATACTCCAATCGCACCCCTTGCGTCCAAAAGGTTAAAGTTATGCGAACACTTAAGCACATAATCATAAGCAGGTCTTATCAAATCTAATTCTATTAACCTTAAAGCTTCTTCCTCATAATCATCAAAGTGCCTTTTTAGCATCAGAATATCAGCTTCTTCAAAATTAAATTTTGACCATTCTACTTCACTATTAAAATGAATATCGCGATAGGTTACTTTATCGTTAATTTTTATGTCAAAAACATTGTCTACATCCTGTAGATAAAGAGCTATCCTTTCTAACCCATAGGTTATTTCAAGAGAAATAGGGTCAAGATCTATTCCACCAGCCTGTTGAAAATAGGTAAACTGGGTTATTTCCATACCATCCAACCACACCTCCCAACCTATCCCCCAAGCGCCAAGAGTCGGAGATTCCCAATCATCTTCTACAAACCTAATATCGTGTTTTTTTACATCAAGGCCTAAAGCCTCAAGACTTCTTATGTATATATCCTGAGTAAACGTTGGGGCAGGCTTTAATATAACCTGAAACTGATAATAGTGTTGTAGTCTATTAGGATTTTCTCCATATCTACCATCAGTAGGCCTTCTAGAGGGCTCAACATAACAGGTATTCCAGCTATCTGGTCCCAAAACCCTTAGAAAAGTTGAAGGATTCATTGTTCCAGCCCCTTTTTCCACATCATACGGCTGAAGCAACACGCACCCATTCTTTGTCCAAAAATCTTGAAGTTTTAATATGATCTGTTGAAAATTTAATTTTTTGATTTCAAACACCTCCTAAACGTTTTGGGGAAACCCATGTACTAGGTTTGTTATCAAACAAAACCCTTTTAAAAACAAAAAACATTATAAACATCCAGGTTAACATATAAAGGGAAAAAAATAGAGAAAGTAAGATTCTTTTCATAAAACCGATATTAAAATAATCTTTTAAAAAAAACATTGAAATTGGAAATAATAATGCTGGATAAGACAAGATGATAACTAAAAGTATTAAAATATCACCTTTTCCAAAGATTAATAATCCTATTTCTTCAAACATAGATAGTATAGCAAAAAAAGGTATTAAAAATTCTGAAATAAAAAAAAGAAAAAAATCAAGGTTAGATTTTGTTGATTCAAAAGAAATTTCCTTCAAACAATTATTACATCTATTTGAAATTGCTCTTCTTAGTATAAGTGCTGAATATTTAATGTATCTTCTGAGCGAACCCTCAAGCCACCTAAACCTTTGCGTCCACCATGACAAGAGATCAAAAACAGTTTGTTCATAAACAAAGGGTTCTTCAAGAAATACTATCTTCTTCCTGTTAAAGAACAGCCTTGAAGACATTTCTAGGTCGTCTGTAATAGACTCTTCATCAAATCCATGAACCTCTTTTAACACCTCTCTGCTAATAACCATGCCTGATCCTCGAAGTTCAACAGCCCCTCCAAAGGCATTTCTAGATTTTTGCATAAAGGAATCCAAACACAATTCAAGATAAGATAAGTAAGAAATAAGGTTATAGTTTGGGTTTGATGAAACCTTTCTTAATTGAATCGCATCTGGTTTAAATTTGTTTATAAAATTAGAAATTTTAACCAAAGCATCTCTGTCAATAAAATATGAATCTGCATCCAACATAACAACGTAATCGCCTGAACAAAGCTCTATCCCATCGTTTAAGCTAGCCGATTTACCCGGTTTAGAATCATGAGTTCTATGTAAAACTTTAATTTCCTTGTCAGAATCAAATTCCTTTTTATATGCTAAAACAAAATCATCTACTATTTTTCCTGTTTTATCTTCAGATCTGTCATCTACTATTATTATTTCAAAATTCCCATTCAACTCAATAATTTTTTTTAAGGTATTTTCTATAACGCTCTCCTCGTTGTGAGCACATATTAAAATGCTAAATTTATAAAAAAAGTCATTACTCTCAAGATCATTTTGCTTAGAATCGATTATATCATCCATACTCTTCAACTTCTTAATTAGAAAAAAAAGATAAATGAAAAATATTAAAATAAAAAAAACGTAAAGAGCCATTATAACCCTTCTAATATAAAACCATACAATAAAGTAAAGGAGGATAAATATCAACGATAAAATTGATTTGTACTTTGTTAAATTAAAAAGTATAAAAGACATCACTTTTAATCTGAGTTCTTCTGATCTCTCCTGTTCAAAACATACAATATTTTTGTTCTCTATTTTCTTTTGATTAATTTTCACACCTTCTAAATAATTTGATAAAAAATATTTATTTATTCAAATATTCAAACTTTGCTTTTCTCCAAAAACTTCCTGAAATTTATTACATTATAGTAAACATCTTCCAAAATTTGTATCTGTCTAAATATATTAAAGTTACTTATAATTCTTTCTCTTGCTTTACTAGAAAACTTACTTCTTAGTTCTTCGTTTTGATAACTAATCTTTAAAGCATGAATTAATTCATCCTTTAATTTCATAGGGTTAAGCAGTATTCCAGAATCCTGAAGTGCATCCTGTGTAGCTCCTACATTTGTTGCTATACACATCAATTTGGAACTCATTGCCTCTAAAAGAGCTAGAGGAAGCCCCTCTATTGATGACGGCAAAACAAAGACATCACTAGACCTAAAAATTTCTTGTTTTCTATCCTGATTTGCTTCGCCAAAAAATATTATGTTTTCGCTATTAAAATCCCTCTTCAATTTTAAAAGATCAATTCCATCACCAACAATCAGTAGTTTAACTTTTTCAGGAAAGTTGTTCTCCAAAAAAGCCTCACATAAAACTTTTACATTCTTCTCAGGGCTTATCCTCCCTAAATAAAGAAAAAGAAAATCAGCATTCAACCTTTCTTTCAAATCAGAATAACCTGGGGAATATTTTATAGGATCTACTCCGTTTGGTATTATTTGAAGTTTTTCTTTTTTTACTCCTTTTTCCATTAGAAAATCGCTTTGTACGGATGAAAGAGTAATAATTTTATCATAATTACTCAAAAAAGGAGCATAAACGTTGTAAACAACTTGTGAAAAAACACCCCAAAGAGTTTTGTTTTTATCAAAAGGCGGATGGAATGTAGCAATTACTGGAATATCGTCGAATATATCCGGGATAAAAAAATCTAAAAAGGAAAGGGTTAAAGATATATGAATACAATCGGGCTTCACAGACTTTACAATGTCTTTTAGTTTTCTTATTGTTGAAGGAGCTATCATAATATACGGCTGAGTTTTGAATAGATAAGGCAAAAAACTTCTATCTTTTTCATCCTCACCTTCATCAAAAAGTAATAGATGAACGCTGTGACCTCTTTCGTCAAGTTTTTCTTTTATTTCCTGCACATAAACCGAATTGCCATCAATTGGAGAAAGTCTGCCAAGAATTAGTATTTTAAGTTTATTCAATCCTATCAGCCTCCACTGCTACAGATTTTATAGAAAAATATAAAAGTGAAGTTAAAATTCCAAGAATTAAAAAACAAATTCTTACGCCAAACATATCAGCTAATTCGCCTGCAAAAAGAATAGGAAATGTCGAAGTAAAGCTAATAAACATATTTAATATTGCAAAAACTCTTCCCCTAAAAGATTCCTTTACTACTTTTTGCATCATAGATTGAATTGGAATATTTACAAGTGCATTAGCAATACCTAACAAAAAAGAAATTATTGGTATAATAAGTATTTGAGTAATTGTGGACATCAACACCAAACATAGGCTGGCAAACAGTATTCCTATGCTTACAATGGTGGAATTTTTAAAAGTTGGAGTTTTAATATGACCAATTATTAAAGAACCCAAAACCATTCCAAATCCTGCAGGAACAACAATTATAGAAAAATTAGCTTCACTAAGGTGAAGAACTTCTCTAACATAACCTACAGCTAAAACGCTTACCATTCCCATCAAAGAAGTTGCAATAGATTGTTCAAGTATTAAAACCTGAATAAGCTTTGAAGACTTTATATAGGTAAAGGAGTCAAAAAGAGCCTTTCTAAAAGAGCAATACTTTACTTCTGAATGTGGTCTGTCATTTGGTAAAATTGAAGAAACAATAGCAGCTGCCAAATAAGACATAGCTGTAAGCACCACAGCCACTTTTATACCAAAAAATAACACAACTGGACTAATAGCAGCAAAACCAAGTATAAATGACATTACCCATGTAACGTTAAAGAGTGAGTTGGCAGCTGACAAATTTTTTTTCGATGCAGTTTTTGGTATCATTGCAAATTCTGCTGGAGCAAATATAACAATCAAAGAAGCTATTAAAAAGCTATAAAAATAAATTGCAAATAAATTTTCTAGAAAAAAAACTAATAAAATAGATAACAAACTTCTTAAAATGTTTATTGAAACCAGGATAAACTTTCTGTCTACCTTATCTAAAAAAACACCTATAAAAGGAGCTATCACCACAGATGGCAGGGCAAAGGACACCATAAGTGACGAAACGCTAATATTTGTATTGGTTATATTTGAAACTGCAATCATTAAAGCTGCCATTAAAAATTTATCCGAAAACTGTGAAAAAATCTGCGCTATCCACAATCTTAAAAAGTATTTATCTTCAAAAAGCCAGACTCTATTCATAAAATTCCTTTTCAATTAACTTTATCGATTTTGGCAAATAGCCTAGAATTTCAATCATTTGCTTCTTCAAAGCCTTAAAATCACTAATATCTTTTTCATAGTGCAATTCATCTACAAAACCAGCATAATAAAATTCTTCCTTCAAGGATTTTACAAACCAATCAAGGTCTTTAAATTGCGTTTCGTTCTCAAAAAAAATGTTCGCATACACTCTTTTAACAGACTCAAAAGCACCCCTTGCAATCTTATCTATAATATCCAAATACGAAGAGAGTAAAATTGATTGCCTAAAGGAGCCTATGTTAGGCGATCTTATTATACTATATTCATTTAATATCATAATCTCTCCCTTTGTTTTAACAAGTTCAACATCCATAAATGTGCCTGGAAAAATTAATTTTCTAAATATAGCCTTCTTACTACCCTTCAGGAGAGCTGGTAAAGAACCAAAACTATCAGTTAAAATTTTAACAATAAAACTATTCTCTTTAATAGGATAAGATCTTAAAAAAATCCCCTGTTCTATCATTTATGCAAGCTAAATGGGTGTCTTAAAAGATCCGAAAAAGGTATAACCCTTATTTCTTTACTAGAAATTAGAATGATTGGAAAATTACTATCCACAAATTCAGACATAACCTGAAGGCAACATCCACATGGATATGGCAAAATATCTTTATTATATACTGCAAGACATAAAAAACTTCGCTCTCCAGAAGAAAGAGCTTTAAAAAAAGCTACTCTCTCTGCGCAAACAGTAGACCCATAAGAAGAGTTCTCTATATTACAACCCTGAACTATGCTTTTATTTTCCAACAACAAACCAGCTCCAACCGCAAACCTTGAGTAGGGTGAATAAGAATACATTGAAGCATTTTTAGCTTCATTTATAAGTGTTTCTATTAAATCTTTATAAATTTTATTTTTAGAACCTAAAAGCAAATTTACTTCCTTCTCTATATCCAAAATCACTGCACTCCAAATAAAATTTAAGAATAACCAGACCTCTACTTATTGACTTAAAAAAGCTTTAAAGAAAAAGCTTTAAATTATAATTTATCAGATATTGCAACTTTCATAAAATCAAAAAACAATGGATGAGGCTTGTTAGGTCTCGACTTAAATTCTGGGTGAAATTGGGTTCCCAAATACCATTTGTGACCTCTTAACTCTACAATTTCTACTAGATTTTTTTCCTCAAATATGCCGCTAGCAATCATACCGTGTTCTTCAAAATCTTTTTTAAATAAATTATTGAATTCATATCTATGCCTGTGCCTTTCGAAAACCAAATCCTGGTTGTATGCGCGCTTTGCAAGAGTATTATCCACCAGTTTACATGGAAATGCCCCGAGCCTCATCGTAGCCCCCTTATCAACTATCCTCTTCTGTTCTTCCATCAAATCAATCACAGGAAATTTTGTATTTTCATCAAATTCTGTGCTATTTGCACCTTTTAATCCAAGTACATTTCTCGCAAATTCAATACACATAATCTGCATACCCAAACATAATCCAAAATACGGAATGTTGTTTTCACGAGCAAATCTTGCTGTCAATATTTTGCCCTCAATACCTCTAACCCCAAAACCACCAGGAACCACAATGCCCTTTACTCCTTCAAGCATTTTTCTAGCATCATCCATAGAGTTGATATTTTCTGTATTTATCCATCTAATTTTTAATTCGTATCCTAAATGTAAACTGCTGTGTCTCAAAGATTCCACTACGCTAATATAAGAATCAGGCAATCCAACGTATTTACCTGCAATAGCAATTTCAACCATATCCTTTAAATTCTTAGCCATTTCAATTATTCTAATCCAACTATCTAATTGAGGTTCTACATATGGTTCAATCTTTAGTTTATTTGCTACTAGTTTGCTTAATTTGTTGGACTCAAGCATAATTGGCGCCTCATAAATTACATGTCTTACGTCTTCTAGTGGGATTACTGCTTCGGGATCTACATCACAGAATAGAGATATTTTCTCCCTTATGGAATTATTAATAGATTTCTCTGATCTAAGTATTATTATATCGGGTTGAATTCCAATACTCCTTAATTCTTTGACGCTGTGTTGAGTGGGTTTTGTTTTTAGTTCTCTTGCAGCTTTTAAATAAGGAACGAGTGTTAGATGGATATAAAGAGTATTATCCCTGCCAACATCCTTTTTAAATTGTCTGATTGCCTCTAAAAATGGCTCACCCTCTATATCTCCTACTGTACCTCCAACCTCACAAATTAAAACACCTCCATCGATAAGCCTGGCAGCTTCTCTGATCTTCGACTTTATTTCATTTATTACGTGCGGCACAACCTGAACAGTACCGCCCAGAAAGTCTCCGCGCCTTTCCTTTAAAAGTATTTCCTGATAAACCATACCAGAAGTTAAATTCGATGACTTTGTAAGATTTGTATTTATAAATCTTTCATAGTGTCCCAGATCAAGGTCAGTCTCAGCTCCATCATCAGTTACAAATACCTCACCGTGTTGATAAGGGTTCATTGTACCTGGATCTACGTTTAAATATGGATCAAGTTTAATAACATTTACCCTTAAACCCATAGACTTCAATATTCTTCCCAAAGAAGCAACCACTATACCCTTACCCAGAGATGAGGTAACCCCACCAGTGACGAAAACAAATTTTGTGTTATTGTCTAACTTCATCTACATCTCCTTTCTCTTTGGTAACCAATACTTCCTTTATTCTTCTGCCATCTACTTTCAAAATTTTAAATTCGATGCCTTTAAATATTATTTTCTCGCCTTCCTTTGGTATCTTTCCAAAGAGGGCGAACAATAGGCCAGCAAGCGTTTCTTCATTGTAACCATCAATAAAATCTTCAAAATCAAAGTCAACTTTAGCCGCAAACTCTCTAAGACTCAGTCTTCCATTCGCAATAAAGCTATTTTCGTTAAAATCTTTCACGAGCGCTTCCTCATCAAAATCATATTCGTCTCTTATTTCTCCTACTATTTCTTCAACCAGATCTTCTACCGTCAAAAGTCCTGCTGTACCTCCAAATTCATCCACTACAATAGCCATATACAATCTCTTGGCTTGAAGTTCTCTAAATAGTTCGCTAATATTTTTCCCCTCTGGAACAAAGTAGGCTTCTCTAAGGGATGAATCAATAGTTTTAGAATAATCGGTAGATGGACCTAGATTCATAAGAATATCTTTTACATATAAAATGCCTACAATATTATCTATGTCTTTATCATAAACAGGATATCTTGAATGTCCCTCGTTCCTTATAATTTCCAAAGTATCGCTTAAAGTAGTCCCCTTTTTTATACACACCATATCAATTCTTGGAACCATAATTTCTCTTACCACTTTATCCTTAAATTCAAAAACCCCACTTATCATTTCTTTTTCTTCCTTTTCTATAACTCCCTCTTCTTCACTTACGTTTACGAGATATCTCAGTTCACTTTCTGTAATTGACGGTAATCCTTTAATGTTCTTTATACCAAACGGAAATAAGAAAGTCTTTGATAAAGAAGTAAATAAGAAAACAAAGGGTCTACTTATATAAGTCATAAAATAAAGTGAAGATATAAAAACAAAAAATAATTTATCAGCAAAATAATAGCCAATAGTTTTTGGAACAATTTCGCCAATTACAATAATAAAAAGTGAAGAAATAATCACAGATAAAGAGGCGGCAACTGCTATAGAACCAATGTTGTTTAAAGAAAATAACTCTATCATAAAAGACGTTACCAAAGTAGAAAGAGCAATATTAACAAAACTGCTCAATAACAAAAGAGTTGTTATTACCTCTTGAGGATGTGTCAAAAGAAAACCTGCTTTTTCATGCCCAGACTCTTTGTCATTGATCCATTGCATAATTTTTATTCTACTAGCCTTAGTAAAAACAGTTTCATTACACGACAAAAAAGCTGAGCATATAATTAAAAACAAAGTTAAAAGAAGATAAGTTATCATGTTAGTTTAAAATCCTTAAAATGATTATTAAAACAACTATTTAACCCAAAAATATATGGGGCAAAACGATTTAAAATTAGAATCAAAAAAATGATTATAGAAAAAAGACATGCGATAAGAACAAATGAGGCAGACATATCCTTTATCGTTTTAATCCTGTCATCAAATTCAGGATTTATATAATCCATTATTCTTTCTATGACTGAATTAATCATCTCAGAAACGATAACAATAGAGGACGATAACAAAACAATAGTCCATTCAAATGGTTCAAACCTTAATATAAATCCGATGGTTAATAACAAAAAAAATATACCTAACTGAATTTTTAAGTTTCTCTCTTCCTTAAGAGCTACTAAAAGACCCATTATTGCAAAATAAAAACTTTTATAAATATTGTGAGACCTTTTCAAGACAATCTTTCTCCTTGGATCTCATTTCTTTTTCGCTAACATCGTTGTCGTGATCAAATCCTAAATTATGTAGGATCCCATGAACAATGAGCCACAACAAATAACTTTCAAAATTTTTTTTGGCAACTTCAGGAATTATGTCGCCATAAGAACAGGACAAGAAATCCTCCTTTGCCCTTTCTACAGAAATTACTATATCTCCTAAAACACCTAAATTTATATCTCCTTCAAACGAAAGAACATCTGTGGGACAATCATTTTTACGAAACTCTTTGTTCAAAGTTCTAATTTCGTCATTGTCCGTAAGTAATAAACTAAGTTCACATTCCCCTACGCCAAGAAAATTCATAGATTCTTTAATAGCCTTTTTTAATTGTATATAATTCAATTTATACCTTTTCCTTTTAGATAATACTAAACTCATAAAAGAATTGCAAACCCTAAAATTATATTAAAATTAAAGTACAACATACTATTTTTTAGCGTACAAAACCTCCAACATTCTAAGATTATTTTCTATTAAGATTATTGAGATTTGCCAGTAAGATTTGCCAGGTCTGGATACTCAATTCTTTGATGAAAAGACCCTACGAACAACCTTATAAAAACTTCTTTTATTTTAAGAAGCTCTTGAAGAGTAATTGGCGATTCGCTTAGTTGGCCATCTTCAAGTTTATTTTTAAAAATTCTATCAACTAAACTGTCTATTTTTGGTGAAACTGATCCAGATGATGCCCTTACAGCAGCCTCAACTGCATCTGCCAGCATTACTATAGCAGCTTCTTTAGTTTGAGGGAGAGGCCCAGGATATCTGAAATCTTTCTCTTCGACTTCAGAAAAACCAGATTGTAAAGCCTTATGATAAAAAAATACAATTAAGCTTGTGCCATGATGTTGAGAAATTATATCCAATATCTTGTCTGGAATACCATATGACTTAGCAATTTCTACACCATCTTTTACATGGGAAGTCAAAATAGTAGCAGATAGCCAAGGAGATATTTCCGAATGTAAATTTACACCATTCTTTTGATTTTCTACAAAGAATTGAGGTCTTTTAAGTTTTCCTACATCATGATAATAAGATGCAACCCTAGCAAGCAAAGGATCTGCGTTAATTTCTTCAGCTGCCGTTTCAGCAAGATTTGCTACTATTATACTGTGGTGATAGGTCCCGGGAGCCTCCATTTGTAACCTTTTTAATAAGGGATGACTGGGATTTGATAAGTCCATTAGTTTCAATGGACTAAGAACTCCAACAGTGCTCTCGATATAAGGAAGTGCGCCCATTGCAGCAATCGATGATAGAAATCCGTTTGCAATAGCAAAAGCGAACTGGCTAAGAGAGTCGAGTACGTTTATACCGCTCCAGATATCCCAAAGTAGAACTGCCAAAAAAAACGTTAATGAAAACAAAAAAGCCGTATCAGACAAATCCCCTCTTCTTTGTATTCCTTTGCCCAAAAAGGCACCTGCAAAAGCACTAACTACTGCTATATAAAAACCAAGCAAACTAAAATTGCCAAAAAAGAAGACTAAAATTGCCAGAATAACCGAATAAAGAAGAGATATAGCAGGTGTGAAAATCAAAGATAAAAGTAAAGAAATACTGGCAAGAGGGACAATGATTGGTGAAATAGGGAACAAAACAAAAACAAAAAGTATATAAACTGAAGAAAGAGCGCCAAGAACTATCAAGTGTCCTCTATCAAGAGTTATTTTCGGTGAAAAACTGTAAACAATAAATCTAAAAGCAAATAACATTAGTGCTGAGAAGAAAAATAGACTGACAAAATTTCTAACTCCAGAAAGGTTGTCCATAATTCCCAGTTCTTTTAACAAATAAGCTTTTTCTGGAGTCAAAATCTCTCCACTTCTAACCAATATTTGCCCTTTTTTGACATCAATTACAACTGGGGTAATTCCTTCAATTGCTTTTTGTTTAAGCTCATTGGTTAGTTTGTTATCTATGGTTGCATTTATCCTGAAATAACCTAAAATTAAATTCATAAATGCTTGAGAAGTATCTGGATCTAGCTTCAAAGAACTTATAATATTCGCAACCCGATTGGACAGTACGTCTAGTCTTTCTTCTTTTTGCAAAAGTGCAAAAATCTTGTTAGTATCAGCTTCTAATTCTTTTGGATTTGATGAGATTAGAGCCTCTATGTCTCTCTCAGTTAAAAATGGTGCAATATCTTTAAGCTTTGCAACTCTTTGAGATTCAGAAAGATTTTTTGTAGATTCTAAATTTGAAAGGAAGTAATTAATAGAATCGTGAATAGAACCAAATTTATCATATGTTACAACCAAGACATCGGGTACAGCTCTTTCCCTTTGAATTTTTAAGTCCTCTGTAGCAACTTTATTTACAATTTGAGCGTCTTTAGGGGAAATCACATCGAAAGGGACCATTTTCCCAACAGCCAAAGTTGGATAGACTCCTCTTAAATTATAAAGAAGAGCTGCTAACAAAAAAGCAATTAATAAATAGCTAAAGAGTTCTTCTCCTTTAAAACGCGACCAAAAAGGCTTTAGCTGCCCCAAAAGAGAGCCAAAGCGGTTAAAGTTCATTTTAATTTAATTATCTTTTTTTTCTCTTTTTTGCTGCCTCAGCCCTCTTTTTCTTTTTCTTTACGCTAGGACTTTCGTAGAATTCTCTCTTTCTAACCTCAGAAAGAATTCCTTCCTGTTGTACCACCTTGTTAAAACGTTTCAGAGCACTGTCTATTGATTCATCTTTGTTAATACGAATTTCTGGCAAAGTTTAACAACCTCCTCAAATTATCATCCCGGTGGCCAATCCATAGGCCTACCGCCTATCACATGAAAATGAAGATGAAATACGGTCTGACCTCCATCATCTCCAACATTTGTCACCACTCTGTATCCCTTCGTCAGCCCTTCTTTTTGAGCAACCAGATTACAAACATACAATAAATGAGAGACCAGATTGAAATCTTCAACATCTCCTAAACTCCTTATATGCTTCTTTGGTATTACAAGAACATGAAAAGGAGCTACCGGATTGATATCCTTAAAAGCTAAAGAAATATCATCCTCATATATTATCTGAGAATCAAGCTTTTTTTCTGCTATAAGACAAAATACACAGTTTTCCAGATAAATCCTCCTAAATAAAGTACTCCCACAGTGCCGTGTACCAAGAGTCTTGAACCCAAGCCTCATACAATAATGGACCTACCTTCCTGCAGTCGTTCGCAAAAAGCGAACATAATACACGAAGAGATCGGTCCTCGAACTTCGGTGTTAGCTCAAGATCTCAAGAGCATCACGAACACCGCAGGAACTTATAAGAGTATAACATAAAATAAGCTCGGAGTTAATAGAAAAAAAATTCTGCATAAAAAACTTTAAGAAAGTTTACTTAAAATAAGTAAAAATCTAAGTAAGTATTATAATAATAACATGCAAGTAAGAGGGAAAACAAAGATTCTTGTCATATTCGGATATCCTGGTATTGGTGATATATTACTAGCCTCACCAGTATTAAGAGCAATATATGGTTATTATAATGATGTAGAATTTACTCTTTTCGCAAGAAAAATCCCATCTCTTTCCAGTGTTTTCAACATTATCCCTCATTGTGAAAGGGTTGTTTTCTATGACAAAAATAGAGAACACAAAAGTAATTTATCCTTCTTTAGGTTATGCGTATCTCTTAGAAAAGAAAAATTTGACCTCGCCGTAGTCTTGCATCATTCTCCAAGAAATTCTATAGTATCTTTCCTTTCGAACGCAAAAAATAGAATAGGATTTGATTACGGAATAAACAAAATCTTCTTAACTAAACATATAGCACCAAACGAGGACCAAAATATTATTTACTACTATGCTGATATCTTGAAAACTATAGGAATAAAAGAGTTTGACCCAAAGCCATGGATTATAAAACAAAATGTAAAAAAAGTAAAAAATAGAATAGTTTTTTCAATTGGTTCTAGCTGGTATCGCAAAGAATGGCCGCCTGAAAATTTTGCTTTTCTAGCAAATATGCTTTACAAAGCAGGTTATGAAATAATTTTGGTGGGATCAGAAAAAGATATAGAAAAAGCAAACATTATTAAATCAAATTCAATAGTTACTAATATGGTTAACAAGACAAAAGACCTTCTAGATCTTTGTAAGATAATAGAGAGTTCAAATCTTTTAATTTGTCCCGATACAGCAAGTCTTCATATTGCTAGAGGACTTGGCACAAAAACTATCAGCCTTTTTGGGCCAACTTCTCCACTAATATACGGTCCTCTTCCAGAAGAAAAAGCAGATCACAAAACAATATATAGCAACCTTCCATGTTCTAATAAATGCATTGACAGAGAATGCTCAGACAACTTATGTATGAAAAGAATTACTCCAGATGAGGTTTATAAAAAAGCAATAAAAGCTCTCTCTTCTAATCAGTAAGCTTTATTGTCGAGAGAGCCATAAAATAAGCCAATATTTCAAGTTGCATTCTACCATAAAACATATTCCCTGTAAGGCCCTCACCAAGCCAATATCCTGTTATAAAAGTAAGCAATACTGAAGACAGCGCCCACTGGAACCTGCTTGAAGTTTTAAATATGTTTATAGTCTGTTTATAATACTGATAAAGCAGGACAACAAGACAGGTCAGGCCAACTAACCCCATATCAGTTAGAACTTGAATAAAGGTATCATGTGCGTGAGCCACTGAGTTTGCAAGAGGATCTTTCGGGTTAAGATATCTATAATGATAGGCAAAATGTCCTGCACCCACACCAATTATTGGGCTAAGCGGAAATATCTTAAAGATAGCTACCTTCCAGAACATTATTCTTTCATAATTGGCTGTATAAGTAAAGTTTAAAAGATCTAAGAAATTCGTTATACCTACGTTCCTTTTTATAGGTGCAAGCAAACCAAACAATAAAATTGCTACAGCGGCAATTAAACCTTTTATCCTGAAAATTAATATTACAAACAAACAAAGTCCTATTACGCTGGATATAAAGCTACCTCTCGCACTTGAGACATACAATACAAAAAATTCAAAGAAAAAGATAGCAAACCAAAAATAAAAAGATTTTTTTCTAAAGTTATAAACCGCAAGAATAAATGGTGCAAGAAGAGCAAGAGCCTGGTAAGCGCTGTAAGCTGTGTAATAATGAAAGCTTCCAACGACTTCTTTTCCCTTTAGCCATTGGAAGAAAAACGCATAAATCGTAATAGGTAGAGAAGAACAGGTCATTGCTACAAAAGAAAAAATTACATCACTTTTAGATTTTACAATGCAATAAGTAACAAATATTACAATAGCATATTCAAGATAAGTACTAGTCCACCTGAGCCATAACTCTTTATCTGCTGCAGCAATACCAGACAATACAGCTGATCCGAACAACAACAAAGCATAAGGCAATATTCCCTTTTTCAAAACAGACAAATTCTCCCTGGTTAAACAGGTTAGCAATGAAAGCGTTAGAAAAATATAATCAACAGCATTGCTTAAAGGATTAGAAAATAAAAAAAGACAAAAGAATAACAGAGAAATTTTATGTCTATCAATACTAAATTTTTTCATAAATGACTCCCTGATAAAATTTTTTACATTTTAACACCAAAAGCAATAATGCGTCATAAAATTTTCTTTTGAAAAGTCTGTTTTACAAACTTTTTTCACAAAAAATTAACAATTTTCTTATTTAATATTTTGTATAGGAGGTGAATAGTTTGAAAAACTTATTAAAAAAAATAATAGAAAATAAAGATTTTACTACATTATTTCAACCTATTTTTTCACTTTCAAACGGTATAGTAGTTGGTTATGAAGCTCTTACAAGAGGCCCAGAGAACACTATTTTCTACAATCCAGAAAAACTATTCGAAAGCGCAAAAACTGAAAATTTGCTATGGGAAATGGAGTTATATACAAGGTTAAGTGCCATTGAGAAATTTTATAGCTTTAAATCTGATAAAATTTTATTTTTAAACGTAGATCCAGATATAATAAGAGACAAAAAATTTACCAAGGGTACTACAAAACATTTATTTGAAAATATAATTAATACCTCAAACATAGTATTTGAAATTACAGAAAAAACAGCAATAAAAGACTACGTAGAGTTCAAAGAAATTATCCAAAATTACAAAACTCAAGGTTATAAAATTGCAATTGACGACGTTGGTTCGGGACATTCTGGTCTAACTACTATATCAGAAGTAAGACCAAATTATATAAAAATTGACATGTTTCTAATTAGAGACATTGATAAAAATAACTTCAAAAAATCTATAGTAAAGGCGCTCGTAGAACTTGCTAATGACTTAGATCTAAAACTAATCGCAGAAGGAATAGAAACATTAGACGAACTAAAAACTGTAATAGAATTAGGAATCCCTTTAGCACAGGGTTTCCTATTAGGAAGGCCATCAAAGGAACTTTTGGAAATGAATTTAACATTAAAAGACTTTATCAAAGAAACAAAATCCTCTTTGGAAATGAGAAAATTCAAATCTGCTTGTGAAATTAATATTGGAAAACTAGCAAGAAGAGATAATGCAGTTCAATTTTCAACTCTATCAATAGATATAGAAAAAATTTTTTTAAATAATTTCCGATTACATGGCATAGCAGTATTAAATGGTGAAAAGGTCATAGGGCTAATTACAAAGAGAAATTTTTTCACACAACTTGGCACTCGATTTGGAAGAGAGCTTTATTTAGAAAAACCTATAGAAAAGATTATGGATATAGAACCTTTAGTAGTTGACTATTTCACACCAATAAGTGAAGTGATAAAAAGAATAGCAAATAGAGAAGAACATAAATTATATGATTATGTAATAGTTGAAAGGGATGAAAAGTATTTTGGAGTAGTTCCAATAATAAATCTTCTAGAAAAATCTATGGAATTAGAATTAAATATAGCCAAGTACTCAAATCCGCTAACAGGGTTACCTGGAAATTTAATAATTGAAGAAAAAATTAGAGAGTCTATAAATAATAAAATACCGTTTTCGTTAATTTATTTCGATCTAAATAATTTCAAATCTTTCAATGATTACTACGGCTTTGAAAGAGGTGATAGAGTCATAAAATATATTGCAAATATACTTGAGAGGCACATGGATTTTTATAAAGATTCGTTTTTAGGGCACGTAGGTGGAGATGATTTCATAGCCATAGTAAAATCCTATGAAATAGAAAAATTATGCTATAACATAATTGAAGAATTTGATTTTAATATTAAAAGATTTTATAACGAAGAAGATATAAAACAGGGCTACATAACATCAATAGATAGAGATGGCACAAAAAAACATTTCCCAATTATAAGCATTTCAATATCATCTGTAAACAATAGAAATTTTTTAAACTATGAAAAAGTGATAGAAAGAATTTCAGAAATAAAAAAGCTATGCAAAGAATTGTGCAAAAAGTTTAAGAAAAGTTACTTTTTAATGGAAGAAGAAGTTCTTGCGAAAGAGAAAAATGAAAAGACACTTGCAAACAATTTTTAAATGTGATAATATACTCATCAATTCAAAGGGGTGGTGGTGTAGAGGCCTAACACACCTGCCTGTCACGCAGGAGATCGCGAGTTCGAATCTCGTCCACCCCGCCAATAAATCGTTATCTTCTTTTGGAAATAGGAAAATTTCTTGTTCGTTTTTAATTTTCTTCTAATTTTTAGGTTTATAATAAGTTAGTTAACGCATTCAAAAGAGGTTGTGGTGGAGAAAAAATTATTTATCTTAATATTATTCCTTTTTGTGAATATAGCTTTCAATACTTATTCCTTTGCCATTACTCTTAAACCGGGGGACATTTCGGATGACGTTCAAAACATAAAAGAAAAACTCTATGACTTGGGTTATAACGTTACAGTTAACAAGATTTACGATGAAAAAACCGAAAGAGCTGTAAAACTTTACCAGAAGGAAGCAAAATTGCCAATTACTGGCATAGTTGACGACATAACATATCAGTGTCTTACAATTGGCAGAATGGCTGTAATAGAAAAGTATAAGACTTTTGATCTCGCATCATTAGCTAGACAAATGGACTTCAATTCAAACCCTATTATAAGAACTGCAATAAGATTTATGGGAATATCCTATAGATGGGGTGGGGAACTTCCATCCACCGGATTTGATTGCTCAGGATTCGTTCAATATGTATTTAGACTAAATGGTATAAATCTTCCCAGAACAGCTGATTTGCAATATGATGCAGGAAGACCAATTTCGATATCAGAGCTTAGGCCAGGAGATTTAGTATTCTTTACTACTTACCTTCCTGGAGCATCTCATGACGGCATTTATATCGGAAATGGAAAGTTTATAGCAGCAAATACAAGTACAGGCGTAAGCATCTGTTCTCTTGACGATCCGTACTGGAAAAGCAGATATTACGGAGCAGTTAGAATTCAATAAGTTTCAACTCTAAAGGTTTTAAACAAGAAGTAATAACCTTTCCCATTCCTAACAGCTTTTTCTCTATGTGTTTTGTTCTATTAGTCTTAGCATAGAAAACAGAACCAGAACCGCTCATCAGATTCCATTCACACTCTTCATTTAAGATTTCTTTAATTTTTTTTAGTTCAGCATCAGACGACAAAACTAAATCCTCAAAAACATTCCCAAGTTTAATAAAACCTTCTTTTTTTGCATCAAAAAACTGTTTTGTATAATTACTGGCTCTTGGGCTTTTATCGAACAAACTATAAGCAAAAGAAGTTGATATTCCTTTATTTGGAATCACTAATATTATTTCTTCACTCAAATATTCATCCAATTTAAAAACCTTTTCTCCCCTACCCTCTACCAAACACATTCCGCCATAAAAAAAATAGGCTATATCTGATCCAAAATTAATTGATACATCAACTAAATCTTCTCTAGATAGTCCTAAAGAAAAAATTAAATTGATAGCATATAAAAAAGCTGCTGCATCACTAGAACCCCCTCCCAACCCCCCCATTAAAGGAGTACTTTTTCCCAGATATAGATATACCCCCTTTTTAATATCAAAATTCAAAGACACATAATTCCAAATTTTATGTATAATGTTATTTTTTATCTCAATGTTAGAATCAATTATTAACTTTTTTTCTTCTATAAGTTCTAGGCGTAATAGATCAAAGAGTTCAATGCTGTGAAATACCGATCTTATTTCATGATAACCATCCGGGTATTTTCCTATTACGTCAAGGCTTAAGTTAACTTTTGCAAATGCATTGATCTCAAAAATATTTTCTCTCCCCTAACGTTAAATAAGTTAGTTAAACTTAATCAAATTATAATCTAAAAATTAGATTATAATTGATATAATATTCTAAACTATAATTCAAGGAGTAAGCCTTTGGAACAACTTTCTAATCTATTAAACGTAATCTATATTAACGTTATAAATTTAAACATGAGCATATGGACCTTTTACTTTATTGCCTTTGTTTGGCTTTCTTTAGACTCAATGGGATTGCCACTGCCTTACGAAGGAATGTTGCTAATTACAGGTGCACTAGTTGGAGCAGGTTTTATAAACCCATTAGAAGCAATTATTTTAACTATTTTTTCTACAGTTTTTGGAGCCTGTTTGTCCTTTTTGATAGGAACAAGATTAAAGTTCTTAACGTCTAAGGTTAGCACAAAGTATAAAAATATTTTAGATCATATTTTATATCTCATTGAGGGAGAGAAAGGTTTTTTTATACTAATAATTGTGCGCTTTTTGCCTGGAATTAGACATTTTTCTTCTTATATTGCAGGTATTTCAAGGGTTAACTTAAAGGACTTCTTCCTTCCCACAACGATAGGCAGTTCTATCTGGAGTATTTTTGTATTAATGGTTGGATTTTCTGGCATAGAAAGTGTAAAAATGTTCAAAGAAAATTCACTTCTAGCATCTTTAATTCTCGTAATCACAATTACTCTATTCGGATATATTTATTTCTCTCTACACAAACATAGCAAAAGATTGCTTAAGGTTAAAAAAGGAGAAATTTATGAAAAAGAGACTACTAATTGAAATGGGTATGGGAGTTGACCAACACGGTCAATCTCCTACCAAAGCAGCAATAAAAGCCATTAAAAATGCAATTCAAAACGTATATATAACAGGATTAATAGAGATATTCAACATAAAAAATTTAAATGAGATTGAAATCGTTGCTGAACTAGCAGCTCCTCGTCCAGAAGAAGTAAACATAGAAGAAGTAAAAAAAGCTTTTCCAATTCAGGGCAACATAGAGATAATAGTTAAAGAAGGAGGAATGTCAATAAAAGCACTCAAAATTGAAGAGCTAAAAGATATTAGCAACGAAGTAATTATTTGTTGCGCAGCTGTAAGTGTATTTGTAAACGTGAACTAAAAAACACTATCTATTTTTGAAATATTTTCGAGAGTTCTTTTCCTTATTATTGAGTCATCAGGATAGGGCTCTTCAATAGGAGAAAGAAGAGGGATTGTTTTTGACTTACAAACTAAACAAATAGATTCAAGGTTTTTCTTTTTAAAAACAACAAATCTCCTACCACATACGGGACAGTATACTAACTCTTTTTGTCCTGACTTTTTGCCTCTTTTTGCAATCGGCACTCCTTCAATTTCTACAATATCCATTGAAAAATTTATTATAGGTGCATTCGTTAAAGCGGTACCTACACCAAAAATATCTACTATATCACACAGATCTCCAGCTATATATTCATCTATTCCGCCAGAAAGTACAATTTTTACTTTCTTAAAGCCTCTTAAGTCGAGTTCCCATCTCACTTCTTCAACAATTTTTCTCACATCCCCCCTTCTCGAAAAAGGAGTATCAAGCCTAACAGCATACAGTCCTTCGCCCAAAAGTTTGGCAGCTTCAATAGCTTCAAATTTTTCATCGCAAAAAGTATCAATAAGAGCAATTCTAGGAGTATCCTTTTCAATTACATCGTCAAAAGCTTTAAGTGCTTCTTTTAAAGATCCCATGAGAAGGACGAGCGAGTGAGGCATTGTTCCCCTTGGAGTTTGATTTATTGTTCTTGCACCAATAATACTCGAAACGCCGTTACATCCGCCAATATAAGCATTTCTTTCAAGGTGAGCAGTAATTGAAGGATGAGCACGTCTTGAACCAAAGGAAATAAGTTCTTTAGATCCAATAACCTTTTTAATTCTAGCTGCCTTTGTAGCTACTGCAGATGCCTGGCAAAGAATGCCCAGGATAGCAGTTTCAAAAATAGCAAAATCCAAATAGTTTCCCTTTATTATTAAAACAGGTTCATCAGGATAAAAGACGCTGCCCTCTTTAAGAGATAAAACTTCTATATCCTTTAATTCATTAAGGATTAGCCTGACTTCATTAATACCTGCAAAAATAGCCCAATTATAACCAGATGGAAAAGAGGAGGCTTTAATCTCAGCTACAACTTTTTTATTAATGCCTTTTTCCTTAAGGATTCTAAAAGTCCTTAAAAAGTAAGAGTCTGCAGTAAGGCCTTCAATTATATCATCAAAATTTGAAATAAGCACTTTATTTCAAGACTCTTTTTTTGGTTTTCTACCACAAGATTTCTCCTCATTGCAATATCCAATGATTTCACACTTTGGGCACAAAAATTCAGAAAGAAAGGGAGAAATCTCAAAAACTCTTTTCTTGATTTCCTCAAACACTAATCTTATTTCCCATTGAGCTCTTTGACAAAGTCTGAGACTAGAAGCATGCATAAGTTCTCTGAAATTCATTGTCATCACAAGAGAGGTGTGAGCGCTATTTGGCAAAATATATCTTGCATCTTCAGCAGGTACCCCTTTAGATAACAGATCCTCATAAAGCCTTCTGCCCAATTCCAAATAATCTCTATACTTAGTTAAAATCGAGGGATGTTTCTGAAAGGATGGAGGGAAAACATATAAATCTCCAATTTCAATTCTCTTATCAGTTCCTGATGCTAAGGCTTTTACTCCAAATCTTGTATATCTTTGACTTTTTTGAGTAAATGAAGCAATCCTGTGTCTTACAAGTTGATGCGAACAAGACCTGGAAATGTTTTCAATACCAAATGTAAAAGAAACGTGTTCAAAGGGCGTGTGATGTCCCATTTTATATAGCCTTTTTACCAGTTCTTGAGCCTCATCCTCTTTTAGTTCAGAATAAACGCCAAGAATAGATTTATTAGTAACCGAAACTCTTGCCCCCAGGGCAATAGCCCTGACAGGGTCTGGAGTGTTGTAAATTAGGGAAACCTTAATTTTCGCTTTCTCCCTTATTTTTTTTGCTATATTTCTTGTTAAACTTTTCTATTCTGCCTTCAGTATCAACAAGCTTTTGAGTGCCCGTAAAAAACGGATGACATTTTGAACATATTTCTACCTTTATTGACTTCCTTGTTGATCCAGTGGTAAAGGTATTGCCACAAGCACATGTAACAACACAGTCCTCATAAAATCGAGGATGAATTCCTTCTTTCAATTGATACACCTCCAATTCAAGTTAAGATATTTTAACATAAATTAAAAAAGAATATATAATTAACAAGATTATAGAAAATATTTTTTTTAAGGAGGTAACATATGTCTGAGAAACTTGTCGTAACAGTAACAGTTGGTCCTGACGATCCAGAAAAAGCCACATTTGCATTTATTATGGCCAATACAGCCTTGATAATGGAAATGGACGTAACAATGATATTTCAATCTAACGGCATTTACAATGTAACCAAAGGTACATATGAGCACATAAGAGCAGTTGAACATGAGAGCATCAAAGAACACGTCGAAAATTTTATTGAAAACGGCGGAAAACTTCTTGCATGTATTCCCGCCTGCATTTCCAAAGAAATACCTAAAGATCAGCTCATAGATGGTGTTCAAATGATAAAAGCAGGAAGGGCGCTCAAAGAGATGATGGAAGCAGATCTTGTCCTGAATTATTAAAGCTTATTTATATACTATCTAACAAAAATATTTTTAAATAGTTTATAAACAAAACAACAAGGTGTACGAACCACATATAAGTTCATACACCTTGTTGTTTGTATTTAATAACCTTCTCCTTTACCTTCCTTTATCTTATAACTAAACGTTTTATATGTCCAAAATTTATAGAAGAGCACGATTGGAACAAATATTATAACAACAATTGTCATCACAGCTAGGGTATATTGACTCGAAGATGAATTAAATGCGCTCAAGCTAAAGGCATTGTTAATACTAGACGGAATAAGATTTGGATATAGACCGCCTACACCAGTAAAGGTTAAGAATATTATGCATATAGCTGATGACAAAAAAGCCATAATTTCTGAAGAGTTAATAAAAAATCCTGCACCCAAAAGGCCAATCACGCACAAAATGGGAACCACAAGAAGAATGGGCATGGAAAAATAGTTAGAATAGAGATTGGTTACGAAGTAAGCGCTTACAAAGAACAAAACAGCAAAAAACAGTGTTACAAACCAAAGCTTTTTAGCAATTGATTTAGCTCTAACATTTATATCTCCTTCAGTTCTAAAAGAGAGCCAAAGGGAACCATGTAGTAGAAATGCTACCACAAACAAAATTCCAGTGATTAAACCAAATGGATTAAGAAGCGTTAATAAATTTCCATGATAGCCATTTTGATCTATTGGAAGACCCTGGAATATATTTCCAAAAGCTACTCCTAAAAGAAGCGCAGGCAATAAGCTTCCAAGGAAAAACCCAAACTCTAACAAAGAAATCATAGTTGGATTATTTACTTTATATCTAAATTCAAGGCAAACTGCTCTTATGATTAAACCATATAAAATAAGCATTAATGGAAGATATAGAAAACTAAACATATAAGCGTAAGTAATAGGAAATGCTGCAAATGTTGCGCCACCAGCAGTTATAAGCCATACTTCGTTAGCATCCCAAACAGGTCCAATACTTTCAAGCATTGCCTTTTTATCCTGATCCGTTTTAGCAAAAAAGGGAAAGAGAATCCCAATCCCCAGATCAAAACCATCAAGCGCAAAATACATAGCCCAAAGAAGTCCCCAAATAATAAACCAAAGAATATTTAACACAATTTCACCCCCTAATCCGTTTCTAATGGACCCTTACGGGCATAATAGATTAAAAGTGCAAAATCAAGAACTGCAAGTGCAGTATACAGAACAATAAAAACCCCTAAAGTTAGTAATACGTCTCCAACGGTTAAATTCTTACTAACAGCATCATTTGTTCTCAATAGTCCATACACTATCCATGGTTGTCTACCCACTTCTGCAAGAATCCAACCTACCTGAGTCGCAATATAAGGGAGAGGAAGAGAATATAACATAATTTTCAAAAAGGTTCGATGTTCAAGCAATTTATCTTTCCTTGCATACCACCAGGCTAAAATTGTTAAGATAATAAAGAGTGTCCCTAATCCTACCATAATCCTGAAACTTAGAAAAACAGGAGTTACAGGAGGAATATCATTTTCAGGAAAACTATTAAGACCTCGTACTGTAGCGTTGGGATCATGATATGCAAGTAAGCTTAGAAGAGATGGTATTGGAAATGCTTCAACCAAATTGGTTTTTTTTGATTCATCAGGCACTAAAATTAGATATATTGGTGCAGCCTTTTCAGTATTCCAAAGAGACTCCATTGCAGCTAATTTTGTTGGCTGAACGTGAGCTACCTCAGCAGCATGAAAATCTCCAATCAAAAAAACCAACACGCTGGCAATCAAACCAAAGGTGGCACCAATATAAAACGACTTTTTAAAAAATTCTACATTTTGTTTCTTCAAAAGATGATAAGCCGAAATTCCCATCACAAAAAACGAACCTACAACAAATCCTGCAGTAATAGTGTGAGTAAATTTCAGCCATGCATAAGGGCTAAATACTACAGCAAAAAAGTCTGTCATCTCAGCCCTGTTGTTTTTTAGAACAAAACCAACTGGATCTTGCATCCAGGCATTGGCAATAAGTATCCATAAAGCAGACAAATTTGACGAAAAAGCCACGAGCCAGATACTGATTAAGTGCATTTTAGGAGATATTCTTTTCCAGCCAAAAAGCCAAACGCCCAAAAATGTTGATTCAAGGAAAAAGGCAAGTGTGGCCTCTATTGCTAGAGGTGCACCAAAAATATCTCCTACATAAATAGAATATTGTGCCCAGTTAGTTCCAAATTGGAATTCAAGAGTAATGCCAGTAACAATTCCCAAAATAAAATTAATTAAAAACAATCTACCCCAAAACTTTGTCATTTTCAGATATACTTCGTTTTTTGTCTTGTAATAAAGAGTTTCCATTATAGCTACAAGAATACCAAGACCTAAAGTTAATGGAACAAAAATAAAGTGATACATCGCAGTTGCACCAAATTGCAACCGTGACAACATTACAGCATCCATAATTTTCCCCCTTTCTTTTTTTATTATAATAAATTATAGTTATTAATACTTAAAAGTCAATAGGAATAAGAATTATTTTTAAGAGGTGATTTTTGTGAAAATTAATAAAGACTCCAGAATATCTATGTCAATAGATATAATATGGGAAGAGGATAATGTTAAACACGTTGAAAATTACTTTATTAGACCACATATGTGGCTTGATGCTGATACCCTACCAAAAAATTTATACGAATGGCTGGAAGGAAAAGATGTAGGAGACATTTTTGAGTTTACTTACAGCGCAGGAGAATTATTTGAACCATATTCATCAAAAAATATACTTCCAATAAAATGGATTTCAGAAGAAGAGAAAAGTTTTTTTAAAGTTGGCAGATTTTATCCTCTTGAAACCTTAATGGGTAGAGAAGGGAAAAATTCAATAGAAAAGCCTTTTTTCAGGTGTATAGAAAAGAGAGACGATCTGTTCTTTGCAGACTTTAATCATCCTTTATCAGAAAAAAGATGTACTCTTAGAGCCAAGATAATAAAGGTAGTAGAACAATTAGAAGTAAAGTGTGGCACTGGAGGAATTTGCTATGATTGGTTGTCAGAATTTGGCTTTGGAATTGGAATGCAAGGAAAATTTAAACAAATTGAAACAGATTTCTATTCTGAAAATTCTTTTATTGTCGAAGACTCGGATGAAAGCGGAATATTTTATGAAAGCAACTCTTCCATAATAAACGTTGATTTGGTATTAAAAAATAAAATAGGTGAAGTATTAGAAAATATTATTAATGATAACTCAAAAATCCTTGATATTATGGGTAGAGCTACACCTTATTTAAGAAATAATCCAGATATAACAATCGTTGGATTAAACAAAGAAGTTTCCTCATTAAACAAAAAGATTTCATCAATTAATAATAAAAATATCTTTAAGGATTCTCGTCTTCCTTATCATGACAACCAATTCGATATAGTAATATGTAGCTTTTGTTTTGAATATATACCTCACCCACATGAGTTTGCGAGTGAGGTAAAGAGAGTTCTAAAAGCTGATGGTTCTTTTGTAACAATATTTACAAATAGATACTTCAAGCCAAAATCAATTTTACTTTGGTCTGAACTAAACGAATTCGAAAGGCTTGGATATTTGCAAGACATTTACAAAAAAACCAACTTCAAAGAAATTAATACTTATACGTCGCGTGGATATCTAAGAGCCCTTTCGGATCCAGAAGCGGTAATAGACAGACACAGCGCTCCACTTTTCCTTATAAAGGGTAACAAATAGTTATTTATCACTTTCTTTAATAGAATCTTTGTTGACAAATTCGTAGTTGCCATCGGTTCTAATTTTCAAAAGCTTGCCGTTCACTAGAAAATCAGCTAATTTTTTCCCTGCAATATCTACAGTCCTACCCACTGTCTGTCTGGACACCCCAAGCTTCCTTGCAGCCTTATCCTGATCTAAACCTTCACCAAAAACGAGTCTTAAGGTCTCTACTTCATCGAGATCCATTAAGACCTCGTCTTTGATCTTTCCTGCACCTTTTGGAGCATATACACTGTACTTTGGCTCCATTTGAATAAACCTTTTCAACTTTGGCCTAGGCACTTCAATCATCTCCTTATATAAAAAAATTATCTTTAAAAACAATAACATTGTAGCATATTGCAATAATTAAAGATTAAAGAATTTTGTTACTTTCTAATGAAGGTCCTCGTATATAAAGTATTCGAAAATTTTGAACCAAACATTTGAGGAGGTAAAAAAAGTGAAAAAGTTTTTTGTAGGATTTATGGTTTTAGCTTTACTTGCTTCTGTATGGTTTATGGGGAATTCCTTTGCCTTTTCTTCAGGAGCTTTTGGACCAGGTTCTGGTTATGATTATGCGTTTAATCAATTCCATAACAGACAGAGTTTGAATTACAAACAAAGAGAAAACTTTCAATTAGAAAGAATGAAAGAAAAACTTAATCTTACAGACGAACAAGTTAACCAGATCAAATCGCTTTTGGATGAAAAATATGCAAAGCTTAAAGTCCTGAGAACAAAACTTTGGAACCTACACAACGATTACAGAAATCTTGTTGTTAACAAGGCTGATACATCTCAACTTGAATCAAAAATTAAAGAAATAAATAGCACAAGAGTAGAAATTATGAATCTAAACACCGATTATAGAATTAAGATCTTAGAAGTTTTGACTCCTGAACAAAGAATTTTAATGTCTATGAAATAGATAAAATAAATATAATCTTTCAAACATCTACCGCTGTTCTATAGAACAGCGGTAGATGTTTGCTTTAAAATTGTATAATTAGATAATTAAATATAACTAGAAGGGGGATAAAAATGGAATTTGAAAAAAACGGCGCAATTTTACAAAGAGACAAAAAAACGTACGCTGTTGTTGCAAGAATTCCCTGTGGAATTCTTTCTCTCGAAACAATGGAAACCATTTCTTCGGTGGTAAAAAAATACTCTATACCCGTAATTAAAATATCATCAGGGCAAAGAATTGTCTTAGTAGGTATCAAACCTGATAAAATAGACTCAGTTTGGTCAGATTTAAAAACCGGGATAGGAAGGGCACTCGAACCATGCTTACACTACGTTCAAGCGTGTCCCGGAACTAGCGTTTGTAGGTTCGGGCAAAGAAATTCTCTTGAAATGGGGATGAAATTGGAAAATATCTTATATGGTTTGCCAACAGCAGCAAAATTAAAAATTGGTGTATCAGGATGTCCATTTAATTGTGGTGAGGCCTTTACAAGAGATATTGGCTTGATTGGCACTGTTAAGGGTTGGAAATTAGTTTTTGGTGGAAACTCTGGTAGAGTACCAAGAATCGGGAATGTAATAAAAGAGGAACTATCTGACGAAGAAGCTATAAGTTTAATAAAAAAAGCTATAAAGGTTTACACAGAAAAGGCCAATCCAAAAGACAGAACTGCAAGATTTATTGAAAAATTCGGCTTAGAAAACTTTAAAAATGAAATATTTAGTTCTTAAATTTGCAAAACTTTTTGTGATATAATGAAAAATTTATGATTATTTATTGAACTAAAAAATATATCCAGAAGAGGTATATTGTGAGTTCTTTTATTGCCAGACAACCAATATTAAATGCTGATAAAAAAACATTCGGATATGAAGTTTTATACAGAGATTCAAATAAAAACGAATTCCCAGAAGAAAATCCAGAAGAAGCATCGCTAAAGGTTTTGGTGGATCTTTTTACCAACTACGGCATTACTTACATAGGGAAAGGCTTGCCTATATTTATAAATACACCACTTTATACCTTAAAAAAATCTCTTCCACCCTTTCCAAAAGAATCCATATTTTTTGAAATAAATCAAACAGAAATAAACAATAACTTTGATCTGTCATTTATAAAAGAACTCCATTATTCTAGTTTCAATTTATCATACCAGGGTTCAGATTTGCCTCACCAATCAATTTTACGCTTTTTCAATGCAATAAAAATCGACTTCTCTATTGCCCCAAAAGAAAAAAGATCTCTTTTACCAAAATATATACCTCAAAACAAAGTATTAATTGCCCACAAGATAGAAAACAATCTCTTATATGAGGAAGCTTTAGAAGAAGGATACAAACTTTTTCAAGGTTTTTATTTTTCAAAACCAGAGACTCTAACGAAAAAAAACTTTACTGCATCACAAATTGAAATCTTAAACATCATAAAAATGCTCTTATCTGAAAATTTAAAATGGGATAGGATTGAAAAAGAGATAAAGAAAAACGCATATTTGACAATCAAAATTCTAAAACTCGTTAATTCTTCATTTTTCGGCTTTAGATGTGAAGTAAAATCAGTTTTACAAGCAATAGTTCTTCTAGGAAGAAAGCAAATGATAAAATGGCTTATTATGATACTTCTTACCGAGAAAACCACAGCTCCCTTAGAACTTCTAAAAATTACTCTCACGAGGGCAAGATTAATGCAACTTTTAGCACAGGAGACTTCAAAAAAGTTCAAAGAGGATGAGTATTATCTTATTGGTTTACTCTCTCTTTTTGACGTAATAACTGGTTTTTCAAAAGAAAATCTTTTGATTCATCTTCCGCTGAGCGAGACAATCTCAAACGCTATAAAGGGCGTAGATAACCCACAAACAAGGAGCTATCTACAAGCTTTAAAGCTTGTAGAGCTCTATGAAAAAGGAGACTGGGAAAAAGTTATATCAATGTGTTATGAACTTAGAATCAGACATGAAAGGATGGGAAACCTTTATATGGAAGCAATCAGTTGGGCAGATGAAACCCTTGAATCGATAGCCTAGCCAAGCTTGTAACCTATTTTTCTTAAAAAGGCTTTTCTCTTGCTCTTATCTTCTAAATTTTCAACACCTTTAGGTTTAAGCCCGTCAATAACACCCAATATTCCTCCATTCCCTTCATCATCATAAGAAACCACAACCTTAACATTGTTAGCAGTAGCACAAAAGATTGATACAACTTCTTGACAATTTTTTAAGGAATTAAGTACGTTTATAGGAAATGCATCTTTCAAAACAATAATAAAGCTGTGTCCACAAGAGAGAGATATCAAATTTTGTACAGCAATATTTATGAGTTCCTCATCATTACCTTCTGTTCGAATCAAGCAATCGCCAGAAGCCTCTGAAAAAGCAATACCAAATTTGGCAGCAGGATTAGAAGATACTATAATTTCATAAATATCTTCAATTGTTTTGATAAAATGAGCTTGCCCTAATATTATGTTAGCATCGCCTGGAAAATTTATCTTTTTTAACTCTAGTTTCATCTTCACCCTCCATTCTATCTTTATAGATTTTAATGATACAATTTTAACAATAAAAAGAAAAAGAAAAAAGGAGAATCAAATTGTCAAAGAGTGCTTATTTTGGAGAAATTAAATTAAGCGAAGACACAATTTTAGCTTTAAAGGAGATGGGTTTTGAAGAACCATCCGAGATCCAAAAACAAACAATACCAATTGTAATGCAGGGATTTGATGTAATAGGCCAGGCTCAAACTGGAACTGGTAAAACTGCAGCATTTGGAATTCCAATAGCTGAAAAAACAACAAAGGATAGAATTCCTCAATCACTGGTATTAACTCCTACAAGGGAACTTGCAATACAGGTTGCCGAAGAAGTATCTAAAATCTCAAAATATAAAGGACTTAGAGTAGTTCCCATTTACGGTGGACAATCTATTGAAAGACAGATAAAAGCTCTAAAAAATGGAGCTCAAGTAATAATAGGTACGCCTGGAAGGTTAATTGATCACATTAAGAGAGGAACATTATTTTTGTCCCAAATTTCAATGCTTGTACTTGATGAAGCTGATGAAATGCTTGATATGGGTTTTATTGAAGATATAGAAACAATTTTGAAATCGATTAAAAACGAAAACAAACAGACTCTCCTATTTTCAGCAACTATGCCAGATCCAATCATGGCACTTACCAAAAAATATATGAAAAATCCAAAAGTTGTCTCAATAAGCAAAGAGCAACTTACAGTACCTTTGACAGATCAGTTTTATTGTGAGGCCAAAGATAAACTTGAAGCCCTTTGTCGTATATTAGAAACAGAAGATATGGACAAAACAATTATATTTTGTAGAACAAAAAAGGGCGTAGATGAATTAGTTGCTTCATTAAATACAAGGGGATACAGCGCCGAAGGTCTACACGGTGATTTGACGCAAGCACAGAGAGATAAAGTAATGAGATCATTTAGAGAGAAAAAATTAGAAGTTCTTGTGGCAACAGACGTAGCGGCAAGAGGGCTTGATATTTCTGACGTTAGCCATGTAATTAATTTTGATATACCTCAAGACCCAGAATCGTACGTTCACAGAATCGGGAGAACAGGGAGAGCAGGTAAATCGGGTATAGCTATTACTTTTATAACCCCCAGGGAGTTTAGACAATTAAGATTGATTGAAAAAGTTATTAGAACGACTATCAAGAGAAAGGAGGTCCCAAGCATTTCAGATCTTTTGGAAAAGCAAAAAGATGAATTGAAGAGTTTAATTTCTAAAATAATCAAACAGGAAAAAATATCGCATTACGTTTCAATAGTCGAAGAAATGACTGAGGAATTTGAACCCGAAAGAATTGCGGCCGCAGCAATTAGGTTATACCAGGAAGGAGAACCAGAAGAAAAACTTGAGGTCGACAAAGAAAGGTTCAAAAAAACAGGAGCAAAAGAAGGTATGACAAGGCTTTTTATAAATATTGGCAAAGAGAAAAATATTTCGAAAGAAGACATTGTAAACTATATATGTGAAGAAGGAGATATGAAGAAGAAAGACATAAAAAATATAAGAATATTAGATAAATTTACTTTCCTAGAAGTGCCAGAAGAAGTATCAGAAAGAATAATTGCAGTATTGCACAAATCAGTTATAAAGGGACATAAAATCCATGCAGAGCCTGCAAGGCCTATAAGGAAAAATGAAAATTTTTAACAAGGAAACAATAAATTTTTGCCTCAAACCCACCATACTATTATAAGAAATTTACAAAAAAGTCTTAAAATAAGTAGTATAACTCTGATATCGTTAACTTTCGGTTGGCACATAAAGGTTTTAGAATAAGTTTTATAAATAAGACAACATAAAAACAAATTATTCAAAACCTAATTTTTAGTTTTTCCTGGTAAAATTGCGTTTAAAAAATAAAACATATAATACGAATTTACAACCACTATAAATGCCAGAATTACAAAAAATCCCCATTGAAACTGTACAACCATACTTTGTGCTCTTGCCACAATACCAACAGTAAATGAAAATACAAAATAAGATGCAAGCAGTACAACACTCAAAAAACCACAAACCACTTTGGATAATTTTTTTGCAGGTTTAACCAACCAAAAAAGAGTTCCAAAAGCAGCAGAAAAGTAGATAATCTCTGATATAAAACTAAGGTTAGTATTTTGAATTTTTATTATAGAAGCTATAGTAGAATTATTAGTTATATTGTTAAACGTAACGCTTTGAGTCAAAAGATTTTGCTCTGTTAAAAATTTACAAAATGGGAGAGAGCCCAAAAGAATGCCGATAAAAGAAAATAAAATAGCGGGTAGATACAAAATTAATGCTTCTTTAAGTTTCATTTTACCTCCTAATTTGTTTGCTTTAAACAATAAATATATCAAATTATACCTGAAATGAACAATAAAAAAGTTATATTTCCAGGTAAAAATAGCCCTGAAGTTAAATTTATTGTCGAGCTTGGTAAAGCTTTCCACAAATGCGGCTTTTCCTCATATGCTCTCGAAGAAAGGCTTATGGAAGTAGCATCTAAATTTAATATTGCTTTGCAAGTATATTCTTCTCCAACAGGAATTTTTCTATCCTTTGAAGACCAGGATGCTTTTACTACAACCATATTAAGAGTAGAACCAGGCATTCTTGATCTGGAGAAAATTGCATTGACCAATGAAATTTCAAATAGGGTTCTAGAAAATAAAATAACAGCAAAGGAAGGCGTCGAACTTTTGAAAAGGGTGATGTTAAAAGGCAATAGGTTTCCTTTCTGGGTCATTGTATTTTCATACTCTGCTGTTTCTGCGATGGTCTCAATCATTATGGGTGGAGGATTAAAGGAACTTTTTGTGTCAAGTTTTCTTGGACTTATAACTGGAATTATTTTTGTAATTTCTAATAAATTGAACCTCACAAGGTTATTAGAATTTGTCTGTGCAGCATCAGTCGGAGCACTTTCTAATATCTTGTATACAGCAATTGGTCCATATGATCAATCCATATCAATTATCTCCGGATTAATAGTGCTCTTCCCTGGGCTTACTTTAGTATCTGGAATCGATGAAATTGCAAATAGAAATCTTGTATCGGGTACAACAAGGCTTAGCTCTGCAATCTTTGTATTAATGTTTATAGTGTTTGGGGTGGCACTAGGAACAAATTTATTCTTTCCGCACGAAAATTTATATATACTTAATATAAAAAACTCAACTTTTCCATTATCTCTCCAATACTTTGCAACCTTTTTAGCACCACTAACCTTTATTGCTATCCTTAATGCAAGGACAAAGGATGCTGCAGTAATGCTTGTTTCTTCTCTAATTGCTCAAATAGGCCTTTATTTTGGGAATCAAATTACAAACAATCAGATTGGCATTTTTTTTGCATCCTTAGTGCTTGGAATTTTTTCCAATACCTGGGCAAGATTTAGCAAGGGCTCACAGTATATTCCTCTTATATCTGGACTGATTTTGCTTGTACCAGGTATAGTTGGATATCAAAGTCTTTCTTCGTTTTTATCAAAAGATATCAGCGAAGGCATCATGGCAGCTTTTAATATGAGTTTAAGGGCAATTGCATTAGTTACAGGACTGCTTTGCTCAAACTTTATGATTTCAGCTTATAAACCTAAGAAACAAAATTAGTTTCCCTTTATGAACTCATCTCCTAAAAAATTAAAACTCATATTTTGATCGTTTGATCCAAAATTTACTACTAGATCTCCAAAATCAATTAATTTAGCGCTATTATCAGAAACTGGCATCAAAACCAGGTTCATTTTTTCGCCCTCTGAATCGATATAATCAAGCATATAAAAACCTCTAAATTTTTTAATTTCAACATCTTTTATCAGGCTATTTTTATTAACACTTATCCATTTGCCCAACCTCTCTTTCCAGATATCGCTATATTTAGGTTCCTCAATTTCTCTCGCAAAAAGTATGTTTTGCCCAAAATTTAACAAATCAAGATATCTAACTCCATTAATATATGTAAATCTAAATCTTAAGTTCTTAACATAATCATTATTATCCTCTAGTGGAATAAGACTAAAACTTGAATCGTTAAAAAATTTAACAAAGTAAAACTTTTTATTCATGTTACACATTAAATCTTTGTCAACAACATGAAATTCAATAATTCCTTTCCTGTTTTCAAAAAAACCTTTATAAGAACTTAAAAAATCATTTTTATCTTCAATCTTTTTTAAAGATAGGTTGGATCTATAATCAAAAACATCAAGATTGAGAAAGTCCTTTAGTGATATTTTTAACAGTTCCTTTGCTAGATAGTCTTTTTTATCAAAACTAATCGGAAAATTAGAAAGAAAAACAATAGCAAATCTCTTTTGAGGGATTACAAGCACAAAGGAACTCGTTGAATCGTCATACTGATAATACAAATTGTATTTATTATAAACGTTGTTTTCATCTACCAAAGTTATATTTTGAGAAATAAATGAGGGAGTAAAATATAAGTCTTGATCGTAGGGAGTATTTTCGAATCTTCTAAATATTTTTTCATAATTTTTTTTATTTGTCATAATGCTTGATAAAAATTTGCCAATATTTTCTGGAGAGCTATAAAATCTACTTGAAATTGGAAATTCTTCACCCTTTTGATTATCGTAAAAACCAGTATTATTTAGATCAAATTCTTTAAACAAATCGTCAAAGAAATCTTTAAAGCTAATTTTTTCAGATCTTTCAATAATTAAAAGCAATATGTCACTCGAAATTTGAGATCTATTATATAATTCATCATATCTCAAGATATTTACATTTCTAACCAAAAAATTCAACAAATCCTCTGTAGAACTTATTTTATAAGGATAACTGTAAGGAAGATAAGTGTGATCTTCTAATAAATCAGATATCTTGATATTATTTTGATACTTACCTTTTAATTCAGGCAAATATTTTAAAATTGAATCACCGAAACTTATTTTTCCAAATTCGTTAAGCTTTATTGCCCCCAGTCCAATAAATAATCTTAATAGACCACCAATGTCATACTTCTCACTAAAATTGCCAAAACCTCTACCAAAATTTTTTGAAAAATATTTATCACCATAAGCTATATAAATTGAAGCTCTCCTGTCACCTTCAAAATTAACTGAACTATCTACAACTTTGTTTAAATCATTATTAATATCTCTAAGATCCTTTGAAAGTGCTAAATTTTGAAAAATTAAGAAAAAAATTATAGCCAAAACTATTGCTTTCATTTTTCACTCCTTAAAGTAAAAAAATAATATATAATAATTTAGTAGTCATTTTATCATAATAATCATATGCTATTTTTGAATTTTCAATATTTTTTTTCAATATTTAAGGAGGATTAAACTTTGGAAGATTTCAAATTTGCAAGTGTAGAAGAAGCTCTCGATGATATAAAAAATTCTAAATTAATAATCATTACAGATGACGAAGATAGAGAGAACGAGGGCGATCTATTTATCCCTGCAGAAAAGGTAACACCAGAACACATTAACTTTATGGCAACTTATGGAAAGGGACTTATATGTCTTCCTCTAACTGAAGAAAGGCTCAAACAACTGGATATAGAAATGCTTGAAAGTAATAACCCTGATCCCTTTTATACAGCTTTTGCAATGCCAATTGATGCTAAAAACAATACAACCACTGGCATAAGTGCTTTTGACAGAGCACAAACCATCAGAAAAGCAATAGATCCTAATGCAAAACCTGATGACTTCGTTAAGCCTGGCCACGTCTTCCCACTCAAAGCCAGAAAGGGAGGTGTGGTCATCAGAGCAGGGCATACAGAAGCAGCAGTTGACCTTGCTAGCATGGCAGGATTATTCCCAGCAGGGGTGATATGTGAAATTATGAAAGAAGATGGAACAATGGCAAGGATGCCAGATCTTATTGAATTTTCCAAAAAACACAATATAAAAATTTTAACTATTGCAGATCTTATAAAATATAGATTACAAAGCGAAATATGGGTTCAGAGAATGGCTGAAGCAGATTTACCAACCAAATATGGTGACTTCAAAATATACGCTTATAGATACTTAATGGACAAAAGCGAACACGTTGCTCTTGTAAAGGGTGACGTCAGAAACAAACAAAACGTTCTTGTAAGAGTTCATTCAGAGTGCCTTACAGGGGACGTTTTCGGATCTCTAAGATGCGATTGCGGTGACCAACTGCACACTGCTATGAAAATGATAAACGAAGAAGGATTAGGAGTGATTCTCTATCTTAGGCAAGAAGGAAGAGGCATTGGTCTTGCTAATAAAATTAAAGCATATCACCTTCAAGACACCTGTCATTTAGATACAGTCGAAGCAAATATAAAGCTTGGTTTCCCTCCAGATCTAAGAGAATATGGAATGGGGGCAATGATGCTGAAGGACTTGGGCCTCTCAACTATAAGAATTCTTACTAATAACCCCAAAAAATTGCTTGGCATAAAGGGTTTTGGGCTTCAGATAACTGAAAGAGTACCTATAAAAATCGATCCTAATCCTTACAACAAAGACTATCTAAAGTGCAAAGTTGAAAAAATGGGACATATGTTTTAAGTATGATCTTTTAAAAAATTTATTTTAGGAGGATATTAATGCAAATATTCGAAGGAAAGCTTAGCGCTAAAGACCTTAAAATAGGCATTGTTGTGAGTAGATTTAATAGCATAGTTACTTCCAGACTCTTAGATGGTGCCCTTGACTGTCTCAATAGACATGAATGTCAGGATAAAAATATAAGCATATACTATGTGCCTGGCGCATGGGAAATCCCTCTTGCTCTAAAAAAATTATCCAAATCAGGAAAATTTGATGGCATTATAGCCCTTGGCGCTGTAATCAGGGGAGAGACTCCTCATTTTGACTATGTAGCTGCAGAAACGTCAAAGGGTGTTGCGTTAGTTTCACTTGAACAAGAAATTCCCATATCATTTGGTATACTAACAACAGACACTATGGAACAAGCCTTTGACAGAGCTGGTGGAAAAGCTGGTAACAAAGGTTTTGATTGCGCATTATCTCTAATTGAAACAATCCAGTTACTAAAGATCACAACCGTCAAAGAGTAAGAAATTTTAATATTCTATGTCTTTGAGGTCTATTAAGTTGACCAACCTCTTAAGGGATCTCTTTTTAGACTCCATAGATGATATTATTTACTATTTTCCAAAAAGATATAAAGAAGTTACAGTCGTCAAATCTCATAATGACGTAGTAGCAGGTAAAAATCTTGCTTTCAAGGCACAAATAGGCATACCTGTTTATTATCCTGAAAGAAAGAGGCTAGTAAAAGTTAAACTAAATATTGAAGGGAAAGAAGCATTTGCTTGCTGGTTTAATCAACCATATAAAAAAAATCAAATCTTAAAATTAAGACCACATGCATATTTTGCTGGTGAAGCTGTTCTTAATAACAGAGAACTTGTCTTTTATCACCCCATTTTAAGTAAAGATCCCATTTACCTAAATTCTGGAATTTATCCTGAATATTGCCTAGAAACTAATGATAATGAAATTAGAAAAATTATAAAAAACGTATTTGATGAAAAGAAAGAAATAAAGGAGACATTACCAGAATCTTTGATATATAAACTAAAATTAATGAAACTTAAAGATGCGTTATATACCCTTCACTTTCCAAAAGATTTAAGAAGTTTGGAAAGCGCAAGAAAAAGAATTGCATTTGATGAGCTTTTACAATGGAAATTAACAATACTAACCGAAAAACAAAAATTTAGCTCAAAAAGTGCGCCAATATTAAATCCGGAATCAAAGCTAGTAAAAAAATTCTTATCTTCACTACCATTTGCACTAACAGAAGATCAAAAAAGGGTTATTGACGAGATCTTTTCTGACGTAAGTAAAAATAAGCCAATGCAAAGACTTCTTCAGGGAGATGTAGGCTCAGGCAAAACTGTAATTGCTGTTAGTGCTCTACTGTGTGCTGTATCTTCGGGCTTTCAATCGGCATTTATGGTTCCATCAGAAATACTATCAAAGCAACATTATGAGAAACTACGTGAATGGCTTAAGCCCATGGGAGTAAAAATTTATCTTTTAACAGGTTCAACAAAAAAATCAGAAAGAAATTTAATAATAGAAGAAATAAATAAAGGAATACCATTGATTCTTACAGGCACTCACGCACTTATCACTGAAGGTCTTGAATTAAAAAATCTTGGACTAGTAGTCATAGATGAACAACACAGGTTTGGAGTAAGACAAAGATTAAGTTTAATAGAAAAAGGTATATGTCCACATACCCTGGTTATGACAGCAACTCCAATACCGCGAACTTTAGCATCTATTTTTTATGCTGACCTGGATTACTCTGAAATAAGAACTATGCCAGAAGGTCGAAAAGAAATAGTTACAAAAATAATCCACAAAAGCGATATTAAGAAACTTTACTCAATAATACGTGAAAATCTAAAAAAATATGATTCAAGAGTCTTTTATGTTTGTCCCTTAATTGAAGATTCTAATTCTCTAAAGCTAGAATCTGTAAAAAAAAGATATAAAGAACTGGTAAATATTTTTCCAGAATTTGAAGTAGGACTCATACATGGAAAACTCAGTCAAAGTGAGCAAGACAAAATTATGCAAGACTTTAAGGCTGGTAAGATCAAAATACTTGTCTCTACCACAGTTATCGAGGTAGGAATCGATATTCCTCAAGCAAACATTATGGTAATAGAAAATCCAGAAAGATTTGGTTTAGCCCAGTTACACCAACTTCGTGGGAGAATAGGAAGAGGTAATCTCAATTCAACTTGTTACTTGTTAGTGGATGAAGAATCGTACTCTTCCAGAAGAATACAAATTTTCGAGAAAGTAAAGAATGGATTCGAACTTGCCGAAAAGGATCTGGAACTAAGAGGTCAGGGTGAAATAATTGGTTCCAAGCAAAGTGGTATGGATGAGACATTAAAGGTTGCAAATCCCCTAAAGGATGCGGATATAATGAGAATAGCTCAAAAAGTTGCAGAGTTAATTATATCAAAAGACCCCGATCTAACTCGTTTTAAAGAGTTAAAATTAAAGATGGAAAAAACGTTTAAGGATAGAGAGGTAATAAAGGCAATTTGAAAACTATAATTATAGGCGGAGAATTTAAAAATAGGCCCCTAGTTAGCCCAAAAACTAATGAAGTAAGGCCACTTAGTTCCAGAGTTAGAAAGTCCCTAATGGATGTCCTTGGAAGTATGGTAATTGATTGCACACTTTTGGATCTCTTTGCTGGAATTGGCTCTGTTTCAATAGAATTTCTCTCACGAGGGGCTAAAAGTGTAGTTAGTGTTGAGAAAAATCCAAAAATTGCAAATTTTCTCAAAAAAAACCTTGAAAATTTTAATTTACTCAATAGATGTACAATACTAAATTATTCGGCAGAAAAATTTTTGCTTAATTGTCATGATATAAAATTTGATATAATCTATATGGATCCGCCTTTTTCTTATGATTTAGAAACACTTTTACAAATTTTTTCTAATTTTAAAGGTTATCACAAAAAATCAGTATTTATTTTGCATCATTTTTTTAAAAATAAACCAAAGGAGAAGTTAGGTTATTGGAAAATGTTAGATTCAAGAACTTATTCAAGCAATACAATTACTTTTTATGTGCCAGAAGATTATTTAGATGATTAAAAAAGCTTTATATCCAGGCAGTTTTGATCCGATAACTTTAGGTCACTTAGATATTGCGAGAAGAGCATCCCATCTTTTTGACGAAATAATCATTGCAGTAGCATATAATGAAAAGAAAAAAGCTTTATTTAACATAGAAGAAAGAGTAAATCTTATAAAGGAGTCACTCAAAGAAAGAAATATGCCAAACAACGTATACGTAACTAGTTACACATGCTTAACAATTGAATTTGCAAAATCATTAAATGTTAGTTCGATAATAAGAGGTTTAAGAGTAATTTCTGATTTTGAATTTGAATTCCAGATGGCTCTTACCAATAGAAGAATGGATCCAAGGATAGAAACGGTTTTTTTAATGACACACGAAGATTATTCATATATTAGTTCTACAATAATAAAAGAAATTGCTTCTTTAAATGGTAATGTAACTCCCTGGGTAACAGACGTTGTAAAAAATGCGCTAAATGAAAAACTATTTGGAAAAGAGGGGAAAAAATGAGTCAAACTTTTTTAAAATTCATAGAAGACCTTGAACTTCTAGTAATGAGTTCTCCAAAAATTCCGCTTACAAATATGGTATTTGTAAATGAGCAAGAGATATTTAGAATTATAGATTCAATCAGAATGAATATTCCACAGGAAATAGTTGATGCTCAAAGATTTTTACAAGAAAAAGAAAATATAATAAACGAAGCCCAGAAAAAAGCTGATGAAATAATTCTCAATGCAGACCTAAAAGCCAAACAAAAATTAGATGAAAACGACTTAATTATAAGGGCAAGAGAAGAGTCAGAGAAAATTAAAAATGAGGCAAGAGCCGAAGCAAATAGACTTATGAAAGAGGCAAGAGATTACTCAGAAAACGTTTTACAAAAACTTGAGATAGAAATAGATAAGCTTTTGACTTCAATCAGAAAGGGCAAGGAAATATTAAGGTCTAAAGATTAGTATATTTTTCTTATTACTTTTCAATCTCCAATAAATTCATTGGAACAATTATTGCAGGAATTCCAGCTCTAAAAAACATATTTTGTGAAAATTCTCTTATAAATGGCCAAACAGCCTTTATAGAAGCTTCAATAACCATGTTATCTTTTTCTTTTGTTTTTCTATTCTCAGTTATCACTAGAAAATAAGTTGCTGAAAATTCAAGCCAGGGCTTTTTTCTTCTGCTACTTCCCTCTTCTATATTTTCATCTAGTTCAGTACCTCTGATGTTTGTAACAATTTCTACTTCATGTGTCCTGTCTACTGTATTTTTTATAGAAGGCTTTATATCTACAGATATTGAACTTTCTGGGGAATGAAGCGGCTTCATCTTGAAAGTACAATTTATAAGCGATAAGGCTTCTAATTTATATTCATTGTTTATAATTTTACTATCTCTTTTTTTCATAATTTCCTCCTAGCTAACTCAGTAAATATATTATAACAGCTTTAGAAGATAAAATTAATCCTCCCTCATTATGTCAATCAACTCTTGCCTATTTGACACATTACACTTCCTGAATATATTCCTCATATGGGTCTTAAAAGTATTTTCAGAAATATGCATAGTTTCAGCAATATATCTGCCATTCCTACCCATTAAAATATACTTAACAATTTCCTTTTCTCTAGGAGTGAAGGCAAAAGAATCAAACTTTTTTTCAAAAATAGTTTCAAATTTAGAATCCTTTACTACAACTACAGATTTCTTTTTCTTAAAAAAAGGAAAGGGTTCATAATAATCAGCTTTTACCAGAGCAAACAAAAGAGCCAGAATAATACCAGCAGTATAAGATAATAAACTAACCAGTTCAAAATTTTGCGGAATTCGATGAATGAAAAAATATAATATATCACCAATAAAAACGGAGCCAGTGATTATAAAATATCCAAAAGATAAAACTCTAATATCATATCCTCTTTGGATAGAAAGGGATAAAGTTAAAGCTAAAGAATAAAAATCAAAGATTGCAAATCCAATCTGAAAAAGAGAGAAAATTATAAACAAAAATGGATTTTCAAAATAAATTGGGAACAAAAAAAAAGCAACAATTAATATGGCCAGTGATGGCCTATAAAGACTGGAAATTTCAAGTTTCTTGAAGTAGATGAAAAGAGGCAAAACCAGAGTACCAATGCAATAAGCTATGTTCGACAAAAAATAGTTGTTGTTAGTAGAAAAATTTAAAAGAAAATTATAAACTGCTCCGCCACAAAAATAAAACCCAAGGAAAACAAAAATAATTTTTTTAGGAAAAATTCCAAAATCAAATTTACTAAATTTCTTTTGAAAATGTAAATCAAAATTAATTTTAAATAAAACAGACATTAACAAGGGTAACAAACAAAAAATTAAATATGAAAAGTTATTGTTTATTATATTTAGTAAAAACATAACACTTGTAGCAAAAAGAGTAGAAAGAGCAAAAATAACGGACCAAAAAACAAAATTTTCTCTAAAAAACATTGAAAGCGTTAAAATAAATAAATAACTAAAGAAAATAGAACAAAGTGAAATTAATAAAATAGGTAAGATAATATTATTAGAAATACAATTCCCAAAAAATAGTCCCAATAAGAAAACTGAAAAAAGAATTGACAATATTTTAATAAAAGGATTAATAATCTCAATAAATCTTTTATTATTAAATAACTTAACCATAATAAAAAAGGTTAAAGCCTGAACAAGCAAAAAAGTTCTAAACAAAATAGCACAAGATATGTGCCACCGCTCAGCCACCACATACAAAAATGGCCCATCAAGAAAGAATAGCCATAGGTAGATAAATAATAAACCTAAGGATAAAAGAAAAAAAAATCTCTCCCTCGTCAAATAAGACAAATAATACCTGAAGAACAACTAAATAACCCCTTTTGAGTGATATACAAAAGCTTTTTTACATTATAACATCATAATAAAAATAAAATTTTAGAGGGGGCAAAAATGAAAAAATTAGCTAAAAAACAAAATAAAATAAAGTGGTCAGATGATGTTGGTATTCCAAAGTGTTTTATTTTTCCAGAAACAGAAAATCTTAGCTACAAAACAAAAAAGGGATTAAAGTTGGAGTTTCTAATATCTTTAGAAGATTTAAAAGTTCACAATGCCCTGGCTATAGGAAGAAATTCACTAAGAATGGTATAATATAAAAAAACAAAAATTAAGAGGTATCTTTGAAGAACAAAAGAACAATTGTTACTTTCTCAATAGTATTGATAGCAGCAATATTGATATACTGGTTTGTAATAAGAAGGGAACCGCCGAATAACTTTATTGAAGTTTCTGGAAATATTGAAGCAGACCAATACAACGTCTCTTTTCAAATCTACGGCACTTTATCTTCTTTAATGGTACATGAAGGAGATAAAGTAAAAAAGGGCGAATTACTTGCTATCCTTTCAAGAAAAGATCTTGAAGATTCTTTACAAGCAGCCATACACAATATGAACAAGGCAAAAGCTTTATACGATCAATATCTTTCTGGATACAGGGCCCAAGACATAAAGATGGCTGAAGCCGATAGAGATGCTAAATTTGCACAGTTTGAAAAGGCAAAAAGCGACTATATTAGATATGAAAAATTATACAAAGAGGATGCTATTCCAGCTTCAAGCTTTGACAATATTAAAAGCATTTATCTTTCTTCCAAAGAGGCATTAAAAGCAAGTGAACAAAGACTTAAAGAATTGCAATCAGGCTATAGACAAGAAGAAGTTGAATCTTCTAAAGAAGCATACAAAGAAAGCGTCGCTAAAGTAGAGCAAGCAAAAACAATCTTAGGATATACCAGGATTTACTCACCTATTGACGGCGTTGTGTATTCTAAAGATTCAGAAGTAGGAGAATTCGTTTCATCAGGTACTCCTGTGTTAACTCTTTACGATTTGAATAGCACATATGTAAAGGTGTACGTAAGTGAAAAGGATATTGGCTTTGTTAAATTAAACGCACCATGTACTATAAAGGTTGACTCTTTCCCGGATAAAAATTTTAGCGGATATGTAGAAGCAATATCAGACAAAGCAGAATATACTCCTAAATTTATTCAGACTAAAGAGGAAAGAGTCAAATATATGTTCTGGGTTAAGGTAAAAATCAATAACCCTGAAGGTATTTTAAAACCTGGAATGCCAGCAGATGTTTATATAGAAAAAGCCCAATGATCTCAATCGTTAACATAAGTAAAACCTTTTACAAAAAGAAGGTATTAGATAATATAAATCTTGAGCTAGACAAGGGAGAGATTTTAACTATCCTAGGACCTGATGGATCAGGGAAAACTACCTTAATAAAAATTATTATCGGATTGTTTCGCCCAGATTCAGGAGAAATATTTATAAATAACATAAACATTACGAAAGATATATCTTCAACAAGGGAATTAATAGGATATAAGGCACAAGAATTTTCATTATATCAAGATCTTACTGTCAGTGAAAATATTAGATTTTTCGGAAATCTTTACTCTTTATCTGGGAAAGAGCTCGATGAAAGAGAAAATTTTATACTTGAATTTATAGGCTTGAAAAGTTTTAAAAACAGGTTTGCTGAAACACTTTCTGGAGGAATGAAAACTAGACTTGCCATTGGTTGTGCTTTAATACACAATCCATCAGTACTTCTATTAGACGAACCAAACGTAGGCGTGGATCCTGCCTCAAGAAAAAGTGTTTGGAAACTCTTAAGAGAACTTACCAATTCAGGTAAAACAATTATAGTAACTACGCCTTATTTCCTTGAAGGAGAACTGTCAGACAAAGTAGTATTTATTAAAGAAGGTAAAACAGTTTTATTTGGGAAGCCAAAAGAACTTATTGAAAATCTTGATTTTATAGTATACAAAGTAGAAGGAGAAAATTTACAAAACGTTTATTTCGATTTAAAGAAAAAAGAACTTGAATTTAAATACTGGTTAAAAAATGAGCACATAAGGGTATTGCTACCCAAAACTGAAAAATTAAGTAAAATTTTTGACAAAATTCATATTAATAATAATAAAACAGTAAGAGTAGATAAACCTGACCTGGAGGATATATATTTATGGCATTCGACGTAGAAAACGTAATTGAGGTTGAAAATTTAACAAAAAAATTTGGAAATTTCATCGCAGTTGATAATATCAGTTTTTCTATAAAAAAAGGCACAGTATTTGGTTTCTTGGGTCCAAATGGAGCTGGCAAAACCACGACTATAAAGCTTATCCTTGGGTTAATAAACAAGACAAGTGGGAAAATAAAAATTTTCGGAGAAGATATAGAAAAATTTTCAAAAGAAAGATTGGGCTATATGTCCCAAAAATTCTCTTTATACCACGATCTAAAGGTTTTTGAAAACATGATTTTTTACGGTTCTATTTATGGCTATTCTCGAAAAGATTTAGAGAAAAGAATAGATTTTTTGCTAGAACAATATCATCTTAAAGAAGTAAAAAATACTATGGTAAGGGATATTGGTGGGCTAAGACAAAGGGTTGCATTTTGTACAGCTATTTTACATAACCCAGATATTTTAGTTCTTGATGAACCAACAAGCGGCGTTGATCCTGATGCCAGAATAAACTTTTGGGACGCTATTTATAGCTATGCGAGAGAGGGAAAAACTGTACTCGTTACAACACATTATATGGATGAAGCTGAATTTTGTAATCAAATAGGTTTTATTATCTCAGGAAAATTAAAATTTGTTGGAACTCCAAACTCTGCAAAAAAAATCTATTTTGAAAATTCCAATAAAGTTGGAAATCTTGAGGATGCATTTTTATGGTTTATGGAAAATTAGTTAGATAAAAAAGTATCTTTTAACCCTTTTCTTATAAGATTCATATTTATAACCAAATCTTTTTGTAAGCTCTCTCTCTTCAAAAGGAATTATCAAAAAATTATTTATTAAAAAATCAAATATGCTCACAACAAGAGACATTGTTCCCCCACTAATAAGAAATACTCCAAAAAATAACAAGGAGTGCGAAAGATATGTTGGATGCCTCATATATTTATATATAAATCTCGTTTCTAAGTCGCCGGGATCCTCTAATACGAATTCATTTAAACCAAGAATTCTGCCCTTTAAGATTGACAAAGTTAAGAGTTGAAGAAAGGCTCCAGCAACAAATATAAAAAAACCAAATAGTTTTAAAGTAAATGAAGTCTGAATATACATATTTAATAAGCTTTGATTGTTGATCAAAAAATATAGATATGGAATATATAATGTATATATTAATATAAAAGTTAAAAATTTAATTTTTTTTGCAAAGCTGGTAAAAAAATGTACAAATAGCCAATACATAGGAATTAGAGGCCAAACAAAAACCAAAAGATAGTTTAAAATGTTTAGATAAGGAAAACTAAACATATTTGAATTTAATAAAAGATATATAATGTAAGTTCTGCATTAATTATATTATATATTAATATATATTAAAAGGGTTTCTATAATGAATTTTAAAATTATTATTTTTTCTCTGTATAATTAATTAATAAATATTACTATCAGAGGAGGTGAAAAAGTGGACAACTTTCCAAAACTTACTTCTTTAGTACGCTGTGCTGGCTGAGCAGCAAAACTCAATCCAAAGGACCTAGGTGAGGTTCTAAAAGATTTACCGAAATTTGAACATCCGGGCCTTATTTTTAACTCCGATGGCCTTGATGACGCGGGAGCTTTAGTTATAAAAGACGATATAGCCATCGTTCAATCTGTCGACTTTTTCCCTCCTGTGGTAAATAGCCCTGATTTATACGGCAAAATTGCAGCAGCCAATTCTCTTTCTGATTTATATGCAGTTGGTGCAAAACCCATTACTGCTCTAAATATTTTAGGATTTCCAAGATATGATATTGAACTAAACGTCATAAATGAAATACTCAGGGGTTCCCATGAAAAAGTAAAGGAAGCAGGAGCATTGATACTGGGGGGGCATAGCATGGACGATATAGAACTTAAATATGGTCTTAGTGTTACTGGAATTGCAAAAAAAGAAGAGCTAATAACTCACAACAACGCCCAACCTGGAGATATAATAATCCTTACAAAACCTCTAGGCACAGGAATACTTACTTCTGCTCTAAAAATCGAACTTATTGACGAAATAGATATGCAAGATGCTCTAAATTCTATGCAAGAATTAAATTATTTTGCAGGTGAAGCACAAAAAAGATTTAAAGCGAGTTCTGGTACAGATGTTACAGGTTTTGGGCTGATCGGTCATGCAATAAACATAGCAAAATCTAGTAATGTTATATTTGAAATATTTTCAAATTCTTTACCTATTTTCGAAAGAGTACTAGAGCTCGCAGATGAAGGAGTACTACCTGCAGGAATTTTTGCAAACATTGATTTCTACAAAGAAAATGTAGTTGAAATAGGAAAAATTCAAGAAAGTTATAGATATGTTATCTACGATCCGCAAACCTCTGGGGGTTTGCTTTCCACTTATAAACCAGATGTCGTAGATGATGCTTTAAGATTTCTAATTAATAATGGAGTAAACGCACGCATTATAGGCGTTGTTAAAAACAATACGGTCTTTAATCCTGGCACGATTGTTATTAAAGAAGGGTCTATTTAATGAAGGCTTCTCTCCAAAGGATATGGGCTGTATTTATCAAGGAATTTATTCAATTTTTTAGAGATAAAGTTACTTTTATCACTGCTATTTCAATTCCTTTGATACAACTTATTTTATACGGCTATGCTATAAATACTGATGTAAAGCATCAATCTACAGTTGTATACGATCAATCAAGATCTGTAATGTCAAGAGATATATTATATAAATTTCAAAATTCACAATATTTTGATATAAAGAAATTTGTAAATAGCTCTGATGCAGTTGGAAGGGCAATAGACAACGGACAAGCAAAGGTAGGTATCATCATCCCCCCTAAACTTGAGTCAAACATATTGGGCAATAAATCAAGTCAAATTTTAGTAATAATTGATGCGTCTGATCCTATGTCCTCAAGCTCTGCCCTTTCTGCGTCTCAAATGATAGGTTTGCTGGAAAATCAAGAAATATTAACAAAAAAACTTCAGCAAAATGGTATAATATTACCAAGCAAAACTCCTTTCGAAGTTGATGTCAGAGCCTGGTATAACCCGGATCTTTTATCTACTTATTTTTTGGTACCCGGTTTAATAGCTGTTTTAATCAGTTTATCAACTCTGGTTCTAACTGCTATGGCAATTGTAAGAGAAAAGGAGAGGGGAACATACGAACAATTAATAATTACCCCTCTTAGGCCAATTGAGCTAACTATTGGAAAGGTAACTCCGTATGCCATTATAGGATACGCACAAATGACTCTCGTAATAATAGCTGCTGTAGTACTTTTTAAACTTAACATAAAGGGAAACTTACTTTTGTTATATATCTTTGCATTACCTTTTATATTAGCCAATTTAAGCCTAGGATATATAATATCTACCCTTGCAAAAAACCAGCAACAAGCTCTTCAAATGTCCTTTTTTCTTATGGTGCCTATATTTTTATTGAGCGGTTTTATGTTCCCTAGAGAAGCCATGCCAGGAATAGTATATTACTTAAGTTATATTGCTCCAGCTACATTCTTCTTAGTTATAGTAAGGGGTATCATTTTAAAGGGTTTAGGCTTTTACGAATTAGTAAAATGGGAAATTGGCTTAATAATATATATCATAATTGCTTTAAACATATCGAGGTTTTTACTTAAAAGAAAATCATAGCTAAACTATTAGTACTGGCACCTTTGCCCTTTCAATTAAAAACCTAGCTATAGAGTGATGCATAATTGATGCCTCAAAGCCAGATTTTCTCCCAATTACTATTAGATCAGCGTTAAATCTTTTTGCAATGTTATAAATTTCCATCGAAGGATTTTCTCCTTCTTGAAGCACAACTTCATCAATAACGTCTTTATCCTTTATCTCATTCTTAAGTTCTTCTAACAACCCTTTGGCCTTTTCAAACCTCAACTCTTCTGCTTCAGGATTTAAATCGGCAACCTGTGTGGGCATTTCAATAACATGTAAGAGTATAATCTTAGAGCCACTTAACTCTGCTAATTCATAACCAATTTTTAATACATCATATCTCTTTGATGTCGAATCAACCGCCAATAATATTTTTCTAAACATTACTCCTCCCAGTCAATCAGTCTTATATTACTGAAAAGCCTTTTAAAATACTCATCAAACCAGAAAGAGAAAGTAAAATAATTACTAACCACCTTACAATTCTAGGCTTAGTACGAGCAAGCAGTCTCACACCAACCTGAGAACCTAACATCATACCTACTACTGAAGGAATCGCAATAATGGGTAACACTGCTCCATTGTTTAAGTATATCCATGCAGCAGATGTATCTGTAATAGACAATAAAAAATTACTCGAAGCTACTGATATCTTTAATGGGGCACCTAAAACTAAGTTAAAAACAGCTACATTAGCCCAACCAGCGCCTAACCCAAACATTCCTGCAATAAAACCAACCAGAAAAAATAGAAAAATGCCGATGTGAGAATTCTGAATCTGCCAATTGATATTTCTCCTTTGGGTTATTTCATAGTAAACACCATGTATCCCAAGAATTTGAGCAATTTTATCGCGCTTTGTTATTTCTGGAAACTCAGATCTTTTTGAAGTGAGAAGAACAAAGCAGATGGCAAGAATAACTAAACCGAGAGCAATTCTAACTATATTTTGAGGCAAAGCAAGCCCTACCATGGCACCCATAACTGAAGAAATCGACGCAATTAGAGCCATTGGCATACAAAGTCTAAGAGAAGCAAGATTTCTCATCAAAAGTCCGGGACCAGCAGAAAGAGATCCAGCTAAAGCCACCATTAAACCTGCACCTCTTACGAAATCCATATGAAAAGGGAAAAACGTTCCAAGTATAGGAACAAAAAGTACACCCCCTCCAACACCTGCCAAAACAGCTATAATTCCTAAACCAAAACAAAACACAAATAATGACAGAGGCCATATCCACCATGGAATTTTTAAAGAGGTTTCTTCAGCAAGTATGATATCTTTTGCAGCAAAGGCGTGAGGTGATAAAAAAAATAAAGAAAAGAATAAAATAAGAAAAAAACCAAAAAAGATCGATTTTTTCGAAAAGGTCACAATATTCCTCCTATTCTACTTTAAGTAGTCCGCTAGCAGCCAAAATAAGAATGGATATCTCCATTAAAACTATAAAAACCATTACAATTTCTTTCTTCTTAACATAAATTGGTAAAACAGATAAATAACACAAAATTGGCACGCATGCCAAAAAGGTGAGTGCTGCCTTTGCCATCATATCTGACTTAGATATCAAACTCATCCATCCCCAACCAGTAGCTATTCCAAAACTTTCATTAAGAAACATAGAATTTCTCACCCACAAGTGTGGTAACCTCTCAAGAGGTATTACTGGCGAAATAAGCCCAGAAATGTAAATAAAAAAGGTAAATAAAATAGAAAAAAGACCAATTCTTGCAGACCATTTAAGAACTAAAGCATATCTTTTTTGATCGATTGGCGTTTCAATATTTTTCTCTGAGCTCTTGATAGTTTTGTCCATTCTTACATCTCCCTTCAATTTTGATGTTCCCCCGTTACAGGTAATGATATAACTAAAATTTGTACAGTAAAAACACTTACAAAATGTAATTCTTCTTTGCGATAATTATAACATATTTTTATTAAATTTATATATTTTAGTTATAACTTATCAAAAAAAATATAAATTTATGACATAAGGGATTTTACTTACTTCAGTACAATAATTTCCCCCATAAAAAATCCAACTTTCCCTAACTATTTTTTTATATAAGTAGATTTTATCATTAATTAAAACAAAATTTATAAATAAGTGAGGGAGGTGAAAAAAATTAAAGAATTTTATTTAAAACTCTTGTTTAGTAAAAGCTATAAAAATTTTAAGGGAGGGAAATAAAATGTTAAAAGGATTTTTTGGAAAGCTTTATAGGACGGGAGAACTTATTACTGAAGCAGCCAAAGCACAGGGGAAATGGCAACTTGAAACCAGCAATACAATCTTAATGAAGAGGAAGAAATTTTTATTCTTATTGTTTCTTCCTGTGATTGCAGGAGCAGCCATGCAATATGCATTTGCAGCAGGACCAGCTTATATTGGAGGTGGGCATGCCTACATGCCTGCTGTAGCCACTACTCAGATGCTTCTTGGGATACTCGTAATAGGTTTGTTATCCGGACTAATTACCGGCGTTATAGGGGCTGGTGGAGGATATGTACTAACCCCTGCGCTTATGACACTTGGAGTAAAGGGAATTATGGCGGTTGGAACAGATCAATTTGCAATTTTTGCAAATGCAATACTTGGAACAACTTTACACAAGAAATTAGGAAATGTAAATCTCTGGCTTGCAGTCTGGTTTGTAGTGGGATCTTTTGTAGGAGTAACAACAGGCGCAGCTATTAATAGGAGCATCTATGCACTAAGCCCAGCATTAAGCGATGCATTTATTTCTACAGTATACGTAATACTATTAGGAATACTCGGATTTTATTCAACTATGGACTATATAAAGTTAAGAAGAGGACAGAAAGATACGTCAAAAAAGGCAATTTTAGATGTCAGAACTAGTTTTTCACGCTGGCTTCAAAGCATACCTTTAAAGCCTAGAATAAAGTTTGACGATCATATATTTGAAGGTGGATTAAGCATATCTGTATATCCTGTTATCATATGTGGCTTTACAGTTGGTTTTGTAGCAGCAATAATGGGAGTCGGCGGCGGATTCTTGACATTTCCTCTTTTTGTATATGGTTTAGGAGTTTCAACATTCACAACGGTAGGTACAGACATACTTCAAATAATTTTCACAACAGCATATTCTTCAATCTTTAATTATGCAATATATGGTTATATTTTCTACAGTATAGCCATAACAATGCTTCTAGGATCTCTCATAGGTGTCCAAATAGGCGCTATGGTTACAACATTTGTAAAGGGTGCAACAATTAAGCTATTTTATGCTCTTACTATTCTCGCAGGCTTTGTAAACAGACTTGCAGCTCTTCCACCAAGACTTTCAGACGCCAACATCATATCTATTAGCAAGGAAACATCAAATATATTAACAATAGTTGGAACAGTTGTGTTCTTTGGTCTGGTAGCAGTATTTGGATTCTTTGTTTTATATACGTTCTTCACTAATGTCATAATTTCAAGAAAGTTGGCTAGAGAAGCTATTGAATCAAAGAAGATTTCTTAAGAATTAAAAATTAAGAAAGGAGTGAAAAAGATGTTATCTAATAGAAGAAAGTTTCAATTAGGACTTTTAGGAATAATAAGTTTTATGGCAATGTTAATAGTTTGGCTTAGTCCAGTTGCACCAGGGCACCTAACAGGACTTCAGTGGGCAGACCAATTTTTCAATGGACTCACAAAGGCATCAGCTTATCAGTTTCCAAAGGTCTTTAAGGAAAGCGAAAATTTTGTAGGTAAGCCATTCGTGCTTAATTATAAGGCAGCCAATGAAAGTGATGCAAAGATGCTTGAAAGGTTATATACATCATTTGGAGCAAAAGTTGACGCTCAAGGAACATCTTTAACAATTAGCGGAGATCTGGGAAAGGTTTCACAGGGGATACTTTCATACAGCGAAGACTTCTTTAATAACAGAAGAAAGGATATGACAAATGTACTAGGTTTTGATAGCAAAGACGGCTTGTATGCAATATATTTATCACAAAAAGCTCTCGAAAAGTATTATTTAAGAAATAACCAGGCTGCAGAATTGAAGTTTGTAAGAGAAATTTTGGAAAGAGCAATAGAACCAGCTTATAACTTTGACGGAATAGTGGCTGCTGGATCCCCAAAGCCTGTGGAAGGTGAATATGCGATTGGTGCACTTAGGCACTATCCAAGTATAGAACAAAGCCCTATCGGAGTTAGAGAAATGATAATTCTTACTGGACTAATAATATTCTATCTCCTATATACATGTTGGTATGGTTTTTCTCTAATGTACTTATTAGAAGGTGCTGGAATATCAAAGTTAAGCAAAAAGGCCAGAAAAGAAGCATAGGCAATGCATATACAGAGGGCACATAAAATATGTGCCCTCTTAAAAATCTCATAAACGAGGTGATAAAAGTGAATCCAATCTTAATAATAATAAAAGATCTAAAAAACGATAAAAAAGTATTAAAGGGTGGACTTGAAAGAGCAATTGAAGAAGGAAGGCCAGCAGTTATAGCCAAGATAATAGAAAGACCAGAACATCTTGGAGTATATAATCCAGAAGCTGAAGAATATCTAGTTCAAAAAGCATGGCAAGAAGTCGATAAAGCAATTGAAGAAGGTGAGAAATTAGGAATTAACGTTTACGGAGTGATCAAAATAGGTCCATTAGAAGAGAAGATCAATGAAGTAGCAAAAGAAGTAAAAGCAAAGTTAATAGTAATTGGCCAGAAGAAAATAAGTGGCTTTAAAAAGTTGGTATTCGGGCATAGCAACAAAGAAGAAAATAATTTCGAAGATACATGTCCAGTGTTACTCATTGGAAAAAAATAAATACTCACTTTCTTTTATGTTAAAATTACTAAAAAAGTGGGGGTATTGTTGCCTTTAAAAATTATAAGATTTTAATTTTAAAATATTTAGTAAAAAATCCATACGCTATATTAATAATTAGCTTGATATTAGTATTTTTAGTTTTTTTATTGATCGTTATAAAAATAGATTTTAGCCTTCAGCCAACTTCATATATAAATTTTAGCGAAAAACTTCCAAACAATTATCTTGAACAGAATAAAACCAATCTTTTAAGGGTGGTGGTTTCATCCACCCTTGACCCTAAGGAAACGATACATATCTATCAGCCACTGCTTCAGTATATTTCAAAAAAAACTGGACTTCAATCGGTACTAATTCAAAAAAGAACTAACTTTGAAATAAAAGACTTGTTCAATTCTAAAACAGTTGATATCGGGATAATAACCGCAAGCGCCTATGTGCTTGATCAGGATCAAATGGACATTTTAGCAATACCAGTAATTAACAATGATATAACCTTTTCATCTGTTATTGTTTCAAACAAAAATAATATAAGAACTTTTGAAGACTTAAAAGGAAAATCAATAGCTTTCACCGATATTGCATCGTTTTCAGGATACCTTATCCCTTTATTTTATTTAAAAGAAAACAATCTCGATATAAACTACTTTTCAGATCACATTTTTACATTCAATAGCTCTGATTCTATTCGAGCTCTTTTGGACGATATGGTTGATGCTGCAGCTTTAAATAGCAAATTTTTTAAAACATATATAAGAGAAAATCCTGAAAAAACAAAAAATTTACACATTGTCTGGCAGTCTCCAATAAGAATTGGCAATCCCCCAATAGTAGCCAGAAAAAACATAGATCCAGTAATTGAAAAAAAAGTTAAAGATGCCCTGATAAACATGTCAAATGATCCCGAAGGGCAAAAGATTCTTAAAACTCTAGGATATGACAGATTCTCAAAACCTCAGCCAAATCTATATTTACCTATAAAAATAATTATCAAAAAACTTGAACAATGAGCTTAAAAACAAAAATTTTAATCATTAATATCTTTTCAATATTTATAATAACTTTAGGAATAGTTCTTGAAATAAAGTTTGTTCTGACTCAAAATCTTGAAGACAGATTAATTTTAAGAACTACCAATATGGCATCAATTCTTTCAGATAGTATTATAGAACCGCTATTATCTAATAATATTTATTTAACCCATCAAATTCTTACTCAATACAAAGAAAATAACTCAGAAATAAGTTATATAAGCATACTAAATAGCCAGAACGAAATACTCAGCAGCACTTTCACCAACGGCTTTCCAAAAGAACTTTATCATTTACAAACTAGTAAAACGGAAAACAATGTAGCAGTATTTTCTTGTGAAATGGGTAAATTTCTCGACGTTAAGTATCCAATTGCCGATGGATCTCTAGGGTATATTCACATTGGCGTTACAGAAAAAGAGGTAGAACAAAGAATACAAGAAATTTTAGAAAAAATTCTTTTTCTAAGTTTTTTTATTAATTTATTGGCATCACTTTTACTTTACAAACTTACCAACTCAATAACTGATAACTTAAAAAAATTAACACTATACGCAAAAAACATAGCACTTGGAAATAAGGTTTTAGAACCTGTTATTAAAACCAATGACGAAGTAAGAGATTTGTTCATATCATTTAAACACATGCTTAAAGCATTAGAAAGGTCTTCTAAAGAAGAAATACAACTAATTACAAAGTTAAAAGACGAAGAGCTCAAAAGAGAACTCTTGAAAAGGACTATGGAAACTCTTGAAAAGGAAAGAAAAAGACTTTCAATGGAAATTCACGATTCTGTTATGCAAAATCTTGCATCTATAAATATAATGTTAAAAATATTTCAATCAAAGCTAGATCAAAAAGAAAAATTAGACCTGGATAATATACAAAAGCTAATAGAAACGACTATAGAAGAACTCAGAAATATTGCGAATAATCTCAGACCTCCCCAGTTAGAAAAGTTGGGTCTAAAATCAAGCTTAGAATCGTTTTTTAATGAAACTGAAAAAAGACATAATTTAAAAGTAAACTTTGATTTCTCAATAAACGAAAAAGTGTTAGACTGGACTTGGTCGATCAATATCTATAGAATAATACAGGAAGCAATATCAAATATTGTTAAGCACTCAGGCGCAAATAATGTTTTCGTTTCAATAAAAGAGGTAAACGATAAAATTGAGCTTGAAATAAAAGACGATGGGAAAGGATTTGATGTCGATGAAACCCTAAGCAAAAAGTCAAATCATTTAGGAATAATAGATATGAAAGAGAGGACAAAGACTTATAAAGGAGAATTTTCTATAAACTCTATAAAAGGAGGTGGTACAATTGTCAAAATCTTTTTCCCAATACCCAAAAACAATGATATTGGTCGATGATCACGCTATATTAAGGGCAGGTTTAAAAGCCCTAATTCAGGAACATCAAGAAGAATTTAAGGTAATAGAAGAAGCATCAAATGGAACTGAAGCTATAGATAAAATAAAAAAAATAAAACCAGATATTGTTCTATTGGATATATCCTTACCAGATATAAGTGGATTAGATCTAATAGATTCAATAAAAAAATATTCTATAAATACTAAAATTCTTATATTAAGTATGTTTGAAGATGAAACTATGATTGTTAAAGCCCTAAAAATGGGAGCAAATGGATTTATACCAAAAAGATTAGCATACGAAGAACTAATTGAAGCACTTAAAACAATATCAAAAGCAGAAGACGTATATGTCCCATCATGCCTTGCCAAAACAGTTCTTAGAGGGATGCTAAATAAAGACAAGAAGACAAAGTTAAGCACGAGAGAAAGCCAGGTTTTAAGATATACTGCGCTAGGTTATGGAAACAAGGAAATGGCAAAAAAACTCAACCTTTCTGTCAAAACCATAGAAACATATAAACTTAGAATTTCAGAAAAAATAAACGCTCAAAAAAAATCCGATCTTGTAAAATACGCTATCAAAGAAGGGCTTTTAAAAGAAGAAGAAGGAACAGGTATCTCAGATCAAGAAGAAACTTCAAATTAAATGCATTCAATAGAACAAGTAAATTTTATCAACGCTAAAATCGTTGTCTCTTTGTTGATTCTTTTATTTCTATTATTTGTCCTTTCAGTAGGAAAATCCCCATATTTCAAAATAGACAGGGCTTCAAGCGCAATTATTGGTTCTTGTTTTGTCATAATTTTTAGAATTTTAAACTTTGATCAAGCAGTAAGTTCGGTAGACATACGAACAATAGTACTGTTATTTAATATGATGATTCTATCAGGAAGCTTAAAATTAGCGGGCTTTTTTCCAATGGCAGGTTTATTTCTTATTTCAAATGCAAAAAATAGGATTATTCTTTTATATCTAACTATCTTTATCACCGGATTTCTTTCTATGATTATAATTAACGATATCGTCTGTTTGTTATTCACTCCTATAATTATCTCAATATGTATTAGAACCAAAACATATCCTATACCATTTTTATTAGGAATAGCACTTGCATCTAATATAGGCAGCGCATGTTCTTTGATCGGAAATCCTCAGAATATAATGATTGCAAATCTCTCAAAAATTTCATTCCTTCAATATTTTTCTAAAACTTTTTTATTAAGCATAATAGGTCTTTTTTTAATATCGATATTACTGCACTTTCTCTATAAAGATAAACTACCAAAAGAATCTTTATCCATAAGGTATAAAAAGTTTGTTTTTCACAGGTATTTAGTTTACAAAAGTATTTCAGTCTTACTTTTCGTAATAATAGGCTTCCTGTTAAATATTAATCAGGTTGTAATTTCTAGTCTTGGGGTTGCTTTTTTAATGTTAACGAAAAGAATAAAATCAGAAAAACTTATTAAAGAAGTGGATTATAGTCTTCTTCTTACCTTTATCGGGCTCTTTATAGTAATCGGTGCAGTAGAAAAAAGTGGAATCATAAATATAGTTATAAACAATTTAGGCTTTAAAATATTTGATAACATCTATCTTTTTGCTTTTCTAACAGCAATTTTATCAAATATCATTGGAAATGTGCCATCAGTAATGATACTACATTACTTTATACCAAGTGAAAATATCAATTATGGTTGGACAATTTTAGCTATGATTTCAACACTAGCTGGAAATTTAACTTTTACAGGTTCAATAGCCAACATAATAGTAGCTGAAATCGCAAAAAAAAATAAAATTGAAATAAAATTTCTAGACTATCTAAAGATAGGCTTCCCTACCACACTCTTATTAATTATTTTAAGCCTACTCACCTTAAAATAATTAAGTAAATAGCCTAAAGATGTCCAAAATTTTTCCAAACAGCAAAACGAATAAAATTGTGATAATTAATCTTCCAAAAAAAATAATTTCAAAGTTTGCCCCAATAGCAACAAATATAGCTGTATCCTCAATCATTGCATGAGACAAAACCAAAAAAATATTTATTAAGACTATTTCTTTTGGACTTATAAGTCCTTTCTTTACTTCATCAAACATAGTTCCTGCACCATATATGAGACCAAAGATTATTCCAGCTGCCAAAGGAATTGCAGAATTTTTAGAAAAACCAAGATATTTAATAATTTTTGAAACACTATTACAAAACTTACCCCAAAACGAGCTTCTTTTAAAAATTTCAATAAAAATCATGAGAGGTATAACTATCGTTGCTATGGTAAAAATAGTTCCAATCGATCCGAAAGCTGCTTCTTCTAGTATTTGTATCATCTTAGCATTATATTAAGGCAAAAACCCGCAATAAAAGAAGTTAAAATTCTAAAAATAGTTATGAAAAAAGGGTTTATACCTATCTTTGAACAAATAACTCCTTCAAGAATAAGACTGTGAGCAATCAAGACCATTGTTGCAAGTATGGTGATCTCTCTAGGATTAAAAGTTAAACCCATTATTACTCCAACTGCAGAATATATGTTCAAAATATAACCTGTAATCAGAACAAGTGAAGCCTCTCCTGGAAGACCGAAATATTTCATAAACGGAGAAAATAAGATATTTAAATAATATATAAAGGGAGTAGCCTTAAGAATTGTTACCACAAAAAAAACAGGAACAACTATTTTAACAAGATTAAAGGTCGTAATTAATCCTCTATTAAAACCAACCTTTACACCTTCTAGAAGATAACTTTTATCCATGTATATAATTATATCAAACAAAACTCTTAAAACTCTTTACAGATTTTTTAAAATATATAATATTTTTATATATATTCATTAGAGTTTAAGGAGAAAAAATGAACATAGTACATATTTTTTCAGGAGGATTAGATTCCACCACTCTTTTATACTATCTGCTAAATGAAGGTCACAAAGTCAAAACAATAAGTTTTTTCTATGGGCAGAAACATAATAAGGAACTTGAATGCTCAAAAAATATTGCCAAAAAACTAAATATAGAAAATAAATTAATTGATCTAAGCGCTCTAAAAAATGTTTTTGGAAAAAGTTCTTTAACAAGTGAAATAGATGTGCCTGAAGGTCATTATAACGATATAAATATGAAATCTACAGTAGTCCCAAACAGAAATATGATTTTTTTATCAATTGCAATCTCTTATGCAATATCCTCAAACTTTGATGCAGTGTCTATAGGAGTTCATGCAGGAGATCATGCAATATATCCAGACTGCCGCCCTGTTTTTATAAACAGGATGAAAGAAGTTGCAAAAGTCTCAGACTACAACGAAATAGACATACTCACACCCTTTTTAGATTTCAAAAAATGCGAGATTGTAAAAATAGGTCTGGAACTAAAAGTTCCTTATGAAATGACATGGACATGTTATAGGGGAGAAGAAAAACCCTGTCTAAAATGCGGCGCATGTACAGAAAGGCTTGAAGCATTTAAACTAAATAATGTAAAAGATCCTCTACTTCTTATTTAATTCCTTTCTTGATTCCTCCACTACACGGTGGACGTCAGCCAAACATCAAGTACCCCTGGGATTGTTCAAATGACATGCACACTTACCTTCCTTCTTTTTGTTTACTATAAACTGCTCTATTCTAGAGATACCGTTGTTCTTTATCACGTCTTCTTTAATTTCATTATCAGTAAAACCAAAACAATAACAAATAGTTTGATTCATAGTTCACCACTTTTCTAAAATATTACTATTTTTATTATAATATAAATATAATTATAAATAAATAGAAGGAGGTGTTGTCCATGTTAATTAGATGATTTACAAGAGAAACTTTAAATAGATACGTAGTTTACGTATCACAATATACAAAATCAAGAAAAGGAGAGATATCATGGACAACACCAAAATGCACAAATCGCTTGGTATAGATTTAAAGGCTCATGATACCCTAATTAGAGCACTTCCAGAATTATTTAAGGAATGTTTTTTAAATAAAGAACAGGATCTAAAAAGTCTTTCATACTTTTATTCAGTAGTTGCTGATATACACGGGACAAGAGTAAAAGAACTAATAGAACACAAAAATAAAGGACCCGTTATTGGTTCGTTTTGTATTTACGTACCCGAAGAAATAATTTTAGCTATAGGTGGACAACTGGTAGGCCTTTGTGCAGGAGCTGATTTTTGGGTCCCATACGGAGAACAAATAGTACCAAAAAATCTGTGCCCATTAATAAAAGCAGGTATCGGAGCAAAATTTTCAAAAACCTGCCCATACTTTCAGGTAATAGACCTGTTAATAGGAGAAAATACATGTGATGGCAAAAAAAAGGCATGGGAAATACTTTCTGATATGGTCGAGATGTATATAATGGATATGCCAAACAAAAAAAGCAATAGTGGGTTAAAGCTTTGGCAGGAAGAAGTAAAGAGTTTATGCAATTTCCTGGAGAAAAAATTCAGCAAACCTATAAGTTTTGATTCTCTTTTAAAAGCAGTACAGAAAGTAAATGCAAAAAGAAGTGCACTAAATAGACTTTATGAAACTAGAAAAAATTCTCCGACTCCAATATCAGGAATAGATACTCTATTAGTTACGCAAATAGGCTTTTATGATGACACAGAAAGATATACAAAAATGGTAGAAACTCTTGCCAAAGAATGTGAAGAAAAAGCATTATCAAATTCTAAAAGCAATGACAAAAAAAGAATTTTGGTTACAGGCTCTCCAATGGTTGTGCCTAATTGGAAGGTTCACCATGTGATAGAAACAAGTGGTGCCGATGTAGTGGTCGAAGAAAATTGCACCGGCACAAGATATTTTAAGGACAACGTTTCAATAGAAAATTCTTTAGCTAAAGAAGATCTTTTAAAGAATATATCAGATAGGTATATAAGGAACATAAATTGTGCATGTTTTTCTCCAAACACAGATAGAGAAGAAGAGATATTAAAAATTTGTAAAGATTATAAAGTTGATGGCATTGTATATGCATCGCTTAGCTTTTGTACTACTTATATGATAGAAGCAGAAAAAATAAGAAAAGTAGCGAAAAAAAATAATATACCTATGATTACAGTAGAATCAGATTACTCGTTTTCGGATCTTGGCCAACTCAGGACAAGAATAGAAGCCTTTATAGAAAACCTATGAAGATACTTGGTTTGGATATAGGCTCAAGGAGTATAAAATGGGTTCTTTATGAAACAAGTTTTAGTTGTATCTTAGAAAAAGGTATATTAGACAGTACCCCACACAGTCTTGAAAGAATAGAAGAAATTATCCCCTCCTTTGACAAAATTGGTCTTACCGGTTATGGCAGACATAATTTAAACAACGTACTAAGAACAAAATCTCCAAAGATAGTTTCAGAGATAACCTGTCACGCTAAGGGAGCAAAATTTATAGAGCCAGGACACCATTATTTATTAGATATTGGAGGTCAGGATACAAAGTTTATAACTCTCGATGCATCAGGAAAAATTATAGATTTTAAACTTAATGATAGATGCTCAGCCGGAACGGGTAGATATATTGAAAATATGGCTAAAATTTTAGATTTAGAGATTCAAGATTTTATAAACATGGCAATTAAATCCGAAAAACCTTCTAACATAAATTCAATGTGTACCGTATTTGCAGAAAGTGAAATAATAAGTCTAATTCATTCGAGAGAAAGAATAGAAGACATATCTGCAGGAATAATAAAATCGTTAATATTTAGAACAAAAGCCTTAATTGGAACAAATAAAATAGATGAAAAAATATTACTATTGGGTGGTCTTTCAGAATTAGAAAACATAGAGATTTTGTTCGAAAGGTTTGATTTAGAAGTCAAAAAAAATGAACTATCAAGGTATACAGGTGCATTGGGAGCAGCACTAGTTTTAGTTGATTAAAAAATTTTCACCCCTATTGACATTTTATCATAAAAAATTTATTATTATGAAAAATAAACAATAGGGGTGAAAAAATGCAAAGAACTGGATTCCCATCGCCTGCAAAAAATTACGAAAAGCTTGATATAGATCTTAACAAATTGCTAATAGATAGTCCTTCTTCAACATTTTTCTTTAGAACAAAGAGGGATTATAAAGAATTAGGTCTAAAAAATGGGGATATCATAATAGTAGACAGGTCAAAACATCTGAGAAAATCTATCCTATTAGTCGTTTTACTGGACGGACGCCTTACAATAAAGAATATCTGTGATATAAAGCCAGAAACAGAAATATTTGGCAAAATTACCTATGTCATTAGAAAATTGTGAAAGTCTTTTTGCCTTGATAGATTGCAATAATTTTTACGTATCGTGTGAAAGGCTATATAATCCAGCCCTATTATACAAACCTGTTGTCGTATTATCAAATAACGATGGGTGTATAATTGCAAGATCCAACGAGGCAAAAAAATTAGGGATAAAAATGGGTGTTTCGTATTTTCAAATAAGAGATTTCCTTAAAAAAAACAAAGTTGCGGTTATCTCATCAAATTATGAAATATATGAAGATATATCAAAGAGATTTATAAATATAATAAAGTCCAAAATATGCTTTGTAGAAGCATATTCAATAGACGAAGCTTTCATAGAGTTAAAAGGAATTTTTAAAAAGAGGAGTTTTGAATTTTGTAAAGGGTTAAAGGAAGATATATATCGGCTTATAGGAATACCAGTTTCTATAGGTATAGGCAGAACAAAAACTCTGGCAAAGGTTGCAAACAAAATAGCCAAAAAAAATAAAGACCTCAACGGAATATTTGATATAACAGGAAGGGAAGAAGAAATCCTCAAAACCTTTGATGTGGAAGATATATGGAGAATTGGCAAGAGCAAAGCCAATTGTCTGAAGGGTATGGGAATAACAAATGCCCTAAATCTATCAAAAATAGATAATTCACTTGCTCAAAAAACTCTTGGCATAAATGGCTTAACTACAGTATTCGAGTTAAGAGGAATAAAATGCATAAATTTACAAGAAAAAAAGCCTATCCAAAAGGAGATAATAGTATCAAGGTCTTTTGGACATGATATCGGCAACTATAAAGAATTGAAAGAAGGCGTTTCACATTTTTCTGCAATTGCTGCTAAAAATATGAGAAACCTAAACTTATATACAAAAACGTTATCTGTTTTTATAACTTCTAATCCATTTAAAGATGGGTTTTATACTAATCAGGCAGAAATTAATTTTGACTTTTATACCAGAGATACATTTCTTATATTACAAGCTGCTGAAAAATGTCTAAATAAAATATTCAAAGAAAATATAAAATACAAAAAAGCCGGTGTAATCCTAAGGAATTTAACAAATTGCGTTTGTTTAGGAAATTTATTTACAAATTTAGAAATTGAAAACAAACACAATCTGATGAAAGCCATAGATTTATTAAACAAAAAAATAAAAAAAGACGCTGTATTCTTCGCTGCTGAAGGAGTAAATAAGCTCTGGCAAGCAAAAAAAGAATATACATCAAATTACAACGCAAGCGAAATAATTCTTATTTAAACTTTCTAGTTAATTTAAAGATATAAATATCTTTTTGGTATGCTACAATATACAAGCTTATGTCAAGATCTATAGATGAGAGAGGAGAGGGATGAATGAACTTTTTGCTCGCTATTAGCCCGATTGTGCTTATTCTTTTAGGAATGACAATTTTTTCAAGATCAGGATTTCTAATGTCAGTATTAGCATGGATTTTTACGTTCTTTTTAGCACTTATTTTTTTTAAAACTCCATTTGATGTTTGCTTAAACGCAACAATATTTGGTATTCTAAAATCTCTAAGTATTTCGTTAGCAGTATTTTTCACTATGTTATTAATTTTTATAATGAAAGTGACAAAAGCACTCGATTCAATTGCCTACAAGCTCAAGAACTTATGTAAAACAAAAGAAGAACAGGTAATGTTTTTAGGACTCGGTTTCGGCTCTCTTGCAACCTCTTTAGGAGTAGTAACCCCAGCTCTCTTCCCACCGCTTCTTCTTACACTAGGATTTAGTCCTGTATCATCCATTGCTATATCAGTGCTTTGTTATGATCCCTTAACATCATTTGCACTATTATCAATCCCAATAACAGTACCTTCAGAGGTTGCATGGCAAGCATTCAAAATACAGCCACAAGGGATAACAAACCTTGAACACTTCATAAATACATTTACTATAAACATTTCAATTTTTTTACCATTTATTTCTATTGGATTCGCATATATAATGCTCTATTTTATAGATGGCACAAATTCTCTTAAAAAGGGTTTTACCGGTGCGTTTTTGAGTGGGTTAGTTCTTGGTCTTAGTTGTCTAATTTTTTCTATTACAAAAATATTTCCAGTACAAATAATAGGAACGCTTTCTGGTCTTTTAACTATGATTTTCGTACTTATATATCAAAAAATTACAAACGCTCAAAAGGAAACAGCCGAAGAAGAGAAAAAGCCAGAGATGTCACTATTAAGGGCAATTTCTCCCTGGATATTACTTTTCTTGCTTGCCCTGACAACCAATCTTCCAGGTATCAACAAATTTTTATCAGATTTGCCTGGAAAATATGAAGTAATCACTCTTTATAAAAATCAATCTGTAGACCTTAACATATTATCCTCTATCTGGTTTTGGATAATGATAACAACGATAATATCAATTTTTTTACTAAAGCCTACCAAAGAACAACTTTCTTCAGTCATGAAACTCTGGATAAAGAGATCACTTTCTCCCTTCGTAGCTTATTCTATATGTTTTTCGATTGCCATGATAATGGCCTGGTCAGCTATGTCAAATAGTTCTGGAGTTTTAGTACCAAGCACTTATTATTCATCTTTTAATATGGACAGGATCATAGCCATAAAGATAGCAATGCTCTCAGGAGCAGTATTCACCACGCTAATACCATATCTTGGGCTAATAGGCTCGTTTATAGGTGGTTCAGAAACAGCGTCAAACGTGTTCTTTGCAAAAATATTGTATGAATCTGTAAAAAGCGTCGGTTATGAAAATTATTTTATGATAATTTTTGGCGCACATGCTGTAGCAGGTGGAATCGCTTCAGCCATAACCCCAGCTAAGATTACTAATGCAGCTATGACAATAGGGTGTAGTGGAAAAGAAGAATCAGAATTTATGAAGAAAGCTATCTTGCCAGTTATAATTCTCACATTTCTAACAGGAATTATTTTAACTGTATTTATAAGTTTTGGCGTACAATAAAAGTCTGCTACCTCCATTTAGAATCCAAATGGAGGTAGCATTATTATTTACTTTCCTACAACAGGTATTAGATTAGGAAATACATAAGCATAAATCAATCCAATTATTCCTACTAAAATTGCAAGCAAAAAGCTATGAATAAGTGCTGATCTAAACAGTGGTGCAAAGGATTCTTCTGCAACCTTTCTATCAGAAAAAGTAGCAGCTAAAGCCACCACAATAGACTGTGGACTTATCATCTTGCCCATTACGCCACCAGCGCTATTAAGAGCAGTTGACAAAATTGGATTTATATGTAACTGTTCAGCAGTAATCTTTTGAAGATTTCCAAATAGCGCATTTGAAGACGTATCTGAACCTGTCAAGAATACTCCTAAATATCCTAACATAGCCGAGAAAAACGGAAAAGCCGAACCCGTAGACGCAAAAGCCAACGCAAGCTGAACATCCATGCCTGCATACTTATAAAGAAATGCTATCCCAACAATCGAAGGTACAACTATAAAAGGTGCCTTCATCCTATTAAAGGTAGTATTAAAAGCATTACCCCACTGTGCTCCAGACAACCTCAACCACAAACCTGAAAGAATTGCTGCAATCAATATACCCGTTCCTGTAGCACTAAGTAGTGGTAATACAAAAACTGCATCTTTTAAAACTGTAGGCTTAGGAACCACAGGTGGCATCTTTGTAACCAAACCGTTCAAACCTTCTATTGGAAATTTAAAAACTAGTATTGAACTAAGTACTTTTGATATAGAAGGAGTTCCCCACATGATTATAACAATAACCAGAATCAACCATGGCACCCACGCATAGAATGTTTCTCCCGCAGAATATTCTCTGTTAACCTCTTTTGCCCAGTCGGCCACCCAAACTTTTTTTGGAGACCAAAAACGAAGAAATATTGCAAGAGATATAATAGACACGATACCCGCAAGAATGTCTATTAATTGAGGACCAAGATGCTGAGCTAAAAAGTATTGTGTTAAAGCAAAGGATATGCCCGAAACAAATGCAGCAGGAATAACCTCAGAAAACTCCGACATGCTTTTCTTCTCAAGTAAAATTACGTATGTAAACATAATCCAGAATGGAACCAAAAAAGAAAAGAATGGCAAAATTCTTCCTACCATTGCTGTGATATCGTTCACTGGCAAGCCTGTTACTTGACCCATCATAATCATAGGAATACCTACACCACCAAATGCAACTGGAGCAGTGTCTCCCAACAGACACAAAAGAGCTGCTTCAAGAGGGGCTATTCCCATTCCTACCAATATTGCCGCACATACTGCGACAGGAGTTCCAAAACCTGCAGCACCTTCAAGGAATGCTCCAAAACCGAAGGCAACGATCAGGACCTGAACTCTCTTATCCTGAGTAATTTTCATAATACTATGGCGCATAACATCAAAAGAACCAGATATTACAGTCATTTCATAAAGAAATAAAACTGTTATTACTATCCAGCAGATAGGATATAACCCAATCAAAGCACCCAAAAACCATGAAAGAAATGCCTGAGTAGCTGGCATTTTATAAATACCTATAGCAATTAGAAGAGCAACTACCGCAGCAGTCACAGTGGCAAAACGCGCATCTACTCCAAGCTTCTTTCTTCCTTGAGAATCTTTCCCTGGATGCAGTGCCAGTAAGTAAAGTAAAATAATCAACGGCAATGAGGCACAAAAAACTGATAACGCAAAATTGTTTAGCGGATCATAGTTCTGTACAAACATAGACTAACCCCCTTATATTTTTTATTGAAACCATAAGAATTGCTAATACATATCACCATCCTTTCTTTTATCTAAGCCATTTATTTACCTTTGGTATTTTATTATATTTGGTATACAAGAGAAAATCAAGAAAAAATCAATATTAAGAATTGAATGACAATTCAAATAATTATAAAAAATCTATATCATCTTAATATTATGTTAAATTATTTATATATTTTTGAAATTTTATAAATTGTGTTATATTTAGGTTTACTTAATATAAGGAGGATAGAAATGAAAAACGATAATAATAAAAAATTATCCAAATTTAATTATGCTAAATTATGGCATACCATAAGTTTAAGATTAACACTATCGGCAATTCTAATTATCGTAATTTTTGGTACATCTATTATGCTAGTTTCATATTTCGTAATCAAGGAAAGCGTAAAAGACCAAACAATTGCTGCAATGCAAGAAACCGCAAAGGATTCAGTTGCAGGGATAAACAATTACATAACAAATAGAATTGAAGCTCTTCAAAATCTTGCAAAAAATCCATCATTTCAAACTAATGATGAAAAAACCATATTAAACACGTTAAGCTCAGTCTTTCCAATGTTTCCAGAAGCTGAGCTTATATTCTTTGTAAAAACTGATGGCAGTTATATTACAAACACAGGGCCAGCCAATGCGAATTTATCGGATAGAGACTATTTCAAAGAGGTCATGTCCACAGGAAAAACTACAACATCATCTCTGCTAATATCCAAAAGCACAGGGAAAAAGATATTTGTAATTGCTGTACCTGTATTAAATCAGTCAGGAAAGATAATAGGCATTGTAGCAGATGCTGTAAAAGCTGATGCAATAGACGAGATGATATCAAATATAAAATTTGGAAAGTCAGGATATGGCTTTTTGCTTGACAAAAGTGGCCTCTTTGTAGTACATCCTCTTAAAGAAATGGTTATGAAAGAAAATATTACAAATGTTAGCAAACTAATAACTCCATCACTTGCTGAACTTGGCAAGAGAGTAGTAAGCGAGTCCACAGGATATGGCACCTATAGTTTTCTTGGACAGGACAAGATACTTGTTTGGGATAGAATTCCCTCTACTGGGTGGATATTAGCAATCCCTGTTTTATTGTCTGATTTCTACTCAGGACTTTACAACCTTCTCATAATTATACTTATAGCCATAATAGTAATATCTATAATATCTCTCATAATATTTAAGTTCATATCAAAAAGCATTACAAAGCCTCTTTCAGAGATAGTGGAAGTAAACAAGAAGATTTCAGAAGGAGACTTAAATGTAGATATAAATACCAATTACTTTGGTGAACTAGGACTTCTTTCACAGAGCACCAAGAAGATGGCAGAAAATACAAAGTCTGTAATACAGAGTCTAAAAAACCTTGTGTCAGACTTACAGAGCGCATCTGAAAGGGTAAAAGAAAACGCAACTATATTGTCTCGTTCATCAGGAGAAGTTTCTCAGGCAGCTTCGAATACAGCACATGGAGCAGAGGAGATATCAAAGATAGCTCAGACGCTCTCTAATAAAGTAAACACCTTCTCAAGCACTACTCAGGCAATTGCAAAGGGAGCAGAAGAACAGGCAAACAATACAGAGCAGATTGCCCAGATGATAGATCAGATAAACTCAATTATGGAAGAGACAAAGAAGAGCAACAAAGAACTCACAGATCTGTCTGTGTCAATGAAGGACAAGGCTCAGGACGGCAACATCCTTATGACAAAGACAAATGAGAGCTCTCACAAGAGCCTTGAATCTGTCAAGAAGTTGGCAGAGGTAATACAATCTCTTAGCAGGAAATCTGAGGATATTGGAAAAATTGTAGATCTGATATCAAACATCTCAGACCAGACAAATCTCTTAGCTCTAAATGCTGCAATAGAAGCTGCAAGAGCAGGAGATGCGGGCAGAGGCTTTGCAGTGGTTGCAGATGAAGTAAGAAAGTTAGCAGAGGAATCTCAAAAGGCTGCAAATGAAATAGCTTTAATAATAAGCGAAACCAACAAGGAAACGAGAAATGCAATGGACTCTATGCAAGATACCTTAAACGACGTAACCACAGGATTAGAAGCCTCAGAGTCTACGTCAAAGACTTTCCAGGCAATACTCACATCTATAGACAAGATAGGATCTCTCTTAGAACAAAGAGAAAAGATAGGAGCACAACTAATTGCTAACCTATCAACGGTAAACCTAAACGTTAGCAACCTTGCTGCCCTATCAGAAGAATACACTGCCTCAGCACAGGAAATGGCAGCTTCATCAAAAGAAATATCTAATGAAATAGAAAGCCTTGCTGCGATCTCGGAAGAATCATCAGCTTCAGCACAGGAGCTCGCATCTACAACAGAAGAAAGTGATAAAATAGTAAAAGAGTTCGAGGAAATCTCGAAAAATCTTATGGAAAATACAGAAAAGATATCTGAAGAGGTAAAGAAGTTTAAAGTTTAATAATAATTAATATTAATAAAATTTCAAATAACCCGGGGTCTATCCTCTGGTTATTTCTTTAAGGGGTAACTATGACTAAAACAGAAAGACTAAAAAGCTACGGATGGAATTTTGAAGGTAGTATTGCTCACAAAGAATGGAAATTAAATATTGGAGTATCTGACGAACCATACATAGTAGACATGCAAATTGATTTTGAAAACGAGAGAGCTTACTTTAACGTCAAACATAAAAACATCGAAAAAAAACACGAAGTAGATTTCAAAGAGGCCATCCTTCACGCTACAGAGGGCAATCTTTTTAAAGACTTGCAAAATCCATTTAAAGAAGAAATAATCCTATCGTATAAAGATGGTAAAGATATCGAAATCCAGATTACAAAGGTACTTAGTCCAAAATTCAAATCAATAATGTTTGATGAAGGAGGAGAAGAATATTTCATTAGAAAGATAAAGAAATTAGGACAATCATTTATAGAATCCTATGAGAAAATAGACAAAGGCGATGTCGAGAACATATTAAGTAAAGGCCAAAACGAAAGGGAAAGTTTAATATCAAAATTTTTAGAATAACTTAGGAGGCACTTTTGAACAGACTGATTGATATGGACGAAGAACAAGTCCAATATATAAAGAAGTGGGGATTCTTAAGCGTCATAATAGGAATTGCTGGCGGACTGGGCGCAATATTTTTCTACAGCGCTATACAATTTTGTACGTATTTATTTCTGGGTCTCAGTGCAGGATGCTATCCTCCTTCTCCTGCAGGAGAAGGAGTTACAAAGATAGTCCCCATATTAAGGTATTGGATGATTCCAGTATCTACTACAATTGGTGGTCTTTTAAGTGGCTTCTTGGTTTATAAGTTCGCACCAGAAGCAGAGGGACATGGCACAGACGCAGCAATTGACGCATTTCACAACAAAAAGGGGATAATACGAAAACGCATCCCCCTTATAAAAACAATTGCATCGGCAATAACAATTGGAAGCGGAGGGAGCGCAGGAAGAGAGGGTCCCACAGCACAAATAGCAGCAGGAATAGGCTCAATAGTAGCACAAAGCTTAAATTTGAGCGTTAAGGACAGACGACTTGCGGTAGTAGTTGGGATAGGAGCAGGAATAGGTTCAATTTTCAAAGCCCCACTTGGCGGAGCGCTTCTGAGCACTGAAATACTTTATTTAGATGGCTTCGAGATAGACGCACTTATACCATCTTTCGTTGCATCCTTGATAGGGTATGTAATATTTGCTTCTTATAAAGGATACACTCCAATATTTGGCAAATTCCCTACTAATTACTCTTTTTCCCCTCAAAGCCTTGTATATTTTGCTATTCTCGGTTTATTATGCGGCCTTATCGGAATTCTATATACAAAAACTTTTTATGGAACAACAGCTTTATTTAAAAAAATAAAGATTCCTAACACCTTCAAACCTGCAATAGGAGGTCTAATTGTTGGGCTAATCGGCATGTTATATCCGCAAATTCTTAGCATGGGCTATGGTTGGATTCAAATAGGAATGAATAACTCAATTCCATTAGAAATTGTAATAGCTATAATTTTTCTAAAAATAATCGCGACGTCTCTAACAATAGGCTCAGGGGGAAGCGGCGGCGTTTTTGCGCCAGGGCTATTTATTGGCAGTATGGTTGGACTTGCCTTATGGAAGATCATTAGCTTGTCACCTCTTCACATTTCATATATACCAGAGGTTTTTATGGTTATAGGCATGATGGCACTGTTCGGAGGAGTAGCAAGATGCCCTCTTGCAGTAATGTTTATGGTTAGCGAAATGACAGGCGGATATGTACTAACGATTCCTGCGATGATAGCAGTTGCCATATCGTACGTCATAGTTGGTAAAAATACTATATATAAGAGCCAGGTAAAATCACCATCCGAATCTCCAGCCCACAAATTTGACTACTATAAGCCTATTCTTGACAAGATAAAAACAAAAGAAATATTAATAAAAGATGTCCCTATTGTAACTGAGGAAGACAGTATAAAAGCTGCCGCAGAAACTTTAAAAAAACACAAGATATCAGGAATGCCTGTTTGCTCGGCTCAAAACAATTCATTAGTTGGTGTTGTTTGTAATCAGGATCTATTAAACAACTGCGAAGGAGGAAAGGATAAAAAAGTTGCAGATATAATGAATTCACCTGCAATAATAATATCCCCAGAGGATAGCCTTTACAATGCCCTATCTTTAATGTATAAAAACGACATATCTTTTTTGCCAGTTGTAGATAAAAACGTACTATTGGGCATGATTACGAGAGAAAAAGTATTAGAAACTTACTTTAATAATATCGGCAAAGAAAGTTCAGAATAAAGTTTGCAAATGTTAAATTATTTGATATAATTCAAATACATAAAATGTTTATTAGCGGGCGTAGTTCAATGGTAGAGCATCGGCTTCCCAAGCCGAGGGTTGAGGGTTCGAGCCCCTTCGCCCGCTCCAGTTAATATGGCGACGTGGCCAAGCGGTAAGGCAAGGGCCTGCAAAGCCCTCATTCCCCAGTTCGAATCTGGGCGTCGCCTCCAAAATCAAATGCCGGGGTGGCGAAATGGCAGACGCAACGGACTTAAAATCCGTCGGGCATCCCCCGTGTGGGTTCGAGTCCCACCCCCGGCACCATTTTATCTTGTAGAATAAAGATTTAAAAAAATAAAATTTTAGGGAAGTAAAAATGAGCGACAAAGTAAAAGTTGGGATAATTATTTGCGATCGCTACAGGTCGTGTGCAGGGGGCAAGTGTTTTAGGTCTTTGCAAGATCGAGAAGGTGCCTTCTCGATCTACAAGGACAAGGAAGTTGAGATTGCTGGATATACCTCATGCGGCGGTTGTCCGGGCGGAAATATTGAATATGCACCTGAAGAGATGATAAAAAATGGCGTCAATGCGATTCACCTTGCAACTGGACTAATTGTAGGCTATCCTCCATGCCCGTACATCAATTACTTCAAATCTTTTATAGAAGAAAAATATAAGATCCCGGCAGTAATAGGTACACATCCTATTCCAGAAAAATACCTTAAAACACACTCAAAATTGGGGACATACGATAACCAAGAATGGCGTGAAATAATTAAGCTAACCTTAACCAATGAAAAAGTTCGCCTATCTTACGACTAAAAATTTTTAATAAACAATCCACTTTGTCAAGCGAATACTTTTTATGGATATTTATGCCAAGAAACGCTATAAAAAGTATTCGAAGTTAGATGAGCGTTATTCAAGTTGAATCATTAACAAAATATTATAAAAAGCTAAAAGTCCTTGAAGGGATTAGCTTCTCGTTGGAAGAAGGGCAGATATTCTCTCTCATTGGACCAAACGGTTCAGGAAAGACCACGCTTACAAAAATAATATCTGGTTTTTCAAAAGCTAACTCTGGAAAGATAAAAATCTTTGGAAGAAGCACAGATGAGTTTAAAAAAATAAAAAATAAAATTGGTTTGGTTCCTCAAGAAAACAATTTAGACCAAGACATCAATGTACTTGAAAACCTTATAGTACACTCAGAACTATGTGGCTTAAACATAAAAATTGCTAAAGAGAGATCTTTAAATCTGCTGCAGAAATTCGGACTTGATAAATATAAACACGAAGATATAAGAAATCTCTCTGGCGGCACAAAAAGAAAGATTATGCTTTTAAGGGCACTTTTAACCGATCCCAAGCTATTAATCCTGGATGAACCTACTGTTGGACTTGATCCATCTATCAGAAGACAATTTTGGGATATAATAATCGGTTTAAAATCCCAAAACGTATCAACAATATTTACTACACACTATATGGAAGAAGCAAGTTTTTTGGCAGATACAATTGCCTTTCTAAATAAGGGTAAGTTGATTTTAAGCGGAAATCCGCAGGATCTTATAAAAAATATCCTTGAAAATTTTGTATTTGAAATAAAAAAAAGGATATCAATTGAAAGCTACAAAAGTTATATATATGAAGACAAAACCTTTATTTTCACGTCAAACAAAGAAGGTTTGCTTTCAAAGCTAAAATTATTTGGGATAGAACCATGTACAATAAGAGAAACTACTCTTGACGATCTCTTTTTGTATCTTACTGGAGAAAAAGTTTGATACCATTTTTAATAATATTCAAAAGAAATATTATCTCATTTAAAAAGCGAGCCTGGGGCACATTGATAAGTGGGATAGATCCTTTACTTTTTCTTTTAGCCTTTGGCTTTGGTATAGGAAAATTTATTCCCAGTGTTGAGGGTTTATCTTATGTTGAATTTATAGCGCCTGCAATGGTTGTTATAAGCGTTTTATACGGTTCATTTTTTGAAACAACTTACAATGCCTTTGTAAGGATGTATTACGAAAACATATATACAGCCTGGCTATCTACAAACGCTACAGTAAAAGACATTGTTTTGGGGGAAATGCTTTGGGGGGCTTTTAGAGGAACGCTATATGCAATAATAGTAATTTTTGTCTTGTCTTGTTTTGGATTAATAAAAAATTTAAGCTTTTTAATAATAATTTTAGTTTTGCCACTTCTTGGGTTAACGTTTGCATCAATTGGCATGTTTTTTACTTCAGTAGTGCCTAATATAATGTTTTTTGATTATCTTTATTTTGTATACATAAATCCAATGATATTGTTCTCTGGAACATATTTCCCTATTAATATATTACCAATATTTCTAAAAATAATTCTAAAAACTCTTTTTCCTTTATATTATGCAGTGAAGATTTCAAGAGAATTTTATCTTGGTCAATCACTAGACATAATAAATATAATAATATTGTTGATAATAACAGTAATCTTCACAATTTTGGGAATCAAGTTTTTAAAAATTAGGTTGATAAATTAGCGATGAATAAATACACTATACCCCAAAATACTCAAAACAAAGATTACTATAAGCGTATAAAAAATATAAATAAAAGCATTCGATCTATACTCTCCCAATTCAATTCTTCTTTTCACAACGATATAATCTATGAGCCCGACAATAACAGTTAAAAAAGAAAGCCCCGCAAAAACAACAGCCACCCAATAAAGATATAGACTCTTCTCTTCAGGGATGCCAAATGTGGGACCAAGATAGTGGATAAAGAGATCGAATCTATCAAGGAGAACGCTAAACGCCATCAATCCAAGTGATGTCCTAATCCAGGAAAGAAGCGTTCTGACAGCAGCCATACTTTCTTTGGCATCTTCTTCTTTTATATTATTTTTTCTTCCAAGAAACAAGTTATTAACCTCTTTTTAATGAACTATGCCCTTATAAGAACAAATAAAACCAAAACCAATAAAACAGCTACAACGAAAGACATATATCCTATATGGTATTCTGGAGAACATTGAAAATATCCTGCTCTTATCTTTCTTACATTTTGGACATAGTCTATTGCACCAGCAAGTATTGTGCAAACTGACATCAAGAGAAGTAAGATAACAATTATATGTATTGAACCTACCGTCCCCCTTATGTATGAAGAAATACCTGGTTGAGTTTGAAGCCAAACATCTACTTTATCAAGAGCAATACCAAAACCCAACATATTAAAAGCTGTCCTGACCCATGCCAAAAATGTCCTGACAGCAGCCATCGCAAATCTTGGATCCACATAAGTCATCCTATCTTCTTCAAGACGAAGAATTTTTCTAAGAAGATTCATCAACTTTACTTCACCCCATACTATATAAATTTAATTAATTATAAAACAAAAATTATTTTATATGAAATAAAGTTTATCAAATAATAAATATTAACAAAATTTAACTTTTGCATATATAATATGCACTAATATACTGCAGAAAAGGGTGTGTATAACGATGGAAAGAAAAATAAAAAAGGTACTTATTGCAAATCGAGGAGTTAGTGCAGTAAGGGTGATGCACACATGCAGAGATAAAAAGATCCCAACTACAGCTGTATATAGTACTCCTGATAGATTGGGATTACACGTGCTCTCATCTGATTCTGCAGTACATATCGGAGAAGCTCCACCAATAAAATCCTATCTAAATATGGATGCAATAATTGAGGCAGCTTTAAAAACTGGATGCAATGCTGTGCACCCAGGATGGGGATTTCTCTCAGAAAATCACATATTTGCTCAAAGAGTTATAGATGCAGGACTTATATGGATCGGGCCAAAGCCAAAAGTTATAAAATCTATGGGAGATAAGATAGAGGCAAAAAAATGGGCAAAACGTGCAAATGTTCCTGTAATACCCGGCATAGACAATGCCAAAAGTTATGAAGAAATTATAAATTGGATGAAGGAAGAAGATGTATCTTTCCCAATTTTAGTTAAAGCCTCAGCTGGCGGCGGAGGCAAGGGCATGCTAAAGGTTGAAAAGACAGAGGACATCCAAAGCGCATTTACCCAGGTAAAATCTGAAGCACTTAAGTCCTTTGGTGATGATAAAGTTCTTGTAGAAAAATACATAGAAAGAGGAAGGCATATAGAAGTCCAAATTATAGCCGATGAATATGGCTCTATATGTCATCTTTTCGAAAGAGAATGCACAATTCAAAGGAGAAATCAAAAAATCATTGAAGAAACACCATCTCCAAGCCTTGACGACACTCTCAGACAAGAAATATGTTTTACAGCAGTAAGGTTTATGAGAGAGATTGGTTATACATCTGCTGGAACAGTAGAATTTTTATACGACTCAAACACAAAAAAATTCTATTTTCTCGAAGTAAATACAAGGCTTCAGGTGGAACATGGTATTACAGAACTCTCAACTGGACTTGATATTGTGAGCTTAATGATAGACATAGCGGAAGGTAAAAAATTACCTTTCAACCAATCAGACATACATCAAAATAGGTGGTCAATAGAGTGTAGGTTAAACGCTGAAGACCCTAAAAACTTCTCTCCATCTTTCGGAAGAATCACAAGACTTCAGGTTCCACATGGACCAGGTATAAGAATTTCTCCTGGCGCATATGAGGGTGCATCCATACCTCCCTTTTATGATTCAATGTTTATGCTCTTAATTAGTGCTGGAGCAGATAGAACAGATGCAATAAGAACAATGGACAGGGCCTTATCTAGAGGATTAAGAGTTGAAGGAGTTAAGACAATTGCTCCACTTCTTCTTAGTATACTAAGGCACCCAAAATTTATTTCGGGAGAGTTTTCAACTAGATTCATCGAAGAACATATGGACGAATTGGTATCATCTTTCAAAGAAAGAGACCCGGAAGATGAAGTCTTAAAGATTGCCCGTTACGTTGCAGAAATAAGCGCACTTGGCCAACAAAAGTGGATGTGAGGTGAGGTTATGTCTGAATATATTTTTGTCAAACCTGGAATGAGTCCTTCAGAAGTAGTAAAGAGCGTCAGAAATCTAAATGGGGTTTGTTTTACTTCCACAGGCATGAGAGATGCAGGTCAATCAGATTTTAAGAATAGACACAGAATCTATGATCTTAAAACACTTGCGCCACTTTATAACAAAATGGGTCTTTTCAGTTCAGAATGTCATGGGGGCGCAAGATGGCATGTGGGGGTAATGAACAGAAAAGAATCGCCCTTTGAAGAAATAGAGATATACAGAGAATTAATGCCTAATGTATTACTTCAAACCCTAGTAAGAGAAACCAATCTTTGGGGATACAGACCGTATCCAAAAAACGTAATCGAATATGTTGTTTCTAAAGTTGATATTGACGTTTGGAGATGCTTTTCCTTTTTAAATGACATAAGAAACATGAAAACAGTTGCAGAGGTAGTAATGAGTAGAGGAAAGCTTTTCGAACCTGCAATCTCGTTTACCGAGGTAGAATGGGCTACAAACGAATATTATCTAAAAACAGTCGATGAAATTGTTTCTCTTTGTTCTGGAATAAATGAAATAATACTATGCATAAAGGATATGGCAGGAGTTGGTAGCCCAAAAAGAATATATAGCTTAATAGATTCTATAAAACAAAAATATCCAGACCTGGTAATTCACTACCACAGACATACTACAGATGGACTTGCTCTTCCGGCATACCTTGCAGCAGCCCAAGCAGGTGCAAAAATAATAGACGTAGAGGAAGACTCATTAGTTAGGTTTTACGGACAACCTCCAATTATGAGCACCTATGCATACCTTACAGAATCTGGAATAAACGTTCACCTAAACACCAAGGCAGCTTTTGAGGCAATTCAAACAGTAAGAGAATGGATAAAGCATTACGAATGGGCTGAGTCCCCCTTTAAAGGGTTTGACTATTTTGTAACTAAACACAAAATGCCTGGTGGAGCTTTTCCTAGTTCTTTTGAACAAGCTCAAAAAGGCGGTTTTTTAAACCTAATGCCACATATATTAAAATTAATGTCTCTTTACAATAGAATAGTTAAATATTTTGATGTAACTCCTGGATCGCAAATAACCTGGGTTACGTGTAGCGGAATAATTAATAGATATTCAAAAGAGAGAGGTGAAGCTGGAGTAACTCATATCATAAGACTTTTAGAAAAATTCGTTGAAGAAAAGAATTGTAAATTTGAAGAAATGAACGATGAAGAAAAAAATGAATTGTTAGAACTTTTTAAAAATGCGCCAGGCGATTTTAAGAATTTGCTTCTCGGACTTTATGGAAAACTTCCTGTAGGATGGCCTGATGATTGGGTTTATCAAAGCACTTTTTCAGATGAATGGGAAGAAAAAATAAAATCAAGAGTTGACGTGTCGCCATTAGAACATATTGAAGAAGAGGATCTAGAAAGAACAAGAGAAGAGTTGAAAGAAAAAATTTCAAGATTACCTTCAGAAGAAGAGTTTATTCTTTATCTAATGCACCCAAAGGATGCTATAGAAATGATTAATTTTAGAGAAAAATATGGAGATGCTCCAATAGTACTTCCAACAAACGTTTTTATCAACGGATTGAAGAATCCAGGAGATAAAGTAGAATTTACTTTCTCTGAAAAGCCTTATACCCTTGAATTAGTTTCTATAGGGAAAGAACATGAAGGCATTATTCACGTAGTTATGGAGGTAAACAACAAAACTAGAGTATATAAAGTCGAAACGCCAAGAGCAAAGAAAAAGGAAATTAGATTTGCAAAAGGTTCTAATGAGCTTGGTTCTCCCATCAATGGTAATATCTGGAGACTTGGTAATCCAAAAAGAGACCCTATAAAAGTAGGAGACATATACCACAAAGGTGAAGAAATAGCAAATCTCGAAGCTATGAAAATGGAAACCCCCCTTCTTGCGCCATTTGACTGCATGATAAAAGAAATATGTGTAAATCTTAACGAAAGTGTGGTAGAAAACCAGCTTCTATTTGTACTAAAACAAATTTAAAAATTTAATAATAAAGAAAGAAGAGCCGCGCCTGTTATTACAGTACTCACGGCTCTTTCTTAAACGGCTATCCTAAAATTGCTTTGAGATCTTCATCAGGAGTTTTGATTGGAGCAATATTAAAGTTTTTCACCAACACATCAAGGACGTTTGGTGTTATAAAAGCAGGCAAAGATGGCCCTAGTTTTATATTTTTTATCCCAAGGTACAATAGACTCAGTAAAATTGCCACTGCTTTTTGCTCATACCATGAGAGTATCAAAGAAAGCGGCAAATCGTTAACCCCTACATTAAACGCTTTTGCCAAAGCATCAGCAAGTACTACTGCTGAATATGCATCATTACATTGCCCAACATCTATAAGTCTGGGAAGCCCATCAATTTCACCCAACTTTTTATCAAAAAATCTAAATTTCCCACAGGCAAGAGTCAATACAATGCAGTCTTCAGGTACTTTTTCTACAAATTCAGAATAATAAGATCTTCCTGGTTTTGCACCATCACATCCTCCTACAAGGAAAAAGTGTCTTATTTTTTTGTTCTTCACAAGATCTACGACCTTTGAGGCTGCCAAAAGAAGCGTTTTCCTACCAAAACCAACCATTACAGAACCATTATCGAGATCCTCTTCAAATCCTTCCATTTCAAGAGCTTTCTGAATAACTAAAGAATAGTCATAATTTGTGATGTGTTTAACGCCTGGCCAGGCTACCACACCTGTTGTAAAAATATTGTTAAAATAACTTTTTTGTGGCCTTTGAATACAGTTTGTAGTCATAACTATTGGGCCGGGGAAGTGAGGAAATTCTTTTATTTGATTTTGCCATGCAGTTCCAAAGTGCCCATAAAAATGAGGATATTTTTCTTTTAACAACGGATAACCATGAGTAGGAAGCATCTCGCCATGGGTATAAACATAAATGCCTTTGTCCTGACTTTGTTTCAAAATTTCTTCTAAATCTTTCAAATCGTGTCCTGAAACCAATATTGCCTTTCCTTTCTTGTGACCGAGAGGAACTGTTGTTGGGACAGGATCGCCATAAGTTTTTGTATTTGCTCTATCAAGAAGTTCCATAGCAAGAAGATTGTATTTCCCTACTTCGAGAGTTCTAGTCACCCAATCCTCTAAAGATATATCATTTCTCGTAAGATCAAAAAGGGTTCTAAACATATATTCATAGAGATCCTTGCTAGATTCTCCCAAAATCGCTGCGTGATCGGCATAAGCTGCTATGCCCTTTAAACCAAAAAGTATAGTATGTTTCAAGGCTCTCTTATCTGGATCTGTTTCTGGATCATTTTTTAATCCAAACTTTTTTCCTTGAGCTTCTAATTCTGGAATGTTGTTTGCAAACTTAAAGTTAGCAATATCAGGAAATTCAATTTCATGATTTTCGGTTACAGCCTTTTTTAAATCATCTCTTTTCTTCTGCGCTAATTTGATCCACTCTTTCAATCTTTCTGGATCAAAATCTACATTTGTTAGTGTTGAAAATAATGCCTGACAAACAAAGTGTCCTAGCTTCTCATCTACATCTATTCCTACTTCTTTTGCACTTTGAATTACAGATGAAAGGCTTTCCAAAGAAAATATCAATAGATCTTGCAAGCTGCTCGTAGTTTCATCTTTACCACAAACTCCCTGAATTTCACATCCTACCCCCTTTGCTGCTTGTTCACATTGATAACAAAACATTATAAGTCACTCTCCTTCATTTATTTTTTTATCTTTTATCAAGAAATTAGGATAAAACTTTAAAGATAACAAATCATTGATTTAGATCAATATAGTAAAATTATATAGAAAACAATTATTTAAGGAGAACGTATAATTAATGGATAAAATTCTTAGATCCAACGTTTTTTTTAAAAACTTAAGCAACGAAGACATAGCAAAAATTTTAAATATCTCTCATAAAATAGAACTAGATAATAACCAAATACTTTTTACTGAGGGAAGTCTGGCGTTAAACCTATTTATAGTTTTAAGTGGCAAAATGAAGGTTTTTAAAATTTCTCCATCCGGAAAAGAACAAATACTTCACATAATGACTTCTGGAGATTTGATTGCTGAAGCACCAATGTTTGCAGGACTTGATTATCCTGCAAACGCCCAATGTATTGAGAAGTGCACTCTTTTAGCAATTGACAGAGAGGGCTTCAAAAATCTTATAATAAACAATCCAAATCTCACAATGAACATATTATCAGCTGTATCCTTTAGACTTAGAAATTTTACCTCTCTTATTGAAGCTTTGTCCTTAAAAGAAGTTTCTGGTAGATTAGCATCTTATCTTTTGTACCAAAAAGAAGCTCAAAAAAGCTCAAAGATAGAATTGCCACTTACCAGAGCTGAACTCTCAAAATATTTTGGCACGATGCCCGAAACACTTTCAAGGATATTTACAAAATTTCAAAATCTAAATATTATCTCCACAAATAACAAGATTGTCACAATATTAGACGAAGAAGGTTTAAAAAAACAGGCATGGGGAATATAACTATTAGGTGCTCTATTTAAAGTTAATAATGCCTATAGAATTTAAAAATATTATAATAAGCAATATTGGCGTTATAGTTTTTAGAACAAAGAGATATATCTCAGTAGCAAATTTAAGTTTTAGAAAATTATTTGAAAATTCATCCAAAACTGCTTTACGGTTCATAATATATCCAACAAATATTGCAATAAAAAATCCACCTATGGGTAATAAAATATTTGAAGAAATATAGTCATACCAATCAAAAAATCCCTTCCCAAAAAACTTTATAGAACCCAAAAGAGAATTGGCGTCAACTGAAAGAGCAGCAGTTGAACCTATTATTACGATTATTGTTGAGTTTACAATACTTGCAGCTTTTCTTGATATACCAAACTCTTCAGTATAGTATGCCACTAACACCTCTACAAGAGAGAGCATTGCAGTGGTAGCTGCAATTGAAGAGAGGAAGAAAAAAGCAATAAGCAAATAATTCCCCATGGGTATTTTTGAAAAAACAAGTGGAATTGTCATAAACAAGAGCCCAGGACCAGCTCCTGGCTGCATTCCAAAAGCAAAAACCGTAGGAAAGATAGCAAGTCCTGCCAAAATAGACACAAGAGTATCAGAAAAGGCAACTGAAAATGCTGTTCTAAAAAGATTGTTATCTTTTGTAAAATAGCTGCTATAAGTAACCATTGTGCCCATACCAAGAGAGAGTTTAAAGAACGAAAGCCCAAGTGCTGTCAAAATTGCAACGGCAGTTAGTTTTGAAAAATCAACGTTGAAAAGAAACTTAACCCCATCAAAAGCTCCCGGAAGAGTAAGTGCTCTAATATCACAAATTATGATCAACAAAAACAAAACTGGCATAAGCGTTTTGGTAACTCTTTCAATCCCTTTCTGAACGCCCATAATAAGAATCGATCCAACAGCTACCATAACAATTGACTGCCAGAGAATTGGCGTAAGAGGTCCTATTATAGTTTGAGTAAATTGAACCTTTGCGCTCTCCAAGGTAATACCAACAAAATCCCCTCTTATAGATTTAAATAGGTAACAATAAACCCATCCAGCTACACAGCTATAAAAAAACATAATTAAATATGCAGCTATCACTCCCATAGTACCTACATGCTTCCACATTGTACCCGGAGCCAATTTCTTAAAAGCCCCAATTACGTTAGAACGGGTGTTTCTCCCAATGAAAAATTCGGCAAGCATTACAGGTATGCCGACAAATATAACGCAAAGAATATAAACTAATAAAAATGCTCCGCCTCCAAAAATGCCAGTCAAATAGGGAAATTTCCAAATGTTGCCTAATCCTACAGCAGATCCAAGTGCAGCAAAGAAAACAGCAATCCCAGAAGAAAACGTTTCTCTTTTTTTTGAACCTGAAGACAAAACCTTTGCTCCTTCCTGTTTTAAAAAGTTGTTTTAATTAGTTGTTAATCCTATCAAAATTTGGATTAAAGAGAATTAACAACAAGCCTAATATTATAGATGATATTAAACAGTAAACGCAAGCAGCTTTTACTATAAATATTTCAAGAATTGTCAGATAAATAGCAACAATAACAGCCAAAAAGGTAATCCAAAAAACTATTTTATTTAAATCAAAGTAAAATATTTTGTCTCTTTTTAAGATAAAAGAATTTATCCAGAAACCAAATAAACTAATAAATAACAATATCTCCAGTAATGCTAACGGAATTATGCCAAAAATATGAGAGAATGAACTTCTTTGCACCGTATTACAACCTGAAAATAATATACACACTCCAGAAGAATTGGTTGTTTCCAGATGAAATAAATAAATAGAAATTAAGAGACCTATTAATATAAATACTAATGTTAAGAATTTTTTGATATATTTGAGAAAAATTGCATATTTCGTTAAATTCTTAAATTTAAACGTCAAAATTGAATATGAAGAGACTATTACCAAAAAGAAAAATGTAAAAATTGCAAAAGGCTTTCCTTCAGAATTTTCATTTTCAATTATATTAATATCTACATATTTAGAAAACTCAGAGTGAAGTACTCTTTCAGGAAAAGGTATGCCGCCATGATTAATACCATCCTGAATTAAATCTGGCAAATCTTTTTTTATTTCATCGGTTCCTATTAATACCCTGTTACCTATAATCATAAAGGGAACTCCAACATCGCTTTTCTTAATACCATATTCAGCTGCTAAATTATAAAAAGGTTTCACCTGACTCTCTTTGTAAAGCATTATATAAGTAATCAACAATCTATCTTTAAATTTTTCCTGAATTGGAGGAAGTACATTTTCTATTACGTCATGACAGTGAGGGCATGTTGGACTCCAAAAAAGAACTACATTGACTTTGTTTGAGGCATAAGCATACCCTGTTTTAAAACATAAAGAAAATAATACAATTAGAAATAATATCCTCGATTTAATAAAGCTTCCTCCAACAAAGAATTAAGTAAATATAACACATTTTTATAAAAAAGTATAAAAACGGCAGGAGAAAAATACTTCTCCTGCCAAAAATAACTATTAATCGCTTGTAGATTTTACAGCGTCAGATCCCGAAAGTATCTTTAACCAAACTCTTATTGAATCGAAAAGTACCCATATTCCCATAGCAAGGAGTAATATTGACAAAAATGCGTTAATTACTCCTGCTACATTCCCCTTCTGTGCCATCGGCAAGAATATATTGGCAAAATTCATCCATGCTGCAGTAAATGTGATCGTTACCATAAAGGCACCAGGGATCATTGTGACCAAAGAATAAGATATCTTTCTTGTTCTTCTTAAAATTTCAGTAGTAGCAATCAAGAGCGCAAGACAGGCCAAAAGCTGGTTTGATGCACCAAACATAGGCCATATGGTGGAAACATTGCCAGAGTAAAGAAGGTAGCCCCAGAAAAACGAAACCAAAAAACCAGTTAACACAATACCGAAATTCCAGTGTATATCTTTGAATTTTGGAACAAATATACCCAAAAATTCTTGTAAAAGATATCTTCCAACCCTTGTACCCGCATCTACTGCAGATAATATAAACATTGCCTCAAACATAATTATAAAGTGATACCAATAACCCATCATACCAGTAAGAAACGGAACATTATCGAAAATATAAGCTATACCTGCTGCAAGAGAAACAGCACCACCCGGTCTACCTACAAGATTTTCTCCTACCAATTGAGAAATATAAGCAACTTGCTGGGTATGCATACCAAGTTTCTGAAAAACAGCAGGTGCAGTATTTATAGCAAAATAGTCTCCTACAGGCAACACACAAGCAGCAATTAAAGCAAGGGCAGCAACAAAGCTTTCCATTATCATTGCGCCATACCCAATAAATCTTGCATCAGTTTCACAACTCAGCATTTTCGGTGTAGTACCAGTTCCAACCATACAGTGAAAACCAGATATAGCGCCACAAGCTATTGTTATAAATAAATATGGGAATAGTGGACCCGGAATGATTGGACCTCCTCCACTTATAAATTTAGTGAATGGCGGCATTTGTAGCATTGGATGAGCTATTAATACTCCCAGAGCAATCGCCACTGCTACACCTATCTTCATATAACTGGACAAATAGTCTCTTGGCAAAAGAAGCATCCAAACTGGAAGTACAGATGCAAAAAAAGCGTAAGTTGGAAGCAAAATTTTCATTGTTTGTTCGCTATAAGTAAAGTATTTCGCAAACTCTGTACCAGGCACAATACTCCCAAGCCATGTTGCAACAAACAATAATATAACTCCAATTAAAGAGGCTTCACCTATTTTTCCAGGTCTAAAATGAAACATCCAAAACCCCATCAGAAATGCAATTGGAATTGTTAGACCTACAGTAACTGTCCCCCAGGGAGAACCCTTGAGAGCATTTACTACCGCAATGCTTAAACCAGCAAGAGTGAGAACCATTATAAGAAATATTGCAAGTGACATTACTCTACCAGTAGGAGTAGAGATTTCTTTTCTAGCAATTTCTGCAATAGACAAACCGCCCTGTCTTACAGATAAGACTAAAACAACAAAATCATGTGTAGCACCAGCTATCACAGCACCTAAAACGATCCAAAGAAGTCCAGGCATAAAGCCCCACTGCGCAGCAAGAACCGGTCCAATCAATGGCCCTGCTCCTGCAATAGCCGCAAATTGATGCCCAAATAAAACATATTTATTTGTGGGCACATAATCTCTTCCGTCATTAATTTTACAGGCAGGCGTCTCTCTACCCGCATCTAAGCACATTACTTTGGCAGCGAGCCAGGCACTGTAATATCTATATCCAACCGCCCATAAACAGAATCCAAAAACCAGAAGTAAAATTGCGCTTGGAACACTCATAAGAAAAGAAAGAGCAAATAAAGCAAGTGCACAAAGTAAAACAACAGGCAAAACTACACTCATTTTCATATTCTATTACCCCCATCTTTTTTATAAAACTAATATCAAAAAAATTTTGTGAGCATTTTCCACCCTCTTTCTATAAAATTCTCTATTTAACATTATACAAAGTATTTTCTAAAATAATAAATTGATAAGAATATTCTGAATTATCTTATATATCTTTTCTAATAATAATAAAAAAAGAGGAAGATTTCTCTTCCTCTTAAGAGAAAAACTTTAAACTATTTAGACTAAATTACTATTTTGCACAGTATTTGTTTTTGAGCGTAAGTTTGAAGTATTACTGCTTTCTTTTAACGGTTTAGAGTTTTGCGTTAGTTTGGATACCTGTTGGTTTACCATTGTTTCAAAAAGACTCGCCTTTTTATTGGGTGCTGTATTTTGTGTAATATTCGGTAGAGATCCAGAATCAATTTTGTTAAGGGCCATTTCTCTCACTCCCTTTTAGTTTAATATTATTATTTATATTATACTACAAAGAGTATCAAAGCCTTTTATACTCCTGGGAGATTTATTGCGAAAAAGCCCTTTAATATATATCCAAATCCTACATATACTGCAAGAACTCCAAAAAGAATATAAAGAAAATTCATTGGCAAATACTTCTGTGTCTTAGGACCAATATATGCTCCAATTAGTATTCCTGCCATGCCTATAAGAATTGGTGGAGCTATCTTTATGCCAAACATTAACCAACCTACTATTGTTGAAAGCATGCCAAGGGTTACTGCCATTACAGATGCGCCTGGAACAATATAGAAGGGAAGTCCAAGAACTATTGAGAGGAATGGAACATAAAGAAATCCTCCTCCTACACCAGCAACAGCAGATATAAATCCTACCACTACGCCAAACAAAAAAGGTCCGAAGTTTTTTACTTTGAAGTGTTCTCCAAAGAAGTCAAATTCTACTGCTGCTAATCCAAGCTTTAGGTTTTCAATACCTTTTAATTCACTAAGACGTCCTTCAGCTTTTAACTTCTTTACTTCCTCCTGGAATCTTTTTGCGGCATCTTTACCTTTGCTCTTTGTCTTTGCTGCAAAGGGGGTTACCTGATAAAACATAAATATAGACACAAGAAGCGTAAGACAACCAAATATGCCTATAACGCTTGACATGTTTAGCTTTCCACCTGTAAGCCATACCCCCGCTTGAGCTCCTAATACGCTGCCAATACCCATAGCAAGACCAGCAGTCCAGATCAGTCTCTTGTTCAAAAACCACTGTATGGTACCCATAGTAGTGTTTACGCTTGTAATAAGTGAGTTAGATAACCTTATATTATCTGACAAATACTTACCTGAATCTATTTCTTTACCACCAACTGAAGCCTTTATGCCTTTTAAAGAACTAGCCTTTGCACCAAGACCCAATACAGAAATATGGCCAAAACCTGCCATAATACCCCCAAAAGCACCTACAGTTGCCATAATCCAACCGTTCCAAATTGACCAAAGAAAATATACTACTGCATCAATCTGAACCTTTTGATCACCAATTTGAAGCCAATCTACTGGAAAGATCATATTGCCTCCTTTCTAAGATATTATAAATTTTGATAAAGAACTAATTAGCAACTTCTCCCTTTCTAAATACTATTAATGGACAATTTTTACAAACATCTGAACCAGGAAATTCATCTCCAGGTCTTACTATAGATACGCTCCCATACTTTTCAATTCTCTCATTGAACCAGGAAACCAAATCTTTTATATCTTCGCCAGGAATTACTACGTTAGTCTCGCCTCTCTCAGTCTTACCAGCGTTATAACTACCACTGCAAGCGGGATGTGTTGAAGCAAGTTTCGTATTATAAACATAAACATTACCAGCACAAGCTGCAGAGTTCATCGTAACATTCGGTTTCATTGGATGAATATCTCTTAGTGCCATCCAACCCACGCTAAGTTGATAAGCTTGCATATTATCACAATAGAAATGAACGACATCTGGGTCAAAATAGGTTTTTCCAAGAGGAGAAACTACAATCGCCTTTAATTTTCCTTCTTCTAATCGTGGCTTAGAAAGAAGAAATTTTTCAGCCTGTTTCATATCTCTTACATACTTTAAATGACTCTTTACCTCTGCCTCATCAAAACCCTTCCACCCAAATACATACGCTGCATTAGAACAACCCAAAGCTTCTTTTTCCTGCAGAACTGTAATCCCTTTCATTCTTGGCCCAATTTCTGCCTGACAAAAGGTAAGAGGCTTATTTGGCACGTAATAATCCTTTACATTTTTTTTAAAATCCTGTAATTCTTCATCTTTAAAAATAAATTTCACAGCTACAGGAAAATGCATAAACCTAAATTCTTTCATAAGAAAGTCTTGAATCTCAGAATAGTTTTTCATAATCCCTCCTAATTTATTAATATGCTTAATATATAAATTATTATTTTTTATAAAAAATTTTTCAGTCATATCTATTGCTAAAAAATGTCATCTATATTACACTATAATTGTATAGTAAAATATATTTATAGACTTAATTAAGAGGGAGATAATTTGGATAATATTTTGTTCTTAGATAAAGAACTTAAAGAATTTACAGAACAAGAGTGGTCTAAACTTTTAGAAAAAGCAATCGTTATGAAACTTCCTAAGGGTTCTACTGTTTTTTCTACATCAGAGAAATCTCAAGGAGTTTTTATAATCAAATCTGGATGGGTAAAGATATCAAGAATTTCAAAAGATGGCAAAGAATCTGTTGTCGGTTGTATAAGAAATCCAAAAGAAATTATAGGATTAGCTGAAGTTTTATTAAATAAAAATAGAACTTGCAATGCAGTTGCTATTACGGATATAGAAATAGGTTTCGTAAAAACAGAAGATTTTTACAATCTAATAAAAGAAAATTTTGATATTTCTCTTAAAGTAATGAAACTTTTAGCTGAACGCATGAGAGAAGCAGAAGAGAATGTACACAATCTAAGCTCCAAATATGTTTCAAAGAGGCTTGCTTCCTTTTTGTACAAAGCTTCTTTCAAATGGGGGATAGACGATAAAGATGGTATAAAAATTCCTCTAAATTTAACACATGAAGAAATTGCTCAGGTAGTAGGAACAAGTAGACAGACAACTACAAAAGCTCTTAATATATTACAAAAAAACGGCATTATAAAATTGGAAAAAAAACAAATAAAAATACTTGATGTAAAAAAACTTTTAAGTTATAGATAAGTAAAGATCCGGGACTTCCCGGATCTTTATAAAAGGCTATGTTTTTTTAGGTTCAAGAGTTTTTTTAATCCTGAACATAAAAAACAAGTAATCCATACCAAACTTCAAAAGTTCTTCATCATTTTTCTTCATCGTTTCAATTCGTACCTTGCTTATTTCGAAAATATCCAGAAATTTAGTATCAAAGACAAATTTTCTAAATTTGTCCAGATCATAAATTGCCATAAAATACAACGAAGCTTCCTTCTCGTTAAATGGTTCTACTCCCATCACATTTCTTCTAAGAACAAATTCAAGCCAATCTTTGTTCTTCTCTAATAAATAATCTGCTTTTTGATCTTGTAACCAATCCCCTACTGTAAATTCTTTGCCTTGAGAAAAACCTTTACAGAATTTTTCTCTAATAAAAAAGAAAAATTCATCTTCAGGATTTGGATCATCCTTTTTTCTTAAGGCAGCTATTCCGATAGGATAGGTCCTACAAAGAAGTGGCCTGTTTTGATAAATGCCACAACCTTCCTCTTTACTAAAAACACAAACTCTCTCGTTAGGTTTTAGCATAATTTGAACCATTGGGATCTTAGTTTTCGGATCAATAATTACTTTAGTGTTATTTTGTAAGAATTCTCCTGAGGACTGCCCAAGAGCAGTCCTCATTTCCAACACGTCGTAGGGAGTTAAAAGTATATCAACATCTCTGCAACATAAATTCCAACAACTTAAATCTTTATTACAACTAAACGTGAACTTAGAAGACCTATCCAGTGCTACCCTTTCAACAACATCCATATTAGGCATAAAGAGACCCCTTTTCTAAGCTATTCCTTAAGACCATCTGGTTCTCCACGATTGGCTAAATTAGAATATGCAAGAGCTAAAGTTCTATAAGCAAGGTGTGCAATTTTAAAGAAAGGCGCATATATAAACAAAAACATAACAAATGTAAGATGAATAAAATATGTCCAATATGCAATGCTTGCAAGGTTCATAAGTCTAAAGATCTCCGCCCCCATTCCGGTAAGCCCAAGCCCTGCTACAACGATCAACAAAAGCCAATCAAAACTTGAATTCGCACCAACTTTAAGGGTTGATCTTGTATTTATCATCCAGATTGCCCCTATAATTAGTGCTATTCCAGAAACGTTACCAAGTATTTTTACAGGATCATATAAGGGATATGGGGAAGGATACCTCAAAACCCACTCATATACCGATGCAGTAGCAGTTGTAAGGAATAGACCCACAAAAGACCAAAAAACAAGTAAATGAGTAGTAGATCTGACCTTCATAGTATCACAAAGTTTAAACCTTACAGAAGTAAGCGCTTCCCAAATAATACTAGCAAATAACCCTATAATACTACCTTGAAACATAACAGGATAAGGTCTTTCAGAATTTAAAGCCTTCCAATAGTTAGATAAACCTATCCAAAAACAAATTACAGCAAACAAGGCAGCTGGCAAAAAGAAGATATCTATTCCAGTTACAGTTGGAAACAATTTTGCAAAAACAATTTTACCTGCAGTTGAATGCTCGCCCTCAATTGATAGATTTACTAGAGCCTGTGGATTTACAAGATATTGTAATTTCCCATTGAGCATAAGATCTATCAAGAGTATAACCACTGGCAAAAAAAAGGCAAACGGCCACATTGCAGGTTTGCTTACAAGTTTAGCCAAAAATTTTACAGGCGCATACTCTTCTATTGTAATTTTTCTTAAAGCACCCAAAACATCACCAGGCTTTGCACCTCTTGGACAGTACGCTGTACAATCTGCACACTGATGACATAGCCAGATATCAGCGTCTTTAAGAAGTGCATCTTTCATTCCCCACTGTGCCATAACCATTTCTTTTCTTGGAAATGGTGAATTATTAGGAGCAAGATTACAAACAACAGAACACGTAGCGCATTGATAACACTTTTTAACGCTATCGCCTCCGTTAGCAATAATTTCCTTTATGAAATCTAAATCAGTCTTTACAATTTTTTTCGCCATTTTCATCCTCCCCTAAAAGCCCTTGAATGGGTTAGGACCAATTTCTTTAACCCTTTCAACATAACCTTTTAGAATATCAGCTATATTCACGTAATCAGAGATCTGAACCTGCATCATCTCTACCCTTTCAGATTCAAGACCAAGCCTATCAAGAGTCTCTCCTACTTTTCCAAACCTATAGTTACAAAGTTCTGATCCCTTGATGTAGTGACATTGATAATTTTCACCAAACTTACAGCCTAAAACTAATGCGCCATCCAAGCCATTCCCAAGCCCATCAGCAATCCAGACAAGGTTCATATTTCCTGCACATCTAAGAGAAATAAACCTAATACCAGGTGGAAACCTATGCCTCAAGAAAGCCGCAGCATCAAGAGCAGGATAAGCATCGTTTTCACAGACAAAGGCTAGATAACGGAGTTTTTCCTCGTCATCTTCTGGAACTTCAATCTCTTTTATCATTGAATTAACCATATCAATCGAAAAGTCGTGGAAAGAAACGATCCTTTCAGGACATGCGCCCATACAGGTTCCGCATCTTCTACAACGGTTAAATTTGTAGAATGGGGTTCCTTTTTCATCTTCATCTATTGCGCCAAATGGACACTCTTCGGTACAACGTTTACAGGAAGTACACCTTTGCATAAATACCTGTGGATAAGACTTCTCCCATCCTCTTGGATGAACAGCTATACCTCTCTCATAGTGCCACATACATTGAATTGCTTTTAGCGCCGCTCCTATGGAGTCCTGTATACATCCATACGTTTCCATCGGAGCCCTTATTGTTCCACATGGGTATATCCCAGTTCTTCTACTCTCATATGGAAAACATACATAATTTGAGTCAGGATAATAACCAGTATCAAGTAAAGGAAGTTCAAGCCCTTGTCTATATTGTAAATTCAAAATATCAGGTTTCTCTTGATTTGCATTAGAAACCATACCTACCACAAGAACAACTAAATCTGCTTCAATAGAGAGTTCATCTCCAAGCAAGGTGTCAGTTACGTCAACGTTTAAGGAAGAATCCTCTCCTAAAGAAATCTCTTTAATTTCACATTTTGTAAGTAGTATTCCTGGATCATTTTGAAGTTCTTTATAGAATAATTCGAATTGAGATGGCGTTCTTATATCTTTATAAAGCACATAGGCGATTCCATCGTTGATATCTCTTACATATTTTGCTTGTTTTAGAGATGCAGCACAACAATATCCAGAACAATATGGGAGATGCTCTGGGTCCCTTGAACCAGCACACAGCACGAAGGCGACTCTTTTAGCAGTTTTACCGTCAGATGGCCTCGTAATCTTTCCAGTTTCTCTCACCATTCTTTCAAAATCTACATTAGAGATAACATCAGGCGAAACTCCAAATCCTAATTTACCAAGTTTTGAAGCATCATAAGGAGTGAAACCAGCTGCGGCTATTATAGTCCCAAATCTTTTTACCCTTTCTTCACCAGCTACATTTAAAGTAACGTCAAAAAGTCCAGGCATTCCTTCAGTTTTAACGATCTTAGTGTTTAGTAAAACAGTTATATTAGGGTCAGATTCTACATCTTTAATCATCTTAAATACCGCAGGCTCTTCAAGTGAGGTAAATGGATATTTTGTTGGAGTAGTCTTATACCATTTTGCAGCCCAACCTCCAAGTTTGTCTTCCTTCTCAATTACTGTAACTTTAAAACCAGCCTTTGAAGATTCGATAGCAGCTGAAAGACCAGACGTACCTCCACCCACAACCAGGATCTCTTCTGATAGGTCTTCACCAATCCATGGTTCAGGCAAATTAGTCTTCTCTGCTTTAACAATGCCCATACGAAGGTAGTCTTGTGCTGCCATCTGTGCATCATCGCTCTTTGGTTCCATAACCCAGGCAACAAATTCTCTAATGTTTACGCGCTCGACAATACATCCAGGAAAATTAAATATATCAGTTTTCACTCTCGGACTGCAAGCAGCAATAACTACTGTATTTATACCCTCATTAGCAATATCATTTTTTATTTCTTCTACAAAGGTAGGGCCGCAAACATTTGCACTTGTTTTAACTACAGATACGCCTTTTTCTTTAGCAATTTCTACCAGTTTTTCAATATCAACTGCATCGCCAATCTCGCATCCAGAACAAATATAAACACCTATTTTCTTATCCATTATTAATTCCCCCTTCCTGATATACTTTGAAGGGCTTTAAGCACTGAGCCTGTTGCTGAGTGCAAAGAGCGTATTACATCGAAGGGCATTACTGCTGAACCAGCAAGGTATATACCATCTGGTAAACTTTCTGGTTCTATGAAACCATCAGGAGTCTTTTTGGCATTAAAAGGTAAATTCCAGTCTGCAGTTGTTGGTTGCATACCTGTAGCCAAAACAACCATATCAAATCTTTCTTTATTTTTTGAACCTGCTAATATATCTTCTGCCTCTACCCATACATCGCCAGAAGGATCTGCTTCAATATTTGCAACTTTACCCTTTACAAAGGTTATATTCGGATTTTCCTTGACATTCCAGTAAAATTGTTCGTATCTACCAGGAGTTCTTATGTCAATATAGTAAATTGTAGCCTTTACTTCTGGATCCTGATCTAACAAATAGGTGCACTGTTTAAGAGATGCCATACAACATATATATGAGCAGTAAGGAAGGTGATTTTCATCTCTTGAACCAGCACACTGAACAAATGCAACGTTTTTAACAGGCTTTCCATCAGATGGTCTCAATATCTTTCCGCCTGTAGGTCCTGACGGTGATGCAAGCCTCTCCATCATCATATTTGTAATAACATTTGGGACTATCCCGAATTTCAAATTGTCAATTTTCCCAGCATCATAAGGCTGCCATCCAGTAGTTACAATTATTGAATCAACAGTTACATCTATAATTTCCTCTTTCATTTTTAAATCAATTGCATTATACTTACACACGTCAATACACTTTGAACACTTTTCGCCCAGGCAAACATTTGGATCGATAATTGCATATGGAGGATTGGCAAACTCAAATGGACTATATATGGCCTTTGACTTATTCATATTGAAATTGAATTCATTATCCTTTTCAACAGGGCAAACGTTAAAACATTCCCCACATAGAGTACAATTATCATTTACAAAACGAGGCATCCTTTTAAGAGTAACTTTAAAGTTACCTTTTGAACCTTCAACTTTTAAAACTTCTGTTTGTGTCAAAATTTCAACACCCTTATTTTCCCTCATACGCCTGAAATTAAGTTCCAGACCACATGTTGGAGGACAAAGTTTTGGAAAATATTTAGTCAACTGAGCTACTCTACCGCCTAAATAAGGATTTTTTTCAACAAGGTAAACCCCTACACCCGTTTCAGCGGCCTCAATCGCTGCAGTAATACCACTAATGCCGCCGCCGATAACCAGTACCTTTCCTTGAAATTCTATCATCTACCCTACCTCCAAATAATTTAAAAAATAAGTGCTGTGAGGTATTACCCCCACAGCACTTAGTATTGTAATGCTTAATCTTATTTCAATTAGTCTGGAATAAGCTGAACGTAATCTCTCTTGAATTCCTTAATTTCTCCGGTCTTCGGATCCATCTTAGAGTTAACAAAACATCTCCAATTTGCATCATCTATGAAATTGAAGTCTTCACGATAGTAGTATCCTGGATAACGAGTTTCCTGGCGGAACAATATGTGCCTGAGGTGCATACGGGCCGTCAAGAACCTGTGATAGTTCTCCCATACTCTCATGAGTTGATGTAGATCCCATGCAGCCATCCTGTAGCTATCTTCTTCCAATAATTGCATATAGTAGAGTGCCTTAGTAAGAAGCGTTTCTGATGTAGAATACCAACCTATAGTGCCTGCAACATACTCATCCATTATCTTATTCAAACGGAAGAGGAACTGTTTTGGAGTAATATACTGTGGATTAACGGTGTATGGAGTGGTTGAAACTGTTTTATATTTCTCAAAGAGTTCCATGGGTGCATAAATTTCAGCTGCCAATTCTTCTGCCGTCTTGTCCACTGATGGGGTGTAATCTCTGTTGTTCAGAATAAATCTTACTGCTTGCTTAGCTGCTATACGTCCTTCCGCATGTGAACCAGAAGAGAACTTGTGTCCTGAAGCTCCAACTCCATCTCCACAAGTAAACAAACCGTTCACAGTTGTCATACGATTGTAAATTTTACCTTTATATTCCCAAACATATCCTGCTTTTTTCGTTGCATCGTTTTGCAGATCTTCTGGACCACAAACCCAAAGTCCACAGCAACCAGCGTGTGATCCGAGAAGATACGGTTCGGCTGGCATAATTTCTGAAGGCATCTTGTCAGGTTCTATATTATTTCCAAGCCATACACCAACCTGCCCAACTGTCATGTCAAGGAAGTCTTCCCAAGCTTCTGACTCAAGTTCTTTAGCGTGCTTTGCGTCAATTGTCTTTGCAAGTTCAGCAAGAGCCTTGTCTGTATTCATATACATAGGGCCAAGGCCTCTCTTGAAATCTTCGATCATCATATGGTTTCTAATACAAGTACCAAGGTTCTTATTATATGGCGCATATTTTTCAATATATTCCGTCTTTGCGCAGTAATCCTCACCTCTTGCATTTGTAGCAGTAGCCTTGAAGAGCAAAAACCACGTTCCTACAGGTCCGTAACCATCTTTGAATCTGGCAGGTACAAACCTATTCTCCATCATTGTAGCCTCTGCACCAATTTGGAAAGGCATAGCATATGTAGAACCAGCATTCCATACTGGATACCATGCGCGGCCCATTCCTTCAAGGACAGAACGTGGACGATATATGTGAACTGCTCCACCACAAGCGATAATCATTGCCTTTGCCTTTATGAAGTAAACTTTATTCTCACGAACGCTAAAACCTGCTGCCGCTGCAACTCTATTCTCTTCCTTTGAATCGAGTAAAAGTTTGACAATGAATACTCTCTCGAGATACTCTGCTTTGTCATAAGATGCCATTGCCGACTTTGCAGCTTCTGCGACGATACACTTATACGATTCACCCGAAATAGCAACCTGCCAACGACCAGTTCTACGAGGCACGCCACCCTCTTCTAATTTCAAGTTCTTATCAGTACCTATAGCTTTCCATATTGGAAGCCCCCACTTCTCAAAAAGGTGTACTGAATCATCAACATGACGACCAAGATCGAATACCAGATCCTCACGGATGATACCCATAAGGTCTGTACGGACCATTCTTACATAATCTTCAGGTTTGTTATCTCTTCCAATATATGTATTAATTGCAGAAAGACCTTGTGCTACAGCACCAGATCTTTCAAGAGCAGCCTTATCTACTAAAAGTATAGACACGCCATTTGGCTTTGCCCATTTAACAGCTTCGTATGCTGCGCCACATGCAGCCATTCCACCGCCAATGATTAGAAGGTCTACTTCCTTCTCTACAATGGCTGGTTTCTCACAATACGAGAATGTACAAGCTTCTCTTTCCATTACTTAACCTCCTGAAAAAATTTTTAAGTTACTAAATTGTTGGTAAAGTGTCCCCACGCATATTATGCGTAAAGAAACCTGGCTTATCGAGATCAGCCATATTTGGATCGGCCTCAAACCCCTCATAAGGCTTAATTGAGCCTTCCGGAACAGTACGGATTGGGAATTTAAATCTCTTTACTTTGCCATTACGATACTTACATGTCCACATAATGTTATCAGATCCACGAAGTGGTATAGCATTTCCGCCAAGAGGCACAAAGTCTGCATATCCTCTTACCTCAATTGCCTGCTGGGGACAAATTTTCACACAGCTATAACATTCCCAACAATATTCTGGCTCCTGGTTATAGGCTTTCATAATTTCTCTGTTCAATGTCATAAGATCGTTCGGACAAATATACTGACAGGCAGTCTTATCCTGTGCTTTACAACCATCACACTTTTCGGGATTTACCCAACTTGGCATACTCTTTTCCTCCTTGTTAAATTTCTTAAATTATTGAAAATTTTATTACAAAGAAAACTTTTAAGGCATCTCACCTCCTCGAGAAGTTCAAAAATTTATTTTTATTTTACTTCCCTAAAGATTTTAAAAGATCTGGTATCACGTTTACATTCTTTTTTTCGATTACCATTGCAAAAATCTTATCAAGACACTCTCTTGGCAACAACTCTACCGTTTGGGTAGAGGAGGTGTCTATTTTTGCTGAAGGATAAACCTCTTTAAGCTTTTGAGCTTGTTCGTATGTAATAGGAACTCTTAATCTCTTTAATCCTGCAAAAGCCTCCTGAAGTTCAGGAATTTCAAGCATATTTGCTTTTTTTAAAGCTTCTTCTCTCTCAGGTCCAACCCAAAGTGATATTGTAAGTTTTATATCAGCGTTACTCATTGTGATTACACCTCCATTGGAGGAATCGTAAAGACTGGATTACGATTCTCAAGATAGTTATCATTTACGAAAGGTGAACCAAAACCATATTTATCTGCGCACATCATAACAGTATCAAATACCTCAGGTCTGAATATGAGCCTTGTTGGTTTAACGCCTTGTTGAATGATAGAACGAATTACTGTGCCAGAAAACTTTTGTTTTTGTTTTTTGTGCCCATCAAATCCTTCATAAACGATCCCAGCGCAAACTGGACAATAATACCATTCTTTAGTTAGAACAGACTTAATGCCCAGATCTGGTAGACCTTTGAAGATCTCATGAGCACCATAGGTTGGATAATAATCACCAACGCCGGCGTGATCGCGGCCAAACATATGATGAGTACATCCAAGGTTTTTACGAACTATTGCGTGAAATACTGCTTCTCTAGGCCCTGCATACCTCATATCCCAGAGAATCATTGACGTCATATGAACGTCTTCTCTAAAGTATCCATACTCTCTGAGAGCTGCTTGGCCAAGAACTATGCATTCGTCTATATAATCGCCCTTTCTCTTCTCTCCAACCACGCAAGAAACTAACACTGCATCTGCATTAGCAGCAAACCATGCACCCTTCATTAGCCACTCGTGACCTGTGTGGGGAACGTTTCTGGTTTGATGGGCTACTACTTTCGTCCAACCATTTTTCATAAATTGCATTCTTGATTCAGCCGGTGGGAACCAGAAGCGATCAAAGGGTGGATTGAAAACTGGAGGATTGATAAGGGTAATTTTGCCTCCCAAAAACTTAGCTTTGTAATCGTAAGTTCTCTTTACGCCAGGATGCTTTTCATCATCTGTTCCATAAACATGTTTAGCCATAGCAATCTTGTCATAAACAAACATCTCTTCAACATCAAAAATTGCTAAAGGCTGTTCTTTATAGGTGAAAAGTACGCTATCACCCTTGGATATTCCATACTTCTCTATTTCTTCTTCTGACATGTCAAAAACAATTGGTATAGACCAAACGTATCCATTAGCTAATGTCATGTTATGAACTACGCTGTCTACATCTTTTGCACCCATAAAGCCTTCAAGCGGAGAAAAGAACCCATAAGCTATGCTTATGCACTCCCTAGCAATTTGCCCTCTAACCGGAATTCTTGCCTTTGCATTTTTTGCAAGTTCTTTCGCCTTTTCCTTATCCTCGACAACCCTATAAACAAGCTTGCCGCCATGAGGAGAAAGCGTGTTGTCTACTGCCACATGTTGACTCAATGCCTTTTACCCCCTTTAGAGTAATTTATATAGTATTTTTTAAACGACTGGATTAAGCTGAACAAGAATCTTTCTATATATTGCATTAATATCACCCGTACCCTGAACTACCCTTAATATGCCTTTATTTTTATAGTATTCTATTAAAGGTTCCGTAGATTTCTGGTATACCTCAAGTCTTTTCTTAATGGTTTCTTCGTTATCATCTGCACGTTGATATAGTTCTCCCCCACAAACGTCACATTTTCCCTCAACTTTTGGAGGAGAAAAATAGATGTTATACATTTGACCACATGATTTACACGTTCTTCTCCCTGTTAATCGCTTCATGAGATCTTCAAATGGGACATCTAATACGAGCGCCACGTCTAGAGGTTTGCCCAAATCACCAAGAAGAGAATCTAACTCTTTAGCCTGTGAAACATTTCTTGGAAAACCGTCTAAAATAAAGCCGTTTTCTGTATCAGCTTCTTGAAGCCTTTCCTTTATAAGGCCTATTACTACGCTATCTGGAACAAGTTCACCCTTATCCATATAGCTTTTAGCTTCCTTGCCCAGAGGTGTACCATCCGCCACTGCTTTTCTTAACATATCCCCTGTTGAAATCTGTGGTATCTTTAACTGCTCCACTAACATCTTCGCCTGCGTTCCTTTTCCAGCCCCTGGTGCACCTAAAAATACTAATCTCATTAAATTGCCCCACTCCTTTCATATACTCTTTATCCCTAAGTATTCTCTAAACCCTATTCCTTGAAAATATATCTATAGATTTTTCTAATAGATTCATACACATCATTTATATCTTACTTTATAAAACTATTTTTTACAATAGCATTAATAATTTTTTTATATAAGTTTTACTTATGCGAATATAAGAGATATTTATTTCTATTCTTTCTTCAACCACCCTTTTTACCCTGCACAATTAAATTATATATTCAAAATAATAAAAAGGTTCAAAATTGCCAGATAATACTTTAAAAATATAAAATCAGTTTGATTTATCTATTTAAACAAGTTTTAGAAGCATTTGAAAAATTTATTAATTACATTTGAATTTTTTTATAAATTAGCTAAATTTCTTCTCTTAAGTCAAAAACTCTCTTAGTTTTCTTCTCGCTTCTTGGCAAACCCCCAAATGCCAATAGTTCAACATCAAAAGTGACACCTGCTCTATCCTTTATCCTTCTTGATATCTTTTTCGATAAGTTTATGTTATCTGGTTCTTTACACTCAACCTTCAAAATAGCTCTATCTTTACCCTCAAATCTATCCAAAATTATCTGGTATTCAGAAAACAATTCTTCAAATTCTCTTAAAACTACTTCTATTTGCGCAGGAAAGCAGTTTACACCCTTTATCTTAAACATATCATCAGACCTTCCAGTTAACCTTTCTATTCTTGGATATTTCAAGCCGCATTCACACAATTCATGATTTATTGAAGTGATGTCTCTAGTCCTAAATCTAAGAAGCGGAGCACCTTCTTTTTTGAAAGTAGTGATTACCAGTTCACCCCTTACCCCATCAGGCAACACTTCTAAAGTATCAGGATCTATTACTTCGAAATACATAAAGTCATCAAATACATGAATTCCGTTATGATATTTACAATCAAGGCCAATACCAGGCCCGTAAATTTCAGTAAGACCATATATATCAAATGATTCAATATTCAAAAGTTCTTCAATTCTCTTTCTCATACGATCCCCCCATCTTTCCGAACCTATTATTCCAATTTTTAAGGATATTTTCTCTCTTAACCCTCTTCTTTCTATCTCTTCTCCTAATAATAGAGCATAAGAAGAAGTTGAAGTAAGAACTGTAGATTTTAAGTTTAGCATCATTTCTATCTGTCTATCAGTATTTCCTGGACCAGTTGGTATTGTCATAGCACCTAATAATTCAGCTCCCAGTTGAAATCCTATACCAGCAGTCCATAAACCATATCCTGGTGTAATCTGAACTCTGTCATTTGGCTTTACCCCCGCTATTTCATAGCACCTCTTCATCATAATTTTCCAATCATCAATGTCTTTCTGAGTATATGGTATTATGACTGGTTTGCCAGTAGTTCCGGACGAAGAGTGTATCCTAACTATTTTCTCTTCAGGGCAGGCAAGCATCCCCAAAGGATATGCATCTCTTAAATCCTCTTTTGTTGTAAACGGCAATTTAGAAAAGTCATTCATCGATTTAAAATCATTCACGTCAAATCCTATTTCTCTAAACTTCTTTTTGTAAAAAGGGCTATTTTCTGCAATATTTTTCAAAAAACTTTTAATTTTTGCAAAGCTTGGATTCTCAACGCTCAACTCCCTTTCTTCTACTCTCATATTTCCTCCTCTTTCTTCTCTCAAGGTTAATGATAGAATTTAAAGATATTTAGTCAGATATGTCAATAGATAAAATTTTAAGGAGGTACAAACTTGGAAAACAATAAAATCGAAATTCCCAAAAGAACTAAAATTGACAACAATTATAAATGGTCAATAGAAGATCTATATATATCTAGAGAAGCATTTGATTCTGATTTTAAAAAGGTAAAGAAATTTATTCAAGAAATTAAGAATTACCAAAATGGTTTAAAGAATAAAGAAAAAATTTTAGAATGTTTAAAATTTAGAGATGAAATTTCAAAAACTTTAGATAGATTATATACTTATGCACATATGAAATTCGATGAGGATTCATCTGTAGAAGAATCTCAAATAATGCTCTCCAACGTCCAATGGCTTTCGCAAAGCTTTGAGGAATCGATTGCTTTTATAGAACCTGAATTAATATCCTTAGGTAAAGAATTTTTAAATGAAATTTCTTTAGATCCTGTTTTTGAAGATTATAATTTTGAAATAATTAATCTAATCAGACAAATCCCGCACACTTTAAGTCAAAATGAAGAAAAGTTACTAGCAAAAACTTCTCTTCTTGCATTTTCCCCTTCCAATATCTATCATCACCTAACTATCAGCGATTTTGAATTTCCTGAAGCATTCGATTCAAACAACAAATTATATCCAGTAACACAGGGAACATACTCTTTATATGTACATAGCAAAGATAGAATTTTAAGGGGAAGCGCATATAAATCACTTTTTGGAACTTATAAAAAACATCAAAATATGCTTGCTTCCAATTTAGATATGTCATTTAAATTCTTAAATTTTTACTCATCAGTAAGAAGGTATGAGTCCTCAATAGACTATTCATTGTTTTCAGATAACGTAAGCAAAGATTTTTATAAAAATCTAATAAATATTGTGAAATCAAATCTACAACCTCTTCATTCATATATAAAATTAAAATCAAAAATTTTAGGTTTGGAAAGGGTCAGACTTTTTGATCTTAACGTTTCATTGTTTCATTTCGAAAAGGATATTAGCTTCCTAGATTCAAAAGAAATTATAATAAACTCTCTCATGCCTCTTGGCAAAGAGTATATTGATTTAGTCCAAAAAGCTTTCATTGAAAGATGGATAGATGTTTATGAAAACAAAAATAAAACCTCAGGTGCATATTCCACCTCCTGTTATGATGTGCATCCGTACATACTCCTTAATTATCACGGAAAGTTAGAAGATGTTTTTACTCTTGTACACGAACTAGGTCACGCGATTCACAGCGCCCTGTCAAACAAAAATCAACCATACTCAAAATCTTCCTATAGTATTATCTCTGCAGAAATTGCATCTATTACAAATGAAATGTTACTTCTGGAATATCTATTAAAAAATGCTTTAGATGAAACTGAGAAAAAATTTTTCTTAAATAAATTTTTAGAAAATACCAGGACCACTTTATATAGACAAATACAGTTTGCAGAGTTTGAAATGAAATTATCTGAACTAGTAGATAATTCTCAACCTTTAACCGCACAAAGTCTTAATAGTATATATGACAATTTAAATAGAGAATATTATGGCGAATTGTTTGAAACTGATGAATACTCTGGAGTTGAATGGTCAAGAATACCTCATTTTTATAGTCCATTTTATGTATATAAATATGCAACAGGCTTTTCTTGCGCAAATTATTTTGCACAAAGGATTTTAAATAAAGATATAACAAGTTATATAAAGTTTTTAAAATCTGGCGGATCAAATTTTCCTTTAGAATTATTAAAATCTACAGGATTAGAACTTGAAAGCCTTGAATCGGTAGAATTTACAATAAAGAAATTTAAAGAGAGGCTTAAAGAAATTTATATTTAATTAATTAAATAATATAAGTATGTAATATATTAGGTAATATAAAATAAAAATATTGTTCAGAACCAAACAAACAACTTTTCTCGTGCTATTTATTTATTAATTAAAAAACTAAATTGATTTTTTAAGCAATTCTATACTTTTTTATCCCTTCTTCATAGAGATTTTTACCCTTTGTATCTATTACGACAATCACCGGAAAATTTTTTACCTCAAGTCTTCTTATAGCCTCAGGACCAAGATCCTCAAAAGCAATAATTTCAGATTTAACAATACATTTAGAAATAAGGGCACCAACGCCGCCAGTTGCAGCAAAATATATTGCTTTATTTTTAATAATAGATTGTATGACCTCGTTAGATCTATTCCCCTTGCCTATCATCCCCTTTAAACCTAAATCAAGTAAACGAGGAGTATACTTGTCCATCCTATAACTTGTAGTAGGACCTGCAGATCCTATCACATAACCAGGCCTTGCAGGAGTAGGTCCAACATAATATATGAAGCTGCCATTAATTTCAAAGGGCAAATCTTTCCCACTATCAAGCGCTTCTATCATTCTTTTATGTGCTGAATCCCTTGCTGTATATATAATACCGTTTAGATACACCCTATCACCAATGTTTAAACTTTCTAAAATATTATCCTTTACTGGAACATTTAAATTAAATTCCATACTAACGCACCTTCTCTTTCAAAAAAGCTCCAGCTTTTTTGTCAACTTTCATTATATGATTAACCAACCAATCTACTAGGTTTTTACTTAATTTCATCGTAAGAGAAATTGATGGGCCATTTTGCTCAAAATCTTTTTTTAACTCTCCTACATAACTAACAAAATATTTGTGTTGTTCAATTTGCTCATTTAAACCCGGATAATTATATTGTTTCATATATTTTTCCTCAGAATTAAAGTGTTCTACAACGTAATCTGACAAAAAGTTTAATGTCTCACCTATTTCTTGTTTCCCTTTACCAGGATTACAAGCATCTAAAAGCTTATTTACTCTGTTTATAAGTTCTTTGTGTTGATCGCCAATTTCTTTAAATCCAGAACTTAAATCATCGCTCCACTGAACTAATGGCATAATGTCACCTCTTAATATTAATAATCAAAATTATATTTTATATTCCTAAAATTAAAAAAATCAAACAAGTAAAAGGAGCTTATGGTTATTTTAAATCATAAGCTCCCATATGCACAATATAATATTTGCTCTAACCCATTCCAAACTGATTTGGATCTTTTAGTTCTTGTAACTTGCCTTCTAAAAATAACTTTAGAGCTAATTTAACGTCTTTTTCATCGGTAGAATAAATTTTTATATTTTGTGATCTTAATAGGTCAAACGCCTTAGGCCCAATATTCTTTGAGATTATAATATCTACGTTTGCATTTACAACTGTTTGTGCTGCCTGTAAACCTGCACCTTGAGGAGCTTTTAGGTTTTGAACGTTTTCGTATTGTTCCCACGTTTCTCTTTCAGTATCATAAACAAAGAAAAACTTTGATCTTCCAAAGCTCTCGTCCATAATCATCTTCTCATTATCAAAAACCGCAAACGCTATTCTCATTTTTCAACTAATGCTTGCACTCATGGCCTTTGCCATGCTCATGATCACAAGAGTTTTTACCTATAACCAATCTATTATTTAAATAAGCATCTACCACTTCTCTTAAAGTTCCACCAGATACACCCGTAATTACCTCGATACCATTTTGTCTCATTAAATTTTGAGCCATAGGGCCCATCCCGCCTGTCAAAACTACGTTAACTTTTTGTTGAGCAAGCCAATTGGGTATCACACCTGGAGCATGCGGGGGTGGTGTAAGATATTCTTCCTTTACAATTTTCCCATCTTCCACATCCACTACTCCAAAAACTTCACAATGACCAAAATGAGCGCATAACTCTCCTTGTGCCATAGGTATAGCAATCCTCATAAAACTTTCTCCTCCTTTATTTCGTTCATTTATAGATAATTTATTAATAATTTTGTCAACTATATCATCCATAATATTCTTTATATTCCCATCATATTTATCTAAAAGATTCCCTTCATCGCTTTCCTCAACAACCTTTGGGTCGATAGGAATTTTACCCAAAAAGTCTATTTTATATTGTTTGGAAAGCTCATCTCCGCCGCCTGACTTAAATATATTATGAACAGCCCCACAATTTGGGCATACAAAACCGCTCATATTTTCAATAACTCCAAGAACGTCAATGCCCACTTGTTTACAAAAAGTTAAAGATTTTCTCACATCTGCAAGAGAAACTTTTTGGGGTGTAGTTACAATTAAAGCTTTACAATCTGGAATTGTTTGTGCAATAGTTAAAGGCTCGTCGCCAGTTCCCGGCGGACTGTCGATTATAAGATAATCTAAATCTCCCCAATCAACATCAGACAAGAACTGTTTTATAATGCCTATTTTTATAGGACCTCTCCATATTATTGCATCGTCTGGATTTTCAAGTAAAAACTGAACAGAAACTACTTTAAGATTTTTACTCCAAAGAACTGGCTTCAACATTTCACCAGATGGATAAATCCTTTGCCAAACTATGCCCATTATTGTGCCTATACTTGGTCCGTGTACATCTACATCCAAAAGGCCAACTTTATATCCTCTATTAGAAAGAAAAACTGCCAAATTAGCAGCAACTGTGCTCTTTCCTACTCCACCTTTGCCGCTCATAACCATAATTTTATTAGGAACTTTTTTTAAAAAATCCTCCATCTTTTTAAGCTTTTCTTCGTTTTTATCCTTATCTACCAAAATCTAATCCTCCATTACGTTATTTTTAAATCTAATACATTTTTTTATTTCTTTTTTCCAACACATTTTACATCCTCTTCTACAAGCTTTATCCGGATCTAAAATCTTATAATTGCCGCCAGATATTACAAAAGGCCTTCCAAACCATATAGACTGAGCAACTTTAACTCTTGCTGATTTTAATATTCTGCAAAAAGTCGGTGCCGATACCTGCATACTTCTTGCTGCTTCCTGAAAATCATAGTTTTCCAGATCTACCAACCTTAAAGCCTCAACTTCTTCATAAGTCAAAACGTTTGCCATCTCAAGGCAAGAAGATTGGCAATCTACAGGCTTGAAGCATTTTATAGCAGGCACACAAAATAGCCTTCTTTCTTTCGGTGGTCTTGCTACTTTTATTCCTCCTAATTTATTATGAAATATATTTCATAATAATACAAAAAAAAATTATGTCAAGTATCAATCAAATCAGTTAAGGAAACTCTCAAAGTATTGTTAGCTGGGATGACCATTTGATAGCCTCCATATATGCCATTATCACATCATCAAAATTTAATTTCAATTGCTCCGATAATTTTAAGAATTTATCTACTTCTGTTTTTTCATAAGAGATAACGAGTTCTAAAACTTGAAAATAGATATTTTTTCCCATCAAAGCATCCTTATACAAGAGTATTAATGAAGTTTGTATGCTTTAACTTTCATATTTTTATTGAATATTGGATGTCTCGCTACAACAACATCCACTTTTTCCCTCCAAAATAAATGGCATTTTCTACTTAAAAAATATTCTAAATTTAATATTTAAAAGTATATAAGGAATAAATAAAAAAAATCAAGTGATAAATTAAAAAAGAAAACAAATTAATATAAATGAAGAATTCCAAACAAAATAAAGGAACCTAAAATAGCAACTGAAATAAGTAACACTATATTTACTTTTTTATACAACCCCACAAGAAAAATTATTAAAAAGATAAAAGAAAGTGGATCTTTTACAGCCATTGGAAAGTAAATAATTGACATTGAAGCTAATAACCCAGTCAACGCAATCAAGAGGCCAAAAATTCCACTCCTAATCCAAGAAAGATGTGATATCCTCTCATAAAATGGAGAAACTATTATCGTAAATACTATTGAGGGCATGAATGTAAACAAAAAAGAAAATAGTGCCGCAGAAAATGACCCGATAAAAAATCCAATAAATGATGTAACACACAGTATTGGCCCAGGTGTTATCTGACTAAGGACTATTGCATCAAGAAAGTTTTCCTGACTTATTATCTTCATAGAGTCTACAAAAGTCTTTTGATATAAAGGCAAAGCAACTTGAGCTCCACCAAAAGCCAAAAAACTTATCTGAGTAATTTTACAATAAAAAGGGATAAGATTAGGCGTTATAATATATGCAGAAATCACGAGCAAAGAAAGAGCAATAATACCTATTATAAATTCAATTTTTGGGATATATAGTTTTTTTTTAGAAATAACGTCACTGAAAATGTTTCTCTCTGGAAGAAAATTTCTGAAAAGTATAGAAATAGAAAAAGAAAGCAAAAAAACTAAAAAGATATTTATTCCTACCATATAACTTATAATACTTAGTAATAGTAATATTCTTCCAAAATTTATATCTATATATTTTTTATAAAAGTTTAGGAAAGCTGAAATGAAAAATGCTACTACAAATGGTTTTAAACCATGGAATAAGAGATCAATAGTAGATATATTAATGGATTTATAAAAATATGCAAGAATAGATATTAAAATTACAGAGGGGAAAACAAGGGCAAGAGCGCCTATTAAACCTGTCAAAAACCCAAACCTTCTATACCCAACATAACCAACCAAATTTATCATAATTGGACCGGGCAAAAGTTGAGTTAGAGCAATACCTTTAAGAAAATCATCTTCTGCAACATATCCCTTTTTTAATACAAATTCTTCTTTTAGATAAGAAATCATAGCAAGCCCCCCAAACACAGTTGAGCCTATAACTAAACAACGAATAATAAATTCAAAATTTAGAGTAATATTTTTAGACAGATTTTGCATCTATGCTTTCTGCTAGACTAATTGTTTAGATGTGTTCAAAAATTCTACAGCTTTTGGATAAAGAAATTTAACATCTTCTAAGGTTGGATTCGATCTCAAATTACAGATCGAATCGTTGTCACACTTATGTCTAAAAGTTTTGGCAAATTTTAGGGCATCAAAAAGCTCCTCAGAAAACTTGTTTTCTTTTACTATTTTTTTATCAAATAGTTCAAAAATCAAATCATGAGTGTACCCAGAAAAATCACCAATATCTAGTATAGCCAATACTGAATTAAACATCGAATAATAAAGTGCGTTCATTATGTAGTGGCTTTCTGCTCCAAAAGAAAGTAGATCTTTTGCCTCATTTAAATAATTCTCAGCAATTTTAAGCCTTTCATATTTATTCATAATTATTTATTTTAACATGATTCTAAAGTTTTGATATAATAATCAAAATAAGAAACTTCTGGAGGAAAGAATGTTTGAACTTGATTGCAGAGGAATGGTTTGCCCAAAACCAGTAGTTCTAACAAAACAAGCTCTCAAAGAACATGATGAAATAATAGTTATAGTTGATAATAAAACTTCAAGAGATAATCTTAACAATCTTGCAAAAGATAAAAACATGCACTTCGAAGTAGAAGAAAAAAACAACTTATATTATTGCAAAATAAAAAAAGGTAAGAGTGAACAACCTCAGGAGAGAAAACTTGAAAATTTTTATGGGCAAGCCCCTTGGAGCGTTTTTATAAAATCAAATACTTTAGGACATGGAAGTGACGAACTTGGCAAGAATCTTATAAATGCCTTTTTTGATGCCATTTTATATTTTGAAGACCACCCAAAGGTTATTGCTTTTATGAATTCTGGCGTTTTTCTAACTCTGCAAGATTCTGAATGCTTAAAAGAAATTAAAATGCTTGAGGAGAAGGGTTCAAAAATACTAGTTTGTGGAACCTGCCTAAATTTTTTTAACGTTAAGGAGAAGCTCGCAGTTGGCAAAGTTTCTAATATGTTTTCTATCTTAGAATCCCTTAAAGGAACTTATATAATAGAACCTTAAAATTCTAAGAAGTTTCTTCTTGATATTTTATTTGTCTAATTTCACGCATATTTTTATCTATCATTTCCATTATCTTTTTTGAAGATCTTGAAGAATCCTCAGCTAACTTTCTAACCTCTTTTGCAACTACCGCAAACGTCCTACCAGCTTCTCCTGCTCTAGCCGCTTCAATACTGGCATTCAAAGAAAGTATATTTGTCCTGCCTGCAATGCTTTCCACAACCTTCACGGCCTCTGATACCTGTTCTTGAGTTTTAATTATGTGTTCAAGTTGTTCTGAGAAATAGTTGTCAATAATTAATTGGATGTCGAGTATAATCCTTTTAACAAAAGCACTAAAGGATTTTGCGAATTCAGATTCATCCTTTTCTACTTCGTGGACTATAGAAGAGATTTCCTCAAAATAAAGTCTATAAGCTCCTAAATACCACGAAGGATAAAGTCCTATTAATTGGTGTTTTTTGCCAACAAAGAGCCTTCTTTGAAAGTACTCTTCATCTATTACAGGACTTGTAAGAGAGATAAAGTAATCCCTCATAGTTTTACTTAATCTTTCTAATGTAGAATTTTTATCAATTATTTCTTTAAGGTTTGAAAAGCTAGTAATGTGATCGTAAAACCTTTTCACAAAGCTATCTGCCTTCTTTTCAAAATAAGGCCTAAACTTTGCCATCCTTTGTAAATCTTCGATAGTAAGACCTAAATAACGAAATCTCTGCTGATATTTTGAATCATTAGTTAAGTTTTCTTCCATCCCGCACCACCTATTTTTTGTTTCTAATAATTATATATCAATATTACTTAATTTTTAATGCCTCTTTTCTATGTTAAAATTCTAAAGATAAGTTGAAAACAGATTTAACAAAAAATAACTTGATAGGTTATATTTTCACCATAGGTGCTGCATCTTTATGGGGTTTTGGGGGGTGTGTGGCAAAATTTGCCTTCAATAAATCTATTGACCCTTTATTGTTTGTAAAGATAAGACTTGTTATGTCATTTTCAATACTTTTTATTTACCTTTATTTCTTTAATAGAAAACATATACTCATAGATAAATCTGATATCCTATATTTTTTAATTTTAGGAATATTTGGTATGTCTACTATGCAACTATTTTATTTAATGGCTATAAAGTATACAAACGTATCTACTGCCGTCTTTTTGCAATACACGTCACCTGTTTTAATGGCTTTATATTTGTACTTTTTTGAGAAAAATCTTATCTCGATACCAAAGGTAATGGCAATCTCACTCTCCTTAATTGGAGGCGCATGTTTTGCAGCCAATATGGCAGAAACATCTCTAAAGTTCCAGGGATTCTTTTACGGGATACTAGCTGCATTAGGAATGGCTTTTATAAGCGTTTATGGTAGAAAGTCCTTAAAAAAATATAGTCCTTTGACACTTATACTTTATTCCTCTGGCTTTGCAGCAATCTTTATCAATATAATTACTCCATTCGACATCACAATTTTCAGTCTGTCCAAATCGACATGGTTAATATTAGTTTATTTTTCTATATTCTCAACATTAATTCCATATTTTCTATATTTTAAAGGAGTTTCAATAATAAGCCCTACAAATGCAGGGATTACAGCATGTTTAGAGCCATTCATTGCTTCGATTGTTGCATTTTTTTGGCTTAAAGAGAACTTGACAACTCTACAAATTATTGGTGGAATTTTAATTGTTTCAGGAGTTATAACTTTACAAAAATTTGACAGATTACCATGAATCTAATTTTTGGCCCAGCCGGTAATGAAGAACTCTTTTATAAATCAGGATTCAAATCAACCTTAGATTCTGCAAAATACATCTCAAAAATGGGGCTTTTTGCATTTGAATATCCGCTCACTCACGGCATAAGGCTAAGCGAGAGCACTGCTGTAAAAATAGGGGAATCTTTTAAGAGTGAGAATATAAAGCTTAGTATTCATGCACCATATTATATAAATATAACAAGCCCAAATCCAGAAATATTAGAAAAGAGCGAAAAACATTTGATAAAAACATTGCAGTTTGGAAATTTGATGGGCGCTGATAGAATAATATTTCATCCAGGAAGTTCTAAAGGAAATAAAAGAAAAGTCATGCTAGAAAGATCTTTTAGTTTTTTAGAACAATTTATCAGTAGAAATATAAAATTAATAAAAAACATTAAGCTTTGTCCAGAAACACACGGAAAGAGCATTAGTTTAGGAAATGTTGATGAAATAATAGAAATATGCAAAATAAATTCCGAGATCTTTTTGCCAGCCATAGATTTTGCTCATCTTTATGCTGTTAGTAAAGGGAATTTGACTCGAGAAGAAGATTTTACTAGTATCCTTAAGAAGTTTAAAAATTATAAAGAACTTCACATACATTTTAGTCAAATAGAATTTAATAATAGTGGAGAAGTAAGACATAGACCTCTAAACTCAGGTTTTGGACCACCAATTGATCCTTTCTTATTAAGTCTCTTAAAAAATTCTGTAAAAGGAAGGGTGATAGTTGAAACTCCTGGCACTCAAGCAAGAGATGCTAAAATATTACTAGAAAGATTTTTAGTTCTGGAGGGAAAAGGTGTCAAACCCATATGACAAAGCACATGAATTAGCTAAATCAATCAAGGATTCACAAGAGTATAGCGAGCTAACTAAATCAATAGAATTAGTAAAAAGTGATGAAAATCTTTATAAAATGGTCAAAAATTTCTTCACCCTAAAAACCCAGATAGAGATAGACATGCTTTCTGGAAAAGAAGAAAGTAAAGAAAAGAAAGATAATCTAAAAAGGCTTCATGATCTTGTAATGGCAATACCAGAGGGCAGAAAAATAATCGAATCACAATACAGATTTCAGAGATTGATGGGCGATATCTATAAAATAATCGGTGAAGCTATTAACGAAGGGATGGAATTTTTTAACTTTCTTCAAGAAAAAGAAGAACAAAAATAATATATTCCTATCCAAAAAGCTTGTCAAATGGTCTCCTCTCAGGAACAGTTACTCGTTTATCTGGGTTTTGATTCCATTCATGACTAACATACAAACCACAATAGCACGATCCATATTCTTCAACGTCTTTATCTTTATACACACAAGGACATATAATATCTCTATCTCTTTCCCTATCACCAGAGTTCAACCGACAGGGGCAGCCCCTATAACCATTTCTTTTCTCATTTTCCAAAATTCCCCTTATAATTGACATTGTATGTTCTAAATCGTTATTTAACTCTTGTCCTTTAGAATGCGCATATTTTGTCAAAATTTCAAATAGTTTCTCAGGGGTTACAGGGGCCATGCTTTACACTAATCCTTTAATTTTTGCTTCATTAAAACCTACTATAATAGTTTCCCCTTTAACTATAGTAGGAAAACCAGGATTAACCTTAGGATTACATTTATCAGCAAATTTCTTGACTGTTTCAAGAATTTTGTTTTGTTCATCCTTTGGAAGTAAATCTACATCAATAGCCTCAAAATCAGCTCCTAATTCTTTAAGAAGAGCTTTAGCCTTCTTACAATAAGGGCAGGTGCTTAAAGCATATACTGTTATCTGAGCCATAAAAACCTCCAAAATTAAGCTGAATTTTTTTCTATTTCCCTTAAAAGCTTGTATATGACTTTAAAAGTTAAAACCTTTGAAGTCCTGGCAATAGCATGAGACAAATCATCTGCAGAATAAACATTGCAATTTTGAAGATAAATAGAATCTTGTACGCTAAAATTATTCTCTTCCATAAAAAGCTCAGGGTCGAAGGCTAAAATTCCATTCTGCTCACCGTAGTAAATTTTCAATAAAGAGGAGAGCAATTCAGTAGCGGAAATATAATTACCTATTTGACTGGATGAATCTACAATCTGATAAAACACTACGGTTCACCTCCTTGAATTTAAGAAACACGAGAATAATTCAACATTTTTTGCAATTATAAACCACAAGCCTAAAAACTATAAATCTTCTGAAATATCTTCTTCACTTTCACCAAAAATTGACTCATAGAGCTTTACAATACTACTTTCAATCTCAAGATCCAAAGCTCTAATCTCTTTTTCCAACTTCCTATATTCATTTTCAGCTTCACTTTTAAGAATTTCTAGTTGATCTTCAAAGTTCATTTTCCAAACCTAAAATTTGAATTACGAGATATTTCATAAACATTATCTTAATTATATATTACTTTATAACTTTAGTCACTTTTTTGGAATATAATAATTTCACTAGCAATTAACATTAAATAATTAAAATTTTAGCATACATCCAATAAAAAATGCTTTTTTGGCTAAACTTCCAGGAAAAAATATCTTTAATCAAATTAGGCACGCAATCTTGAGAAAAAAAATCATATTTCAAGGCAATCCTAAAATAAATTAATTAACAAAACCTATTCTCTTTTATCAAATTCATTATAAAATATATCAAATGGAGTTAGATTTTTATTATGGAAAAGATAAAAAAGAAAGAGAAAGCTTTGTAATATATCACCTGCGCGACCGTCTCCTTTACGGTCGAAAGATATTGTTTGAGAGAACCATCTCAGGTTTCATTGACCCTCTGGAAGTAGAAAGTTATTTAAACAAACTATACAGGGAAGTATGTTCTGACATATTAAAATTCTGCATAATAGAAGCAAGGGGAGAAGGATTCCCAGAAGAAGATATATGCATAGCTGCTGTTGGTGGTTTTGGTAGATGTGAGATGGCCCCTTATTCAGATATTGATTTAGTTTTTTTGTCCCAAAACGAAGAAGGACCTTTTTTAGATAACGTTCTAAAAAGAGGCTACAGACTTTTGTCAGATATCTTTTTTGGTATAGATTTAGAAGTCGGCTATAGTTTTAGAACTACAGAAATAAAACACATCGACCACATTACAAGAACCAGCTTTCTAGATTCTAACATTATTTCTGGAGATAATAACATATTTCAAGAATTCAAAAGAAATTTTTGGAATAGATTAAACTTAGCAGAATTCATATTTGTAAAGTTATCAGAAAGAGAAATAGCGTCACAAAAGTTCGGCGATAACCCTTATTTATTAAGCCCAAACTTAAAGGAATGTAGGGGTGGGCTTAGAGATTATCATACATTTAAATGGATTTTTCAGAGTAGGTATGCACTTTCAAACTGTTCAATTGCTAAAGATGTAGAAAATACTTATATTTTGGATAAAGATGATATCAATAGGCTCGAATCGTCATATCGATTTCTTAGAAAAATAAGAATCTTATTACATATAATGGCCAGAAAAAGACAGGATTATCTTTCAAAAAATTATCAACCAAGGTTAGCAGAATTTTTAGGTTATAAAAACTCAGTAGAATTTATGAAAGAATTAATTTATTATCTTGAAAATATCTCAGAAATATCAAGCAGAGGAATAAAAAAGATACTTCAAGAAGGTTTTCAAATTTCAAGTTGCTTCTCAATAAAAGGAAACAGTATTACTTATCAATATGACTCTCCTATTCAAATTTTTAGATTCGATTTCATAAGAGCTTTTGAATATAAATCTCTTTACGATCTGGAATTATCAGTAAATCTTGAAGAAGAATTTATCAAACAACGCAGCAAACTAAAACCCAATGATGAGACTATGAACGTATTTTTAAAAATCCTTAAAAATGGAAAAAACAAAGCTTCCATATTAAGAAATATGCAATCTTTGGGTCTGCTTGAAATACTGATACCAGAAACCAGGGGAATTTTTTATACTTTACCCGAAGATCCCATGCACGAATTTACTATTGGAGAACACACAATGGTTATGATTGAAACTCTCGAAATGTTTGAAAGAGGCGATTTTGGACAAGAAATAGCAGAAATATTTAATTCTTTATCAAACCCACTTGTTTTATATCTTGCAGCTTTATTTCATGATATTGCAAAGTTAAAAAATTCAGAAAATCACGATATAGAAGGTGCAAAAATATTTTCTAACTGGGCAAAAAAAACTAGATTAGATCAGAATACTATAAATAACGTTAGTTTTATCATAGCAAACCATCTTCAAATGGTAAGAACTTCAAGATTAAGAGACCTTCACAGAGAAGAAACTATTGAAGAATTCGCTCAATTAGTTTCAGACACGGAAAGGTTAAAAAACTTATATCTTATTTCTTATGCAGATTTATATTCTTTGTCAAAAAAGAAACCAAGCCCGATATCAATTTATCAGCTAAACGAGCTTTTTAAAAAGAGTCAATCAAATTTACTAAGGCCTGCATCAAAAACAGACTTTAAAGACGTATTTAAAAAGAATATAAAAAAGAATCTGCCAAACAAAGATGAAATAAATCTCTATATTGACAACATGCCTGCTACTTATTTAATGAACATACCACAAGAAATTATTGCGTTTCATTTGGACCTTATTTCCAGATTAAAAAACGAAACGCCTCAAGTATATTTTGAAGAATCAATCAACAAAGACTTTTCTAAAGTTACAATTGCTACATATGAGATTGAAGGGCTCCTGTGGAAAATAGCAGCAGTATTTTATGCTCACAATTTAGATATCCACACCGCTGAATTATACAAGTTCTCCACAAAACCACCGGTAGTAATTAACGAAATTTGGACAACTTTCAAAAACAAACCAGTTCCTGAGTTTTTAGCGCAATCAGTACAGAAAGATTTGCGCGATACTCTTAGTTTAAAAAGAGATATATTTGAACTATTAAGACAGAAAAACAAAGATATAGAATTTCCCGTAAAGCTTTTCAACGTTAATTGTTTAAACAATATATCCCCTAAATCAACTGTCATAGAAATAATAGCTGAAGATAGACACGGACTTTTGTATAGGTTAACTCAGACCCTATCCTCTCTTGGACTTTACATACAAACAGCAAAAATTTCCACCTGGGAAGGTAGAGCTGAGGATGCATTTTATATTACAAAGGAAAATAACTTAAAGTTAAGTGAGCAAGAATGCCAAGAATATTTGAAAAAAATAGTTTACCATATATAATTTCTAATTTGCTCTACGTCAAATAAACTTATTAAGAACCATTTAAGGAGGAAAAAACAATAGATATCAAGAAAATAATCGAAGATTTTTCAAAAATTAGTTCTAAGAATGAAGAAGTCTTTCGCTTGGGATATTCAGAGGAAGAAGATAAAGCTATTAGTTATGTTTTGAAATTACTTCCAAAAAATTTTGAAATCAAAACAGATAATATCGGAAATTTGATCGCAATGCACAATCAAGATCCTTTATCCCAAAAGGTTTTACTCGGTATTCATCTTGATACAATGCCATTTAGCGGCAAATATTCATCGTCACTTCCTATGATAGTAGCAATTGGTTCTATCAACAAATTGTTAGAAAAGGATTTTTATCCGAAGAAAACAGTGGGCTTAATAATCTTTAGAGCCACTTCTCCAAACAGGTTTTCCAGGGGTTGCATCGGTTCAAGAGGAGCGGTAGGAGAGCTAAACGAAAGAGATCTGTATCTCTCAGACAAAGACGGAGTATTGCTGCAAGATGAAGTAATAAAGAGAAGCCTTGGGCTTTCAAGCAGTTTTCCTACCTTTTTTAAAGACGATGTACATACTTTTTTAGAGATAGAAAGCGACTTTTCTGGTATATTGAGCGAAAAATCTGTTCCACTTTGTATGGTAAAAAATCAACAAGGCCCAGTTATTTTAAAATTATCCATCGTAGGCAAAATTCAATATACCTGTTGCACTCCATTTAATTTAATTAGAGGTCCTTTAAATGCTTTTATAAAAATTTTAGATCTTCTTTATAAAATGATAAAAGAGAATAATCTATTCGGTGGAGTATACGAGGTTAATATGGAACCAAAAGTCATGGGAGTCTTTCCAAACAGAATAAACTTTAACCTTGATCTTAGATCCCCAGATCTAAAGTTAAGAAGTGAACTTCTTAATAATCTAAAAACTATGATAAACAAAATATCTGAAGAAGAAAGTTGCCAAATAGATATTTTAAGCCAAATATCTCATTCTCCTCACATCTTTTCTGATAAATTAATCGAAATTTCAAAAAGGGTATTTTTAAAAAAGAATATCAAACTTATAACAATTGACACTGGAATCTTATCCAATGCAAGGTGGATGAGTCTGGTAAGTCAGGAAACAGGAATGGTGTTATTAAGATACAAGAAAGGAAATTCGCCTGAAAAAGAAGATATAAACGAAAATGATATAATCCTAAGTATTGATGTTGTAAGTAACATATTAAGGGAGAGGGTTTCTTTATGAATACTGGACCATGGCTTATAATATTAACTGGTCTTTCTGGGGCAGGTAAATCTCAAGCACTACATGCCCTTGAAGACCTAGGATTCTTCTGTATAGATAACTTGCCGCCGTTTTTATTACCTGAACTTACAAGATTTTCTTTCTCTCCTAAGTTTCCAATTTCCCGCATGGCAGTGGTAATTGATATTAGAGGAAAAACTCTCTTCCCTGATCTGCAAAATATTCTAAAAAAGATAAAGGAACAACCAATAAACATAACCACACTTTTCCTTGAAGCTAGCGATGAAGTTTTAATCAGAAGATTTTCAGAGACAAGGAGGCGACATCCTCTATCTCAAGAGGGGGGATATCTCTCTGCGGGTATCATAAAGGAAAGAGAAATGCTTTCAGCAATAAGAGAGATGTCTGATATAGTTATAGATACTTCATATATGAAAGTAAACCAACTAAAAGAAAGATTAAGAGCTTATTTTGCTTCAGAAGAAGAACAAATTTTTAATACAACTCTTCTTTCATTTGGCTTTAAATATGGCATACCTATGGATGCAGATATGATTATAGATGTAAGATTTTTGCCAAACCCTTTTTATGAAGAACATCTAAAAAACCTAACAGGTCTGGATGCTCCCGTAGAAGACTTCATACTTTCACAAGAAGTTACTAAAAATTTTCTTAAAGTTTTAGATCAATATCTTTTGTTTTTTCTACCAAAGTGTATGGAAGAAGGAAAGAGTAATGTAACAATCGCAATAGGTTGTACTGGAGGAGAACACAGATCTGTTACTATAGTTCGCGAGTTGGCAAGAAGATATAGAAACTTAGGTTTCAAAATTTTTGAGTGGCACAGAGATCTAAAAATTGGGAGAAATAATTAAATGAGTTTCAGACCTTTAAAATGGCTCAGATGGCTAACGCCCGGTTTAAAGATAAAAAGGTGGATCTTTCTTGGTTCATTATCTTTACTTTTAATAGTAACAAGCCTAATATTATCATTAGAAGCGATTCCAATAACAAGATTATTTATAAAGAATTTATCTTACTTTATTAATGAAATTTCTTCAAAAATACCAATCCAGATAATTTCTTTATTACTATTTCTGATAGGTTTTGTAGCTCTAATCTATTCTATTAGAGGTTTGGTAAAGCAAATTGTTAAACCTATGCAAATAGGATCAAGAAGAGACGTAGTAGAACTCCTGTGGCTAGAAAGACAGCTAAAAAAAAGGCCACAGGTAGTAGTAATTGGTGGCGGAACTGGTCAGTCTACAGTTCTTAGAGGATTAAAATATTATCCTATTAATCTGACTGCAATAGTAACTCCTTTTGACGACGGAGGCTCTTCAGGATTTATAAGAAAAGAACTGGGATTTCTTCCTCCTGGAGATATAAGAAATTGTCTGGCTGCGTTATCTCTTCAGGAAGACTTACTTGGAGCTGTTTTACAATATAGATTTAAGGGTGTCCCTGGCCTTGAAGGACATCCAGTAGGAAACATCCTCTTAGCTGCTGCTACAGAAATAACGGGAGATTTTTTGAAGGCTATTAATATGGTTGAAAAAATAATTTCAGCAAGAGGACATGTTATTCCTTCAACCCTCTTTAACACAAAACTCTGTGCAAAACTAAAAGACGGTTCAATTGTTAAAGGAGAATCTAACATATCAAAAAGTATTTATCCAATAGAAACTATATTTTTAGATCCTTTGCCCCCTAGTGCTTTCCCGGAAGCCATAAAAAAAATAAACGAAGCGGATGCAATTGTTATTGGACCTGGAAGTCTCTTTACAAGTATTTTGCCAAATCTACTTATGAAAGACCTGTTAAAAGCGATAAGAGAGTCGAAGGCAATAAAAATTTATGTCTGCAACATCATGACACAGCCAGGTGAAACGGGTGGATATAAGGCTTCTGATCATGTTAGGGCTTTTCTAGAGATACTTGGTTTTTTACCATTTGACACGGTTCTTCTAAATAACAAAAAACCTGAAAAACTTATCGACTATTATGAACAAAAAGGCTCTGAAATAGTAATTAACGACTTGCATGAACTCGAAAGGTTTAATGTCAAAATTGTCCTGGCAGATTTATTATATGAAAAAAATCACATAAGGCACGATCACAAAAAATTAGCAAAAATCATTTTTGACAACATATTTAAGAATACCAGAGCACATTAGATATAGAAGATATCAAATTAACCATAATATAAATGTGATATGATGAAATTATTTTATTTAAGTTAATGAATTAATTTTAAAAAAATTCTACACAAAATTGTTCTTTGAATTTGTTAGATGATATAATGTCTTTGGACGGGTGGAAAAATGTTGAAATTAAAAAAGGACGAAAATGAAATAATAAGAAGTGAGATAGCTTCTTTACCAATAGAGAATAAGAGATTGTCAAAATTTGAGTTGAAAGGGATAATGATTTCTCACTCAAAAATAACTGGCAGGGATATTGTTGTAAAGTGTAAAGACTTTAAGGTAGCCAAGAGAACAATTATGTTAGCCCATTTTCTAAACATAAAAACACAATTGTATCAAAACTCAAGACAGAATATTCAAATACCCAAAAAGTTAAAAACTTCTCAAGAAAACCAGAAAACTACAACAGTAAAATTAGAAAAGCTTTTATTGCCAGATCCACCTGAAACTTTCCCATCTCAAAAATCTATTCAAAGTTTTTTAAGAGGATTATTTTTAAATTCAGGTTATTTAAGCACAAAAAATGGTTATCATCTCGAAATTATCACAAATAACGAAATATTTGGTTTTTTGTCCACACTTTTAGAGGATGTTGGCTTTAATTTTAAAATAAGAAAAACTAACAGCTACAGCCTTTTTTTAAAAAATTTTAGAGAAATAGTCTCATTTTTGGCATATATTCAAGTGCATAATTTTTGTGCTTACATTGAAGCAGAAGCTATAAAAAAGGAAGTTAATAATGAAATAAACAGAGAGGTAAATTATGAAACTGGCAACATAAAAAGACAAATAAAGGCCTCTCTCGAAATATTAAGATCAATAAATATCCTTGAAAGTTCAGAAAATTATTGTAGATTGCCAATAAAATGGCAAAAGATGATTGCTTTGAAAAAAAATCATCCGTTACTTTCCATGAAAGAAATAGGAGAACATCTTGGAATGTCAAAAAATCAAGTTTCATCTGTATTTAGACAAATAAGAAAATTAACATTTAACCTGTAGGAGGGAGAACATGAGAGTAGCAGTTAATGGTTTTGGAAGAATTGGACGTTTGTTCGTTAGGCTCGCATTTTCGTTGCCAGATATTGAAATAGTAGCAATAAACAGTTCAAGAAAGATATCTCAATTAGCTCATCTATTACAGTACGATTCTACGTACAGAACCTGGGACAAAGAAGTAAGCTTTGATGATGACAATATAATAATCGAGGGTAAAAAAGTAAAAATTCTTGAAGAAAGAAAAGACACGACAAAACTCCCATGGAAAGATCTAGATGTTGACCTGGTAATAGAGTCAACAGGAGAACTTACAAAAAGGGAACTTGCCGAAAACCACATTACAGCTGGAGCAAAAAAAGTTCTCATCACTGCTCCGGGGAAAGATGTTGACGCTTTTATTGTTGTTGGGGTGAATGACCAGATACTAGATTTAGAAAAGCACAGAATAATTTCAGCTGCATCGTGTACAACAAATTGTCTTGCACCCGCCATAAAGGTTTTGTTTGACAAATTTGGAATAGTTTCAGGCTTTATGACCACCGTACACGCATACACTATGGATCAAAGATTGCTTGACGGTACACACAAAAAAGACTTTAGAAGAGCACGCTCTGCTGCTATAAACATAGTACCAACTTCAACTGGTGCTGCAAAATCTATTGGAAAAGTTATACCAGAATTAAATGGGAAAATGGACGGAGTAGCACTAAGGGTTCCTGTACCAACAGGATCAATGGTTGATCTAAGCGTTATTTTGGAAAAACAACCTTCAATTGAAGAAATTAAATCAGCCTACAAAGAGGCTGAATCTTGCGAACCTTTAAAAGGTATTCTAAAGTATACAGAGGTTCCTTTAGTTTCATCTGACTACATTGGTACCTTTTATTCTTCAATAATTGACGGCTTAATGCTAAATAAAACTGGAGATATATATAAAATTTACGCATGGTATGACAATGAACACGGTTATGCCTGTAGGGTCGTAGATTTAGCCAAAAAACTTATACCAGCCTTTAAGTAAAATTTAAAAAAAATTTATTTTTTTATTTTTAACTGATAAATACATGCTATTTATTTGTGTTTTTAAAAAGATTAGTTACCTAGGGAGGCTGAAATGGAATTTAATAAAAAGTTACTTATAGATTTTCCCGTTTATCAGCTAGAAGGTAAAAGAGTTTTCGTAAGAGCAGATTTAAACGATCCGGCAGATTCTGATGGCAATCTCACAGGAGATATGAGAATAAGAGCAGTGTTGCCTACAATTGGCTATCTGGTAAACGCAAGAGCAAAGGTAATTCTTGCATCCCACTTTGGTCGTCCAAAAAATAGAGAAAAAGAATTCTCTTTAAGAGGTGTAAAGAAAAGGCTTGAAGAACTATCGAGCTTTAGAATTCACCTTGCACCTGACTGTCAGGGAGAAGATGTTGTTAAATTGTCAAAAGAATTAAAAAATGGAGAAGTTTTACTACTCGAAAACCTTAGATTTTGTCCAGGAGAAACTAAAAACGATCCAGAATATGCAAGATTTTTAGCCTCGCTTGGAGATATATATGTAGCAGAAGCATTCGGAGCATGCCACAGAGAACATGCATCAATTTCATCAGTACCAAAGTTAATACCTTCCATGGCAGGGTTTCTATTGGCAAAAGAAATAAATACTTTAAACAAGTTATTACACAATCCCGAACAACCGCTAGTAGTAGTGGCAGGAGGCAAAAAGGTTTCTGACAAAATAAAGGTAATAGGGAATCTAATAGACAAAGTAGACAGTATTTGCGTGGGCGGTGGAATGAGCTTTGCATTTCTAAAAGCAAAAGGATATGAAATTGGAAAATCATATGTAGAAGATAATATGGACGCTGTAGCAAAGGAAATACTTGGAAAAAATGGGAAAAAGATATTATTACCTGTAGACGTAATGGTAGCAAAAGAATTAAGGCCTGCATCAGAATCCAAAGTAGTAAATGTAGACGAAATCCCATCCGACTGGTATGGAGTTGACATAGGGCCAAAGACTATAGAAATGTTTAAAGCTCAAATATCAAAGGCAAAAACAATATTCTGGAATGGCCCACTTGGAATTGTTGAGATTCCAGACTTTTCGTACGGAACAAGAATAGTAGGTTTATACATTGCACTTTCATCCGCAATCACTGTATCTGGGGGAGGAGACACTGCTGAAGTTGTAAGAATGATGAATCTTGATCAACACTTCACTCACGTATCAACAGGCGGTGGAGCCGCATTAAAATTCTTAGAAGGAGCTGATCTACCCGGCATATCAGTTCTTCCAGAAAGGAGCTAAAATGAATTACGCTATTGCAAACTTTAAAATGAACAAAACTTCAGATGAAGTTGAAGAATATGTTTGTGAATTAAGACAAAACCTAAAAAATAATGTAAAAACCGTAATTTGTCCCTCCTTTGTTTCTCTTGAAAGGGCTGTAAAAGCATCCTTCGGATCCTTAATTGACATCGGCGCTCAAAACCTATTTTTTGAAGAAAAAGGCGCCTTTACAGGCGAGATATCTATTGGAATGTTAGAGAATATAGGAGTAAAATACGCGATAATAGGTCACTCTGAAAGGAGACAATACTTCAAAGAATCAGATGACTTATTACTAAAAAAGGTTAAAGCAGCAGCCAACAGATTAAAGGTAATTTATTGCTTTGGTGAGACAGAAGAGGAAAAAGATTCTGGTAAATCACTTGAAGTAACGTTTAATCAGTTAAATCTGGTAAAAAGCTTTTTTGAGAAGATAATTTTAGCATACGAACCAGTCTGGGCAATAGGAACTGGCAAAACTGCTAATGCAGGAGAATCATTTGCTTTAATTAAAGAATTAGAATCGAAATTAGGAAGCCTCCCAGATTGCCTTTATGGAGGATCGGTCAATCATAAAAATGCAAAATCATTTATTGACGCTGGATTTAAAGGTGTACTGGTTGGTTCTGCAAGTCTTGATGTAAAAGAATTTTCAAAAATTATAGAAGAAATGTCTTAAAATAGACAAAGCAAATTCTAAATAAAATCTAGGAGGGAAAAGTGAATAAGATCTTGCTTATAATATTAGACGGCTTTGGTTTCAGCAAGGAAACCTACGGCAATGCAGTTGCAGCCTCTCATATGCCAAACTACAAAAGAATTATGAACACATATCCAAATACCCTCCTTGTAGCATCAGGCGAAGAAGTCGGTCTTCCACCGGGTCAAATGGGAAATTCTGAAGTAGGTCATCTAAACCTTGGAGCAGGTAGAATTATGTATCAGGAGCTCACAAGAATTAATAAAGCCATTAAAGATGGAAGTTTTTTTTCAAACAAAGAATTAAAGGATATCATGAACAAGTCAAGAGAAAAAGCCCTTCATCTTATTGGTCTCGTTTCTGATGGTGGAGTCCATAGCCATATTGAACACCTAAAGTCTCTTATCACCATGGCAAAAAAAGAAGGAGTAAAAAATGTCTACGTTCATGCAATTACAGACGGCAGAGATACTCAACCAGGAACGGCTATAAATTTTTTAAAAGACGTAGAGACTCATATAAAACGGGAGGGAACTGGAGAAATTGTATCTGTGTCAGGAAGATATTATGCCATGGACAGAGACAAAAGATGGGAAAGAACCAAGAAAGCTTATGATGTGTTTACGGGAAGAGATAAAACAAACTTTAAAACTTATGAAGAAGCAATTAGTTATTTATCAGGAAAGGGCGAAACAGATGAATTCTTTACGCCATTTTCGGTAGGTCCTAACCCACAGGAAACAAGAATAAAAAATAAAGATTCAATTATATTTTTCAACTTTAGAGCAGATAGAATGAGACAGATTACCAGAGCACTCTTAGATCCTGAATTCAAAGAATTTGATGTCATAAAACTTAAACTATTTCCATTAACTTTTACAGAATACGATAAAGAATTCCCTTTAACAGTAGCCTTCAAAAACGAAATACCAAAAAATGTTTTATCCGAAGTTATATCTAATGAAGGCCTATTTCAACTTCATACAGCAGAAACAGAAAAATATGCACATGTTACCTTTTTCTTCAATGGCGGTAGAGAAGAGCCATTTGAGAGGGAAGATAGAATTCTTATTCACTCCCCAAAGGTAGCAACTTATGACCTAAAACCTGAAATGAGCGCTTTTGAACTTACAGAAAGTCTTTTAAAATCCCTGCTTGATAAAAATTATAATTTTACAGTAATAAACTTTGCAAATCCTGATATGGTAGGACACACTGGTAATTTTGAAGCTGTAAAAAAAGCTCTTAATGCTGTTGATATCTGTTTAGGTAAAATATTTGACTTATTTGAAAACAAATTCCCTATTGTGATAACTGCAGATCATGGAAATTGCGAGGAAATGCTTGATAAAAATACTGGGGAACCAATGACATCTCATACCACTAATCCTGTCCCATTTATAATAGTAGGGAACAAAGAACCATTAAGAAAAGATGGAATTTTAGCTGACGTAGCACCAACAATCCTTGAACTCATGGAGATAGTTCAACCAGAAGAAATGACAGGAAAATCTCTTATAATTTAAAAAAATTCAAGAATTTTTAATGAACTCAAAGTTTGTAAAAAATCTTTTAAGCGTTTTAGTATCATTATTTTTAATCTATTTGCTATTTATAAATGTTGATATAAAAAGGGTTTTGTATGTTGTTTTTAACTTTAATAGAGTATTTATAATAACTTTTTTTATTTTATTTTTTGTTGTACTTAATCTTAGGGCTTATATTTGGAAAAATCTATTAATTAACATATCAAAAGAACTAAGCTTCAGACACTTGATTGCTGGAGAAGGTTTGGCATTTGCTATTAATTCTTTTCTGCCATTAAGATCAGGAGATCTACTTAGAGGCCTTTACGTATCAAAAATATCCAACTTGCCTTTCCCATCAGTTTTGGTTAGCATAGCTACTGAACAGCTTTTAGATTTTTTCACCGTTTTAACGCTTGGCCTCTTTTGTTTGTTTATAGGAGTGAAGATTGCTATAAATATCCTCCTTTTGCCGATAGCAATGACTATTGTTTTTTTAACGCTATTTTTTTTATCAATGTTTATAAGAAAGAGATTCGAATACCTCAAAGTTAGATTCCCAAAATTTTGGCTACTAATTCATCCCTTTCTTAGTTTAACAAGAAGCAGTGTATTTAAGAAGGTTTTTACAGCAAATATTTTATGCTTGCTGTTAATTTCATTGGGAATACTTCTTCTTTACTTCAATCTACTTGGGAAAATACTATTTATAGAGTCTTTAATTTCAACCTTTTTTATTAACATAGGATTTTTAAGTTTCGGAATATGGATAGCAGCAAAAAACTATGGAATCGACTTTGATGATGCAACAGGAATATTTTTTATATATCAAATAACAATAATCCTTGTTAGCTTATCGACCTTTCTTCTCGTAACTATATATGACATATTGACAGCAATAAAGGTAAAAATAATTCCAACTTTTTTCAATAAAAATAAAAACAACTTCTAAAAGACTAAGAGCACACAGAATACCATTTAATTTAATATATATAATGCCTTGAGTCTTAAAGATATCCAGGTAAGTGTTCCTAAAAATATTATTTTTCAAAAATAATTCTTGAATCAATCTCCTTTATGCTTTTACACCCTGTCAGGATCATTGCAGCATATAATTCCTGAGTATATTTTTCAACCATAAACTTTACTCCCTCAGCCATTGCACCAAATGCTCCAGTTATCAAGGGCCTTCCCACAAGCACTCCCTTTGCACCCAGCGCTATCAGCTTCAAAGCATCAACTCCAGATCTTACACCTCCATCTGCAAGTACTGTAGCATCTTTACCAACTGCCTTTATTATTTTAGGAAGTACCTCAGCTACACCAGGTGTAAAGTCCAGAACTCTCCCCCCATGATTAGAAACAACAATTGCACTTGCGCCAGCATCAAAACAAGCAACTGCTTCATCTGGAGTCATAACCCCCTTAACAATAAACGGCACATTTACAGAATTAACCAACTCTCTAATTTTACTTACACTTTTTGGCCCTACAGCTTGTCCCTTAAGTTTCATAGTTACAAGACCAGCTCCATCTATATCAATACCCACAGCTATTGCCCCTGCTTGAATGGCATCTAAAAACCTTTTTATTATCTCACCCTGATCCACCCTTGGCTTAATAATTGCAACACCCCTTGTAGCTAACTTTATTGCTTCTAAACCATCTACAAACATACTAGGAACTGCAGGATCTCCTATCCATCCCAAACTTCCTGCTTCATGACATCCTTTAACAAGAGAAGAAACTAATTCAAATTCAGTAAGTGCCCCACCACAATTAAGCAATGCATTTGTTATTGGAGCTCCCATTATTGGAGTCAATAAGTCTATTCCAAAAAGATTAATTGAAGTATCTGGTTCTAAAACATCGTGAACTACTCTTAGATTTAACCTTATATCAGACAAAGCTCTAACGTTTTGTTTAAAAGATTCTCCTGTTCCAGTTCCCCCCATTCCAGGAACCTCTCCTGCACACGCTCTTCCATCACAAACAGGACAAACTCTACAAAAATTGTTAAATTTCTTTCTAGCCTCTTCTTTAATTGTCTTAAAATCCACTTTTTCCTCCTATATATCAAAAAATATCTTTCATCAAGGTTTAATTATATATTGTTTATTTAAAAAAAATATAATAATATCAAATTTTGGTATTTTTCTGACAATTCATTTAATTTTGGTTTAACTCAATACTATTTATAAAATCTTGAGAAAAATAATATAATTATAAAAGATACAGGCATTGAAATTAAAGTCGAATCAACAAATGGATAAATAGGTTTTTTATAGTGAAAAATATCTACCCAAACAGTCGGCCCAAGTATTGTAAGTAATATGGCCAAAGCAGCTCCCACCAAACTTCCTAATATTAACGCGTTTTTAGAAATGCTGTTTAAATATATTGAGCAAAAAAGCGCAGGAAAAATCGAACTTGCAGCAAGAGAATAAGAAAGCCCAACCATAAAAGCAACGTTTTGCCCCTTAAAAATCGTAGCTAATAAAAAGGCAAAAATACCAATCAAGATAACGGAAAAAGCCCAAATATAAGATTTTTTACTATTAATAACGTCCTCTTTTAAAGTCGTAGCTCCTGCTACAAAAAGCCCACTCACTACAGCAAAAATCGTAATAAAAGTTATTATGGCAGTTAGATAGAATAACAAATCTTGTCCCAAATACCTGGCAAGATGAAGCAAGACCATATTAGCTCCATCGCTCAGATCCTTCTTTTCAAGAATAAGCCTGGATTCAACACCAAGAAAAAAAACTATTAAATAAAATATGCTGATTAACAGGGTAGCAAGAAAAACTGATATCCTTGCCGATCTCCTATCTGGCACAGTAAAAAATCTTATTAATATGTTGGGGAGCCCTGCTGTTCCAAAAAGAAGAGCGAAAGATAAAGAGAAATAATCGAAAGAGGAACGAAAGATAGTTTGAGGCAGAAATATATTAGAAAATATCGCATTGGATAAAAAAATGCTGTTCGTGTTTATTTTATAAAAAATTAGAAATAAAATTATAAAACTAAGAGAAAATAATATTACAGTCTTATAAATTTGAAACCATGTAGTTACAAACATCCCACCCCATAATACAAAACAGACAGAAGTTAATGTGACTATAAAAAGCGATAAATTATAGCCTACTCTACTAACCAAAGAGAGCAGCCATGCAGCACCAATTAATTCTGCAACCAGAAAAATAAGAACACATAATAGTCCTGTTAAACTAAGTACAACTTTAACATCTTTATCGTCAAATCTAAGAGCAATCAAATCTATATATGTTGATACCCCTCTTCTTGACATCGGTTCAGCTACCAAAAAAAGCATTATTGGCCAACCAACTATCCATCCAACAGCATAAAAAAGACCATCGAAACCCTTAGTAGCAGTCAGTCCAACAATTCCAAGAAAAGATGCTGCACCAATATAGTCGCCAAAAAGTGCTAAGGCATTTTGAAAGGCATTAAATTTATTTTGCATAAAAGATATTATAAATTAAATTAAACAATCGAGATTATTCGATCTTTTTAATTTTTTTAAGTTCTTTTTCGTAAAAACTATTGTTCCACCAAACATATATTCCTGTAATAAAAAGACACGAAGCTATAACAATAAAACTACACAGTAGGCCGTTATTTAAGTTAAACAGAAAATGATTTGAGAGAAAACCTATGTCAAATGCAACCAGGTAAATAAAACCAAAATAGATCAGAAAGACAATAACTGAAAATAAAAAAGATACTCTTTTATGCAAACTATTAAGTTTCTTTAAATCGTTATTCATTATTATCCCAAGATTTTATGCCCCTCACAATCAGGAGTTATAAAATTACTTATTCCATTACTAGATTTTATACGATAAAACTTAAAAAATCTAACTACCTCATAAAATATCTAAAAAAACTTATGAGTCTATTTGGATAAATTGTCTAAAGCATTTTGAACATGCTACATATACATTAGCACTGGATCTTTACCCATTAAAATGCCACCTGTGCAGCTTCCATAATCCCCTCTTTCGTTGCTCTATTGTCAAGTACTACCTTTACATAAGATTTAATGCACCATTCACATCTTTGAATAACCGAAAGATTCAGTGCAAGAAATAAAAATAAGAGAGACGTTCTCTAATAACACATCTCTCTTATTTATTTATATAAGGTTATATATACACTATACTATTTGGTGCTAAATTGTGCTTTAATTATTTCAAACATGCCATACCATGCTGAAATTGCAGTAGCAATACCCTCATATCCCGCAAAAATTTTTATAGCTGTGCTCTCAGTGTAATGTGCAATAACCAACAATATGAATAGCAATGAAAGGAGAACAAAAATTACCTGCACAGTTCTATTATTGCTCATAAAAGAAAGATAAGTCATAACAACTGTAAAGATCGTCCATGCAATCAAGGTTACCCCTATAGCAGCGCCTAAAGCATCTTTTGGCATCCAACCCCAAGCAGGAGAATAAATAAGAGCAGCTAAAGCCATCCAAAAAGAACCATATCCCGTAAAAGCTACCATCCCAAATGTATTCCCGGTTCTAAATTCTAAAACTCCAGCTATAAACTGCGCAAGTCCTCCGTAAAACAATCCTAGCGGCAAAGCAGCAAAAAGTGCAGCAGGTACAAGCCCTGCGTTTGCAACGTTTAATACAAAGGTAGTCAAAGCAAAACCAGCTAGGCCTACAGCACCTGGATTTGCCATTTTCAATTCTGAATTAGACATTTTCTTAACCTCCTATATTTTTTTTGTTTATTCACCGCGTACAATATTACGAATTTCTTCAACAACATCAGGGTTAACAAGAGTTGTTATATCACCATAGTCTTCCCTGTTATTTGAAATAGCTGCAAGTATTCTTCTCATAATTTTTCCCGATCTGGTCTTGGGCATATCAGAAACAATATAGACATTTGCAGGTCTTGCAATAGGACCAATTATTGAAGAAATAGCGTGTTTTATTTTATCTTCTAAATGTCTATTATTGTCTGATTCATAACCACTCTTCAAAGAAACATACAGATCAGGTATATGACCTCTTAATTCATCGCTCTTTGGAACTACTGCCGCTTCTGCTACCTCTTCACATGTGAGTGCAGCTGATTCAATTTCTTTAGTTCCAAGTCTGTGCCCAGCAACATTAATCACATCATCAACTCTTCCCAAAACCCTAATATATCCATCCTTTGCCATCGTTGCTGCATCACCAGAAAAGTATGGCCAATCCCGCCAGTCCTTGCTTTCTTTATTTTTACAGTATTTTTCATAATATTGTTTTATAAGCCTCTCAGGATCTCCCCAGATTGTAAGCATTCTTCCTGGCCAGGGATTTTTTATACACAAATTACCTGCCTTGCCAGAACCTGGTGGAACCTCATTACCAAGTTCATCGTATATGGTAGGATATATTCCTAAAGCTCCTGGTCCTGCACTCCCAGGTTTCATTGGCATAACACTGGGAATCGTAGTACATAACCAGCCTCCTGTTTCTGTTTGCCACCACGTATCTAACACTACTGCTCTTTTTTTACCTACTACCTTGTAATACCATCTCCATACTTCAGGTTCAATTGGCTCACCAACTGTTACCAATAATCTAAAGTCACACTTGTATTGAGTAGGATTAGACCCAGCCCTCATCAGCATCCTAATAGCTGTAGGTGCGGTATGTAATATACTCACCCCTAACCTCTCTGCTATACGCCATACTCTGTTTACATTAGGATAGAGAGGAACTCCTTCATACATAACTGAGGTAGCAGCATTTGCTAAAGGCCCATATACTATATAACTGTGCCCTGTAATCCATCCAATATCGGCCATACACCAGTGCACATCTTCAGGGTGAATGTCGTGTATAAATTTACTCGTTCCAGCAACATAGGACAGGTAACCACCTGTACTATGGGCACATCCTTTAGGTTTTCCTGTAGAACCACTGGTATACATTAAAAACAATATTGATTCTGAAGGCATTGGAACGTAATCCACCCTTTTACCTCGGTGTTTTTTCATTAAATCATCTAATAACAGATCTCTTCCCTCTACCAGGGGTGTTTTGGAAGAATAGGTACCGGGATGCCTTGTCCAAATCAAAACTTTCTCAACCTTTTGTCCAAGTTTTTCAGCCGTTGCAACTGCAATATCAGCATTTGCTTTATGATCTATAAATTTCCCATTTCTATAATAACCATCAATTGTAATAAGTATCTTGCTCTTTGAATCTGCAATTCTTTCTCCACAAGCCTGACCGCTGAATCCTCCAAAAACTTCCGAGTGAATTATTCCAAGTCTTGCACAGGCTAGCATTGAAATAGGTAATTCTGGTACCATTGGAAGATGAAACGTTACTGTATCGCCAGCCTTTAAACCCATCTCAAGAAGTAGTGAAGCAAATTCATTAACCTTTACATACAATTCTTGATAAGTAAGGATCCTATCAGGCTCATCTATTGACTCAGAAACCCAAATAATTGCAGCTTTATTTTTATATTTATCAAGATGTCTGTCGACACAATTGTAGCAAGCGTTCAATTTGCCGCCGACAAACCATCTCCAAAAAGGAGGATTTGAATCATCAAGAGTAGTAGTCCAATATCTATCCCAACTAAGCAAGTTGGCATATTCATGAAAACACTCAGGAAAATTCTCTTCATTAAATTTATTCAAAAAAGTTTGATTCTGAACATAAGCATTCCTTACAAATTCTTCACTCGGATAAACATAATCCTCTTCAAGCCAATAAGCTCCTATTTCGGCTTCTGAAACTCCCGTCCCATTAACTTGGGTTGTTTCCTCCATTTTCCTCCTCCTTTTTTTTACAAAATTTAAACAATAAAAACATTTAAAATTGGATTGTTATCTGCATCACTCCCTTTATTTTTAAATTACTAGAAATTCTAAAATAAATTATCAGAATTGTCAATATTATCAGACAATTAATTTTAAAATAGATTTTTATAAATTGTATTTATATATTTTTAATTTGTTTGACAATTATTTACAATTTGCTGAATATTCTTATGGAACTAGAAAATTTTTTGAACAAAAAGTCTTTAGAAACTAATCTTTTTTACAATCCCATCTTCAATAACAAAATCATCTTCAATTCTTATTCCTCCCCAACCAGGATAATAAATGCCTGGCTCAACAGTAAACACATCACCTTCTATAAAATTTTTAATATGATTGATTTCATTTGTAGAAGATAAAACAGGTTTTTCGTGAATTTCAAGGCCCAAACCATGTCCAAGACTATGGATAAAGTATCTTGACTCATCTCCAAGAAATTCTCTTACAATTTTTTCAGGAGTAGAAAGTTCTACATTCTCAGCTATTGAACTAATAGCCTTTTCTCTCGCATTAAAAAGCAACTGATAACGTTCAAAAAATAAACTATTTTCACCATTAAAAATAAAGGTCCTTGTTATATCGCCACAATATCCAGAAAATTTAACTCCCATATCTATCAAAACTATGTCTTTTTCCTTTAGTTCAACGCTTTGAGGTTTATAATGAGGAATAGACGAATTAGAACCAAAAGCTACGATCGGATCAAAGGAAACTCCATCTGCATTCTCGAGAGATTCCGAAACAATCATTGCTGCAACTTTTTTCTCTGTAATACCAGCTCTCAACATATCTTTAACCTTGTAAAATATTGTACAAGAAATTTCTGCAGCCCTTTTCAAAAGAGACATTTCCTCTTTAGACTTGATTCTTCTTATTTCACATGTCAGGTCATCTGCATCAAAAAGCCCAAAAGACGTATTTTTCCTTATATATTCAGCATATTTGAAAGGAAAATTTTTACCACAAAGCAAAGAAATAGGTTTGTCTATCAGCATACAAAACGTCTTTATATACCCATTTCCTGGTTTTACCTGAACTAACCTTATATCTTTTAGTTTCATGGCTTCCTCTACATATCTTCCATCGGTAATAATATAAGGTTTTTCTTCTGGAAGAAAAAAAATTAATCCTTCTCCTGAGAAGCCAGTTAGATAAAGCATATCTATCACAGAATTACTAAGAAAACCTTGAGCCCCCCTTTTTTCTATTTCATTTGATAATTTTATCTGCCTATCTTTATAGTGAGAAGTCATTTCCCAAAAATTCTTTTCTTACTTCAATGTGTTCTGTTATCTCCCTGGGACTTCCAGAAAACATTATGCTTCCTTTAGAAATAATGTAAGCTCTATCTATAATTTTCAAGGCATCGCGAACGTTATGATCAGTCAAAAGAACTCCAATTCCCTTTTCTTTCAAGTTGATAATCATGTCTCTCATCTCTGAAACAGATTTAGGATCTATCCCAGAAAAGGGTTCATCAAGGAGTAAAAAATCAGGATCTAATATCATACTTCTTGCAATTTCAACCTTTCTTGCTTCCCCCCCTGATAAAAGCTCACATCTTTTTCTCGCTAAATCAGATATCCTAAATTCGTCTAAAATTCCCCTAATTTTCCTTTTATCTACCTTTTTTCCTGAAACACTCAAGATTAATAAAAGATTTTCATAAACATTTAGTTTCCTAAAAAGTGATGATTCCTGTGGAAGATAAGCAATCCCAAGATTTGCCCTCTTATGGATAGGAAACCTGGTAATATTTAAGTCGTCTTTGTATATCGATCCTGAAGTAGGCTTGGTTAAACCAACTATCATATAGAAAGTGGTAGTCTTTCCTGCCCCATTAGGGCCAAGAAGTCCAACAACTTCTCCCTCCCCTATTTTTATACTTACATCATTTACAGCAAATAACTTGTTATATTTTTTTACAAGGTTTTCAGCTCTAATCAAAATTGTCCCTCCTGATACTTCTTAAATCATTTAGTGCCTTTTTTGCTGCCTCTGATTGCGCTTGCTTTTTGGAGCTGCCAGTAGCAGTATAAAAGAACCTGTTGTCTATAGATAGCTGAACTTCAAAAATTGGAGAATGCGAGGGGCCTCTTACATCTACAACCTTATATTCCGGAAGAACCCCAAATAAACTTTGGGTCAACTCCTGTAAAACAGTCTTAGAATCTTCTTCGTATTCTTCAATCTTTATACTCATTAGCCTATCAATTATTTTATAACAATGTTTGAGGCTTGAATCCATATAAACTGCTCCTAATATAGCTTCAAAAGAAGCAGACAAAATAGAATCCTTAATTGTTCGTTCGCTAGAACCAATCAACAAGTAACTTTGAAGGTTTAATTTCTTTGCAATCTTTGTTAAATGCCTGTCAGAGACAAGATAAGCCCTTAATTTTGACATATCGCCTTCGCTCATTTCTGGATACAACACAAAAAGTTTATGGGTAACTACAAGCTTTAAGACAGCATCTCCCAAAAATTCAAGCCTTTCAAAATCTTTTGCCCCAGGATGGTTGTAAGAATAAGAAGAGTGTGTAAGAGCGGTCATCAGCCATTTCTTGTTTGTGAATATATATCCTAAATCTTCTTCTAATTTTGAAAGATTTATTCTCGTTCTCACCTTTTTTAACATCCTCTACTTTTTAATTAGTCTCGTCTTAATAAAAAATTAAAGATTTTAAAGTTATATCTAAAATAACTTATATCATATTCTCTAAGTAGCCTCATATAATCTACTATAAAATTCACGTTTATTTCCAATATTGATTTCTTCATCAATTTTAATACATTATAATATTCATTTATTGCATCTTCAATGCTTACTAATTTGAAATTTACTAGCTGATATGGCTTTAATTGGGCTACTTTAATTAGATCAGCTTTAATTACGGTAGCAATCTTAGGATAGCCTCCAACAGTGCCTCTGTCCTGCAAAAGAATTATTGGCTTTCCATCAGTTGTAATCTGAACAGCCCCAAGGGGACTGGGATCTGATAAAATATTAAACCCACTAACTGGTTTAATTTTTTTATCAGCACAAGATAGTCTGATCCCGATTCTATTACTGCTTGAAAGTACTATATAAGAATTATTAAAAAATTTATCTACATCATCTTTTGAAAATTTATCATATTGTGATCCTTTCACAACCCTTAAACAAACAATTTCTTTGTTTTCAATGTTCAATAATGGCAAAAGAATCTTATTTTTTGGTTGAGTGTCATTTTTAACCTTAAATACGTCGCCTTTTAAAAGTCTTCTGCCAAATATACCGCCTAAATTAGATGTTTCAAGAGTTGATGTGCTAGAAAGTATAGGAACAACGTCTATCCCGCCGCAAAAAGCACACCAACATCTAAAGCCTCTGTTAGAACCATTAAATACAATCCTATCTTTATCCAAAAGTTTAACAGATATCCCTATCGGTATTGCAAAAGACTTATTTCCTCTTATCAAAGTTGCATTCAAATCTGCTCCTGAAATGGCAATATAAGTATTTTTATGAACCAAAAATTCAAATCCCCCCTGGGTAATTTCCAACAAGGGAGCATAAGGGTCGTTATCTAACAACAAGTTTGCAAGTACAGCTGTAAAGGGATCTACAGGTCCGCTCTCTGGTACTCCAAAAGATTTGTAACCTAACCTAGGATTACCCTGAATAATTGTATGAAATTTTGACTCTATAACCTCAATTTCAGCAATCAACTCTGATAAACCTTACATAATCTGACGGTTTTAAGAAAAAGGGGTCCTCTCTTTCGGGAGAAAATATTACCTGCTCAGTCCTGCCAATAATTCTCCATCCGCCAGGAGATCTTGAAGGGTATATTCCAGTTTGATTTCCCGCAATTCCCACAGAACCTGCCTCTACAACTAATCTGGGAGTTGATAACCTTGGAGTTGCAATTCGATCAGACAAGATCCCCATATAGGCAAAGCCAGGTGTAAAACCTAACATAAATACCATATAGATCTTCGAAGTAAATTCTTCTATTACCTCTTCTTCAGAAATATTATGAAAGTCTGCCACATATTTAAGATCCGGTCCATATTGACCCCCAAATTTTACGAAAATTTCACGAATATTTAACTCCTTATCGCTCGGAGAAAAATTTAACATTGTAAAATCATAAATTGCTTTCACTTCTGACAGGAATTTATTAAAATTGTGTTTTAAGGGATCAAAATCAATTAATAAACTCGAATAAGAAACAGTTATGTCTATAATATCTAATTTCTTAAATGCCAAAGAAAGAGCACTTATTTTTTTAGATATTTCATAATCAATTTTGTCTCCGATCTCAATCAATAATGAGCCCTCTGAAACGAGGGAAAACTTTGCGTCTACACCCACTCTCTTGCACTCTTAATTAAGATGTTATTATCTGAAAATACCTTTAATAACTTTTTCACAAAATTTTCTGCCCCTGGAGTATCCGAATGAACACAAAATGTTTGAAAATCAACAGTAATTGTCTTGTTATCAATTGTTTTTAAGGATTTATTCAGGATCATATCTACAGCTCTTCTTACAACAAAATCTTCGTCTTTTAAGATAGCTCCTGGAATATTTCTGGCAACCAGAGTACCATCAGAATTATAGGCTCTATCCAAAAAACCTTCTCTTACAACTTTTAAACCAAGCTCTAGAGCAACTTCTTCAGATTTTGAACTCGGGGGTAAAAAAACGAGTAAATCTTTTGAAAAATCTCTTACAGCCGATAAAAAGGCATGCGCTTCATTTTTGTCTTTAGCTATTTTATTGTAAAGAGAACCATGTGGTTTTACGTGCTGTATATCCAACTTTTTTGCACGTAAAAAGGAATAAAGAGAACCAATTTGGTATAATGTATACGCATACAACTCGTCCTTTGACATATGAAATTCTCTTCTTCCAAAACCAATTAAATCGGGATATCCAGGATGAGCTCCAATTGCAACGTTATTCTTTTCTGCTATTTCGACCGTCTTTAATATCACCATCGGATCTCCTGCATGCATTCCACAAGCAATATTTACCGAGCTAACAAATTTTATTATTTCAGTACTGCCATATTTATAAACTCCAAAACTCTCGCCAACATCGCTATTTAGATCTACCAACATTTTTAGATTCAATCCTTTCCATACCAATATATGGAATCAGCACATCTGGTACAATCAGACTGCCATCTTTATCTTGATAATATTCATAAATCGCTGCAAGCGTCCTCCCAATTGCAAGGCCTGAACCATTTAAGGTGTGGACATATCTAGCTTTTCCATTTTTAGGTTTATAGCGTATATTCGCCCTTCTAGCTTGAAAATCAGTAAAGTTGCTACATGAAGATATTTCTCTATAATTCTTAGAATATGCCATATATACTTCAATATCGTAGGTTTTAGCGGAACCAAAACCCAAATCTCCGCTACAAAGTTCGATAACTCTGTATGGTAGTTTCAGCCCTCTCAAAACTTTTTGTGCTTGCTCGGTTATAAAGTTTAGCTCACTCATAGATTCTTCTGGTCTACAAAAGACAACCAACTCTACTTTATCGAATTGATGCTGTCTAATTATCCCCCTGACGTCTTTCCCGTATGAACCCGCTTCTCTTCTAAAACACGCCGAATATGCACAAAACCTTATCGGTAAAGAATCATCAAGTAAAATCTCATCCCTAAAATAGTTAGTTACAGGCACTTCTGCAGTAGGGATAAGAAAATATGGATCGTCTGCGCATTTAAAAAGCTCATCCCTAAATTTTGGCATCTGCCCTGTTCCATACATTGAAGCTTCATTAACAAGATAGGGAGGCCACAATTCAATAAAGCCATCAGATTTGTGTATATCCATCATAAAGTTTAGCAAAGCTCTTATAAATCTTGCTCCCAAACCTACATGAAATGAAAATCTAGAACCAGTAACCTTTCCTGCCCTTTCAATATCAAGTAAACCCAGTGCTTTGCCCAAATCCCAGTGTGGCATAACCTCAAAGTCAAATTCTTTAGGTTTGTCAAAATAATTAACTACGACGTTTTGTGTCTCATCAGTACCAAACGGCACGTCAGGCGAGAGTATATTTGGCAACTGATACCACATGGTTTTAAATTGAGATTCCAAACCTCTCTCGTTTTCTGCAAGCCTAGAAATTTCATCTCCGATACTTCTTGATTTTTCAACAAGCTCAGTTACATCTTCTTTATTTTTTTTTAGAATCGAGATCTCTTTAGATAATTTATTTTGAGCTTCTCTTAGATTAGATATTTCATTTCTCAAACTTTTTAATTTTAGGTCAAGTTCTCTTAAATCATCAAGACTAAAATTTAATTTTATGCCCCTTTTTACTAAAGAATCTTTTAAAGTTTCAAAGTCTTCTCTTAAAAACTTAATATCAAGCATTTCTAGCTCCTTGAGTAATTTTTTTCCTGAAAGGCAGGATAACTGCCAAAAATTTTTATAAAGGATGTCTTGTCTACAAGAGCTGCAAGAGCTTCCTTTACGTGTATATCTTCTCTATGTCCTATCATATCTATAAAAAAGATATAATCTCCAAGAACTCTCTTGCTAGGTCTTGATTCAATTTTTGTAAGATTAATCTTCCTGAAGGCAAATTCAGAAAGTATTGAAAATAGAGCCCCAGGTCTATCTCTATATGTAGAACAAGCTATACTAGTTTTATCAAAACCAGTCCTTGGACGATTTGTTCTCCCCAGTAAAAAAAATCTGGTGAAGTTATATTCTTCATCTGAAACGCTACTTAAAATAATTTCAAGTTTATATAATTCAGCATTCTTTGGTGATCCTATTGCGGCGGACTTTGGATCCAAAGACGCCAATTTTGCAGCTTCAGCTGTCGACGAACAACTGATTACCTTAGCATATGGCAATAATCTAGCTATCATATTCTTGCATTGAGATAAAGGTTGGGGATGTGAAAGAATTTTTTCAATAGAACTAAGCCTAACATCAGGAAGAGCCATCAAGGAATTCTGAATTTGTAGTACTGTTTCTTCTTGAATTACAAAATCATGCTTAAGCATTAGTTCAAGAACTATGCCAACTGGTCCCTCAATTGAGTTTTCAACCGGTACAATTGCATAATCGATATTCCTATTTTGAAGCATATCAAAAATAGTACTGAAATCGGAAATTTCAACCGCTTCAAAATCAACCAAAGAATTTAGTTTAAACAATGCTTCGCCTGAATACGAACCCTTTGGACCAAGATATCCAACTTTCATAGTTTATTAAATCCGCACAAACTTAACAAAAAGAATCTCCCCTTAACTAATTGTCATATTGATTTATTTTAACACAACATTAAACAAAGCAAACCAAAGATTACATTAATTAAAGCTATATTTTACATTAAAGCCTGCACTTTTAAATAAATATTAACCGCTACAATGTGATAAGTTTGGTAGTTCTTATTTTTAATTATGTTGATGTTAAATATAAATTGCTACAATATACTAAATGAATAATGAAATTAAATTCGTCGGAGTTGATAAAAATTGTCTACTAACCTTTCTGATTTTATTCCAGCCCCTTTAAAGCAGCTTAACTTCAGTTTATATTTTTGGGGACAAGGAATATCACTAGTTGGAAGTTGGATCCAAAGCGCTGCACTTTCTTGGCTCGTTTATAAAATAACTTCATCCACATCAGCTCTTGGTCTTTTAACCTTTTCTGCTCAAGTCCCAATGGCAATATTTACACTTTTTGGGGGTGATATAGCCGATACTTTTCAAAAGAAGAAAATATTATATATCACACAAACAGCTTTCACATTTGTTGCCCTTTTAATGTTCTTAGCTACCATAGAACATGCAAATTTTTGGTTTTTCATCATGCTTACAAGTATATCCGGCTTTATAGCTGCTTTTGACATGCCAACAAGACAGGCTTTCGTGGTAGAGCTAGTTGATAAGAAAGAAGATTTACCACAAGCTATAGCACTCAATTCTGGGATGTTTAATGCAGCAAGAATAATAGGACCAACTATAGCTGGATTTTTAGTAGCCCTTTTTGGAGAAGCAATTTGCTTTTTGATAAATGCTATCTCATTTCTTGCAGTACTTACATCACTTTTTTTTATAAAAACAAAAAAAGGTGAAAACTTAACTAAAAAAGTAGGAGCCAATTTCAAAGAAGCGTACAATTTTACAATTAATAGTAAGGAAATACTTATGGCAATAGCAATACTTTCGATGGGAGGTTTTCTTGGAATATCTTATATGGTGCTTTTGCCTGCTATTGCAAAAATAATCTTAAACACCAACGTTCAAGGTTATGGACTATTAATGGGATCTTCTGGACTGGGATCTTTAGTTGCAGCACTTTTTTTAGGAACGAGAAAAAATACTTCCAATCTTATAAATATTGTAAAGCGTTCTTCACTTCTCTTATCTGCTAGCCTTATAGGCATAGCTATATTCCAAAATTTTGTTTGTAGCATGATATTCCTCTTTTTATCCGGATTTGGCTTGATATCCTTAGCAGTCACAACAAATACTTTAATTCAGATAAAGACACCCAATAACATTCGTGGAAAAATGATGAGTATATATTCACTTTCATTTATAGGTTTATCTCCCTTTGGTGCACTTGTTATTGGTTTTCTTTCAAATTCTATCGGCATAGAACCCACTTTGATACTTTGTGGATTTACTCTTCTTTTAGCTGATATCTTCATTTTTAAACTTTAAAAAATAATTTTTAGACTATAGCATCCTTTTTATTTTTTAGTCTCATTTTTGACACTTTATGATATAATATGTAGTATAAGTATTGATACTAAAATCATAAGAAAGGAAAGGAAAGATTGAAAGTAGCATTATCTGTACACAACGAAATTATTGCTCCCGTTTTCGATTCATCAAACAATATAGAAATTATCGAAATCGATAACAGCAAAATTAACAGTAGAAAGGTATATAAAATTGATTTAGCAGATATTTTTAGTTTCTTCCTGAGAAATAGTGTTGATTTAATTATCTGTGGAGCAATTAGCAAACAACTTGAATTTCAACTATCAGCACTATCCAAAGTTATCCCATTCATATGTGGAAGCAAAGAAGAAATTATTTCAGCACTTTTGAAAAACAAAAACTTTAGCGACTTTTTAATGCCAGGATGTAAAAGAAACAGGTTTAGAGGCGATTTTTTAAAAAATTATATTTCAAAAGGAGTGACCAAAATGCCAAGAGGCGATGGAACAGGACCATTAGGACAGGGACCATTAGGTGCTGGACAGGGCAGAGGAAGAGGCCGCATGGGAGGACAGGGTTTTGGACCTGGAGGAGAATGTGTGTGCCCTAACTGTGGAACAAGAATTCCACACAGACCAGGAGTACCATGTGTACAGGAAAAGTGCCCAAAATGTGGAACAATGATGATTAGAGGTTAAAAAATCTGTGAATATCTTAGAAAGCAAAAAACTATGAGAGGCATAAGAAGAGGAAATCCTCGTCACATTGGATGGCACAGATACCCTTATGGCAATACTTTTATAAGTGATAGATCTTCCATAGTACTTTTGATATTTTTCATAGGGCTCATTATTTCTCTAGTGATGGGCAAGATTGAACTGGTAGTTGGTTGGACTATAGTTTTCTTATTCTTGTGGTTTTTGAGATTTTTTAGATTATAACCTTGAAAGGAGGTGACAGTAATGCCAAGAGGCGATGGAACAGGACCATTAGGACAGGGACCAATGACCGGCAGAGGTCTTGGATATTGTTCTGGCAATACTCTACCAGGATTTGCTGCAGCAGGATATAGGATTGGAAGAGGATTTTTTGGACGTGGTAGAAGATTCTTTTGCAGAGGATTAGGTTGGGTAGGCTTACCAATATACAGTGCATACAATAACCCACAAGCAGAAAAGAGCTTTTTACAAAATCAACTAAATGCACTTGAAAAAGCTGTAGAAGTTATAAAGGATAGACTAAATTCCATAGAAAAAGAAAAAGAATAAAAATAAGTAGGAGAGGACGATTGTCCTCTCCTATCTTTAGTTAGATACACATTAATTATTTAATTTACTATTAGGAGGTAGATATGAAAGTTGCTTTTACATCACAAGGAAATAGTTTAGATTCACAATTTGATGAAAGATTTGGAAGAGCAATGTACTTTATAATTTATGATACAGATACCAATGAAACTAAGGTGTTAGAAAATATGGCAGGGGTAGAATCTGCTCATGGGGCAGGGATTAGTGCCGCTAAAAAGTTAGTCGATGCTAAAGTTGATGCCCTGGTTACGGGTAATTGTGGGCCAAATGCCTTTTATGTTTTATCTGAAAACAACATCAAAATCTACCTATCAAATGCAAAAACTGTAAAAGAAGCTATAGAAGAATTTAAAAATAAAAAACTTGAAATAGCAAGTTCACCCACAAAGGGTGGACATTGGAGATGACAATAGCTATTGCATCAGGAAAAGGTGGCACAGGCAAAACTACAATTGCAACCAACCTTGCAATTGTAGCATCTGAAAAATATGATAGTGTAACTTTATTGGATTGCGATGTAGAAGAACCAAATTCCCATATATTTATAAACGGAAAAAAAATTAAGGAAGAGGTTGTAAACGTAAGAATTCCTGAGGTTGATGAAAGTCTTTGTACTGAATGCGGAGCATGTAGCAATTTTTGTCAATATAATGCTATAGTATCCCTCAAGGGCAAACCAGTTGTTTTCAAAGAAATGTGTCACTCTTGTGGCGGATGTACTCTTGTGTGTCAGCCAAAAGCTATACACGAAGTCGATCATAGAATAGGATTGATCAATTTTTATAAATCAGGAAAAATAAATCTCATCGAAGGCCTTTTAGACATTGGAAGCCCATTAAGCCCCCCTTTAATTGGAGCGGTAAAAGGATATGAAAGTAAAGATACGTTAAATATTATCGATGCCCCTCCAGGAACGTCTTGTCCTGTAATAGAAGCAATAAGGGATGCAGATTATCTCATTCTTGTAACAGAACCAACTCCCTTTGGCCTAAACGATTTAATTTTAGCAGTTGAAGTATCTCGAAAGTTGAATAAGAAGTTTTCTGTTGCAATAAATAGAGTTGGCTCAGGCGATGACAGGGTGCATAAATATTGCAAAAAAGAAAACATCCCAATAATACTAGAAATCCCAGACGACAGGAGAATAGCAGAATTATATTCGAACGGCAAAATTATCTTAGAAAATTTGCCAGAATACAAAAAGTGTTTTGAAGAAGTTTTAGAAAAGATTGGTACGGTGATTCAAAATGGACAATAAACCAAGAGAAATTGTAGTAATAAGTGGAAAAGGCGGAACAGGCAAGACAAGCATTAGCGCTTCTTTAGCTTATCTGTCTAAAGATTGCATAGTCGCAGATTGTGATGTAGATGCAGCTGATTTGTATCTTTTACTTAATCCTATTACTGTCGAAAAACATGATTTTTATAGCGGCCACATTGCTAAAATAAACCAGGAAAAGTGTATAGGATGCGGAACATGTAAGGAGTTATGTAGATTTGATGCCATAAAGAAAAATAATAACAGTAAATTTAGCGTAGAACCAACATCTTGTGAAGGTTGCAAAGTATGCGTTGAATTTTGTCCTGAAAAGGCGATAGATTTTCTAGAAAGACTTTGTGGAGAGTGGATGAAGTCAGAAACCAGAGTTGGATTTATGGTTCATGCAAAATTAGGCATTGCAGCTGAAAATTCTGGTAAACTAGTCTCTTTAATTAGAAATGAAGCAAGAAAACTTGCTCAAGAAAAAGGTAAAAATTTGATCATTATTGATGGGCCACCTGGAATAGGATGTCCTGTAATTGCATCTATTACTGGAGCAACTGACGTTTTAGTGGTTACTGAACCAACAATATCGGGTATTCATGACCTTGAAAGAGTAGTATCACTCGCAAACCACTTCAGAATAAAACCCTATGTAGCAATAAACAAATTTGACCTAAACCCTGAAGTAACAGAAAAAATTGAAAAAATATCAAATGAGTTGAATGCTCAGGTAGTTGGTAAAATCAGATATGACAAATTAGTCACCAAATCTCAAATAGAAGGAAAAACAATTGTAGAATCAAATATACCCTCAGCACAAGATATAATTAATATGTGGGAAAGGTTGAAAATTAATTAGTTTGAAGGAGTTGTATTGAAAAACGTCATAGCCCTTTTTGATATAGATAATATAAATATTTCAGAGGTCAGCACTTTATTATTAGACAACGTAAATGATGGAATATATGCAGTCGATATAGATTTTAAAATAATCTTTTTTAACAAAGCAGCTGAACATATCACTGGAGTAACAAAGGAAGAGGCAATAAGCAAAAGGTGCTATGACGTTTTTAGATCGAATATGTGTTTAAACAACTGCCCAATAAAGGAAGCTCTTGAAAAGGGTAGCTGTACCAAAAGGCACGGTTATATAATAGATTCTTCTGGGAACAAAGTTTTTATCAGCGTTTCAAATGTTTTGATAAAAAATTTATCCAATGAAATAGTAAGTGTGGCACAAGTATTTAGAGATCAATCTGAAATAATGGCTTTAAGAGAAGAAATCCTTAAAGTCGAAGAAAATTTTTGTTTTACAAGTAAAAATTTACAAATGCAAAAGAACTTTTCTCTCCTAAAAACCGCTTTACCTAATATAAATAAAATCTATATTATTGGCGAAAAGGGAACAGGCAAAAGCAACCTTGTAAAGTGGATCTTAAAAAACAAAAATATTAAAAATTTTTCGGAATTTTCTTTAAAAACAATTAAAGAACTAAATCTGGAAAGAATTTTTTCAGATTTTGATGCAATCCATATAAAAGACTTAGACTTCATAACTAAAGAATTTAAAATAAAGTTATCAAATTTTCTTAAAAATTTAAGCAATATTAATAATAAGCTTATAATCTTTTCGTCTTCTAAAGATTATTTCCCAAGAGATGAATTTTATTTCAATATTAATGAATTCAAATTTGAAATAATACCGTTGAGATTTCGCAAAGAAGATATTATGTTTTGCGCTGAAAGCTTTCTGTTTCATTTTAGTAAAATCTACGACAAAAATATTTCAGGCTTCACTCAAGAAGCAATAAATGCTCTTATTAGTTATGAATTTCCTGAAAACATAGAAGAGCTTAGAAATATCATTGAGAGAGCAGTTCTTATTTGCTCAGAAGAAAGAATTGATGTAAGTCATTTGCCAGAAACTTTGCAAAAAGAAGTTAATATAAAAGAAGGAATAATTAGTAAAGAAAAAGAAATTATATTAAGCGCTCTCAAAAAAAATAATTTTAATAGGGACTTAACCGCAAAAGAACTCGGGCTTACAAGAAGTACTTTTTTTAGAAAACTAAAAAAATTAAAAATTGAAGTACCAAAATCCAAAAGATCCAGAAAAAATTAAATTATTTACACATCTTTCAAAGACTACAAATTTTGTGCTAAAATAATTAGTTATGAGGAAACTAATATTTCTAACTATACTGTTTTTGGTTTTAGCTCAAACGAAAGCCATGGCGATGTCTATAAGCGTGAGCCAGGGCGATCCTGAAAGTTCATACCCCATTCCTTATAGCACTTATCCTTTTACACAAACACTTTTCTTTCATACAATCCAAAACCTAACTGCAAATCAAATTAGAGTATACATATATCTTGATTATCCGCTAGGAATAAAAGCCACAGCTACTACCACAAACAATCAAGTCCTTCCAAAGGAAGGCGGTTTTTATTATATTGACATCCCTCCAAAACTCTCAGCTATTATAAGAATAAAGGTTGATTCTTCAGGTCTAACGAATGAATATGCAATAGAATCTATTTATACTACGAATATTGACCAGGATATTATAAAGCGAATAGACTATTTACTTGTAGAAAAACCAGCAGAATTAGATAGTGGTATGTTGTAATTGCTAAAGATAGCAATTTTTACAGCCGAGCGTTCGGCAGAAGAAATTTCTTTAAATCTTCTTAGATCGATTGAAAAAATTCAGCCATTCAAGCTGTATGCTGCTTCTTCTAGCTTTCTTGCTGAAAATATAGATTGTGAAACAATTTATGACACAAGTAATCTTAGCGCTATTGGTCTGGTAAAATCTCTTCAAAAAACTTTATTAGTTGCAAATTACATTAGAACAATAACTGAAAAGATTAAAGAAATAAATCCAGATATCCTTATATTTGTTGACTTCGGAGGAACAAACGTTAGGCTTGCAAAAAAATTAAGATCTATCGGGATAAAGTCACCATTTGTATATCTTTTCCCTCCTGGCCCATGGGGTAAGACTCAAGAGGAAATGAATAATATTGCACAACCTTTCGACCTATTTCTTGTACCATATAAATTTTATCTCGATGTATACAAAAATACAGGAAAAAAAACTTTCTTAGTAAAGAATCCTATCATAGATGATAATAATAAAATTTTTCCCGTCAGATCGCTTTCCTTTGGTAAAGGAAAAGTTAATATTGGCATATTTCCAGGAAGTAGAGCTCAAGAAGTAGACTGGATTTTACCATTTGTCTTAGATGAATGCCTACAAAAACAAAACGATTTTACTTTCAATATAATTCCATTTGGACCTTTAGAAAAAAACATATTTAAAATTCTAATTTCAAAAAGGATAAACGTAGAAGAAAGGACAATAAAAAGCATTGAAGCAGCAATTGTAACCTCTGGGACAATGGTCTTAAGAATTTTAAAGGAAAGGATACCGTTCATAGGAGTATATAGAATACATCCATGGGACTTTTTCTTCTATAAGAAAAAACTTGAAAAATCAAATCAAGTATTTATACCTCCAAAATACAACGAAAAGAGAATATGTTTTCTCTTACCAAACATTTTATTAGGAAAAAATATATTTCCTGAAGTTCTATTTCCCTACGAAAAGATGTGGGATAAAGTAGAATACGTTCTAAAAAATCAAAGTACACTTCTTAGCGCGGCTGAAAAAATTATGATTGAGCTAAGCGATGAATCATATCAAAAAGATCTGGGTAATATTATTTTCACAAACATAAACATTAGACCTCAGCCATTATTTTAGAAAGTTTATCTGCAATTTTTAAGGGTTCGGGTATTCTTGAAAACGAACACTTGAGAGTTATTTCTATTGCATTGGTCAAATTAATCATATTTCCAACAGAAACATAGACAGGAGATACATTATCTTGTGTTCTCAAAACTGCTCCTATAGTTTCATTTTTGTCAACAAGTGCGACAAAGCTGCCCTTCTTGGGACCAAGCTCACCTAATTCTTTCCCAAAAAGCCTAGACTTAGCACAACCGAAGGTTGGCTTTTTTAGAATATAGCCAATGTGACAGGCAAGACCTGCCCTTCTCGGATGTGCTATTCCCTGACCGTCAACCATTACAACATCAAAATCAACTGTAATATCTCTCATAGCAGCAATCAACGGCTTCACTTCTCTGAAAGCAAGAAAACCCGGAATGTATGGAAATCTTACAGCACACCTTGAAACGCTTGTTTGAATAATTTCTTTATCCTTTAAACTAAAAACCACTGCGCTTGCTTTAGAAAGATTGTTTTTATAAGAAACGTCTAAACCAAGTATTTTTATATCATTAGAGATATTAAAATCACAAAAACTTAACATCTTTCTTAAATTATTTTGAAATTCCTTTGCTTCAGAAACTGACATAAGTTCAAGCTTTATAGCTTCTTGATACAAAAGTTCATACTTTTCCATCTTGAAATTATCAAGTTTTATATTCTAATTTTCAAATCAACAGACCTTATGTTCGGATCTATGTCATGCAATGTGCTTATCAAAGCAATATTAACTTCTTTTATAACTTTCTCGACAAAAGATCCTAACTCTACCTCTTCGCCATTTACCCAAAGAGCACATTCAACTCTTCTAAATTTAATAAATTTTTCTTCAATAAAATCAGCAATCGGGACAGGATCGTCAATGGGAAACTGTGGCACAGCCTCAGAAGTAAATTCATCAGTTACCAGTGCTACAATTTCGTTTGGTTTACACAGAGGTTCTATACCTTTTCTTCTTATTTCAATTCTCTTTTTGCCTTCTTTTTTATATCCTTCAGTAAATAAAATATCTACTCCTTCAAAAAATTTCGCAACTTCTTCAAGAGTAAGCTCTTTTGAGACTTTTTGAATAATTGCCATCTTTTCAGAATGAGAGATCCCAACCGACCAGGCCCCTGCCTTTGCCATCCTCCACGTATCTTTACCTTCTTTGTCCATTTCAAAGCCATGGACATCGTGTTTTAAAACTCCTACCTTATAACCTCTTTTTGTGATTTCAGAAATTAATTTTTCAAGAAAGGTAGTTTTTCCAGAATTGCTTTTTCCTACAAAGCTAATAATTTCAAACAGCATTTTACCTCCCTAATTAACTAAATTATGTCAAAAACTAATCTGGAAGAAAGCTTAAAAGCCTCATTAAAAAGCTCAAATTGAGCACTTCTGTCAAGTCTTGAATCAAAAAATACAAAGAATTTTGCTTCATTCTTCAACAAAAAAGCCATCACACTTATTTGATCATCAATTAAAAGCATATTTTGTAACTTCCCAAAATCTAGCCTTAAAAGAGAGTCTTTTACCATCTTTGATAAAGAATCTAAAATTAGTGCCTTCACCTGACTATTCTCAAAAAAGTTTCTTTCAGACAAAATCACACCATCCTTATCAACCAAAATATATCCACACGAACCAACCAGACTATCCGCATAATGAGAAAAGCCAGAAATGCTTAAAGGAAGTTGTATATTTTCAAAAACTTCAGTCTTAGAAGTGTTAGATAAATCATATTTTAGATTATTCAATGGTTCATCAGGAATATCTATACTTTTGTCGATATCTAAAGTCGCAGGTTCTTTAATATTAGAGTTAACATTCTTTCTTTTATTAAAACTGCCCCCTAAAAGACCTGTAGCAAATGGTAACAAAACTGAGGAAATAATCATAAAGGGTCCAAATTCAATCTCAAATCCCTTATACGGAAACACTCCTATTAAAGAAGAAAAATAAAATAATATAATGTCTAAAATTAACGATGATATAACTAATATCAGAATTTTATAAATTGGGCTTATTTTCAAAACTACTGAAAAAATTAAAGAATAAATTATATAAAATACAAAAAGCCATATAAAAACTGATGTTCTAAAGGGTAAAAGACCATAAAAAGAGTCAAAAAAAGCTGAAATTGTTACAAAAAAGAATAACAAAGATGCTTCAAAAATATTAAACCAAGAATCTTTAACCGAAAAAATTGAAAAAAATTTAGCTTTTAATTTTTGTTTTCCTTTCAAATTATCATTTTTTCCATCTATATCATGATTGACTTCTATGAAATCATCATCCAATTTTATACCTCCAAAAAATATACTGAAAATCCTCGACCTAACCTATTTAGATCTGACCCTCTTCAACAATTCATCTTTCATATCCTCAATTGGGGGACTAACCTTAAAGATCAATTCAAATGCCTTAACGCCTTGATATAAAAGCATATCAATCCCAGATATTACAAAAGCTCCAAACTTTCTTGCCTCTGTTAAAAAGGGGGTATATTCAGGTACATAAACCATATCAAAAAAAACTTTACCACTGATATCAAAATTCTTGGGAAAGGGAGGCATACCTATAGAATTCTTTCCTAAAGGTGTAGCATTGACCAATACATCAAAATATGGTAAATCCTCGCTCCAAATTAAGGTATCAACTCCATATAATTTTGATAGATCTTTTATTTTTTCAGGGCTTCTACCCATCACCCAAACACTTGCACCTTCCTTGAGGAAAAAATATATCGCAGCCTTTGCTACCCCCCCGCTCCCAAAAATTCCTACTACTTTATTTTTCAAATCATAATTAATGTTTTCAAAAGATTCCTTTATCCCATAAATATCAGTATTATAACCACACCACTTATTGTCAACCAGAACAATGGTATTAAGCGCTCTCGCTCCAATAGCATCGTTATCAACCCAATCGATCAAATCCATGATTGTTTCTTTATATGGAATAGTTACGTTAAATCCTAAAGCCCCCACATCAATCATCACTTTTAAAAAATCGAACAAATTTTCCTTCTCAAGATCGAACAATAAATATACCGCATCAATGCCTAATTTTTCTAATGCTCTATTGTGCATTGCAGGGGATAGCGAGTAAGAAATATCTTTTCCTATTAGACCGCTAATTCTTTTCATATTCAATCCACTTCAAAAGACAATTCTTTATTTGTGGAAAATCAGTGGTATATATAAAAACATCAGAAAAGTCTTTCATAATAACAAATCTTATCTTTGAAGAGATATTTTTTTTATCTTTTAAAACATATTGTTCAATTGAGTCAACATCTAAATCAGTCGGATATGAAGTAGGCAAATTATACTTACAGAACAAAGATTTAATCTCTTTATAGAGTTCTATATTGGCATATCCAAGACAATAAGAGAAAAATGCAGCAAAACAACTACCAATTGATATAGCTTCTCCGTGAGTAAATCTGGAGTACAAAGTTCTAGCTTCTATGGCATGCCCAAGAGTGTGGCCAAGATTCAATAATGCCCTTTTCCCAGTTTTCTCTCTTTCATCTTCTTTTACATATCTAGACTTTATATCAATTGAAAGCTCAACCAACCTTCCTATATCAGGTCTCTCTTTTTTAATTTCATCAAGTATAAAGGAGTCATCAAGTATTGCATACTTAATAATTTCTGCCATCCCTGATGAAATTTCTCTTTCTGGCAGTGATTTCAAAAAATTTAAGTCTATAACTATATTTTTCGGATGATAAAAACTGCCTAAAAGATTTTTCCCAAAATCTAAATCAATGCCGTTTTTTCCGCCAATTGAACTGTCCACCATTGACAAAAGAGTGGTAGGAACAAGAGAAAACGATATCCCTCTCATGTAAACAGAACACAAAAAACCACACAGATCTCCCAAAACTCCTCCACCCAGAACAATAACATGAGAATATCTATCTAATGAGTGTTCAAAAAATATTTTTGAAAGCTCTATGAATTTCGACAAAGATTTTGTTTTTTCACCCTCCGGAAGCACAACTATATCAATATTTCTTCTTTTAAAGGTGTTTTTTAAATCGTAGATCTCCAACAATATATAGTGTGTAACGGCTAAAACTTTTGAATATCCATCTTCCAATATCTCATCCAGAGCCTCATCAAGAGATTTGAAATATACGTTCACATCAGCTGAGCTAAAATTTAAAGTTTTTACCATAAACATCATCACCCAATTTTCAGTATCTTAAATTTTAAAAAACAAGGTTATAAATTTGATCTATTATCTCGTCAACAAGTTCACATATTTCTTTAAAAGAGGTATCCAAAAGAAAATCTGACATAAAATAGTATTTCATCCTTTTTTCAAGCAAATCTCTTATTCGCTCTAGTATAAGATCTTCTCTGCCCAAATCTAAAAGTGGCCTGTCTCTATTTGAACAAATTCTTGAATAAATCACTTCAGGTTGAGCCATAAAAGTGATTATAAGAGCATTTTTGCTTAAAATTTCCCTATTGAAAGGATTTACCAGAGTTCCTCCCCCTACCGATACAACGTAGTTTGATAGCTTAGAAACGTTAAAAACTATTAGGGTTTCAAATCTCCTAAATACGTCTTCGCCAAACTCAGAAAATATTTTTGATATCTTCATGCCAGATAACAATTCTATTTGTTCATCAGTATCGACAAAACCCCATCCCAATCTTTGGGCAAGAGCTTTTCCTACAGTCGATTTTCCTGTACCCATAAAACCAGATAAAACTATATTTTTTTTCAAGTTGAAAACCTCTTAAAAAGATATTCTTTATATCTAGCAAAATTATCTAAAGTTTCATTTATATTATCGCTACCGAATTTTTTGAGATAACAATCAGCAAGGGCTATAGAAAGTTGCATTGAAACTATTACTGAATAGGCAGCAATAGCCAATACATCTGATCTTTGATAAGATGCTTCTTCAATTTTCATTGATCTAATATTTAAGCCATTTAAAGGTTTTGCAGTAGACGGTATGGGTTTCATAAATGATTTTACTATTATTGGTTCACCATTAGAAATCCCCCCTTCAATTCCACCAGCAAAATTCGATCTTCTAAATATTCCCTTGGGCAAATATTGGTTTAGACCTCCATAAAGATTTTTAGAAGAGGGTTTTTGCTCTGTGGTAAACTCATCATGAAAGTTAGATCCCAACATCCTTGAAGATTGTGCACCTAAACCTATTTCTACAGCCTTTGTTGCAGGTATGGAAGAGATGTGAAAGGCTATAATAGCGGACAACCTTTCGTTATATGATGTATAGCTTCCAATACCTGGTACTACGTTCAACGCGAAAGCTAATACACTTCCCCCCAAAGTATCGCCTTTGAGCTTTACTTCATCTACGTATAATTTTATTTTTTCATCCTCTTCAGGATATGGAGTAAAGAAGATAGATTCACGCGATCTTTTATAACCATCTAAGAGATCGTCGGGAAGAGGAAAGGTATGCTCACCAATGCCTGTTACAAATGAACCAATTTTAACACCAAAGGTTTCGAGTAATATTTCTGCAACAGCCCCCGCAGCCACCCTTGAAGCAGTTTCTCTAGCAGAAGCCCGTTCCAAAACATTTCTCATGTCGTCAAAATTATACTTTAAGGCTCCAACAAAATCTGCATGCCCAGGTCTTGCACTCAAGACTTCCTTACCATAACCTGTAATAGGATCCATGTATTCAGACCAATTTTTATAATCATTATTTTTAATCCAAAAAACCAGGGGAGAACCCAGGGTCTTAGAGCCTCTCAAACCTGCAACAACTTCTACTTGATCGCTTTCTATACTCATTCTTTTGCCCCTACCATATCCTAACATACGCTCTTTCAACCTTTTGTTTATTTTGTTTAGATCTATAGTTAGACCTGCTGGAATTCCCTTTATAAGTATTGTTAAACCTTTTCCGTGCGATTCTCCAGCGCTTTCAAACTGAAAACTCAAATCCTATTCTCTCCTTGTTTTTTAATATTACATTATACACACTTTGTGGCAGTATTTCATCTAAACAGTGCAAACCCTTAGGACAGTTTTTTTTCATGCATGGGCTACAACTTATAGGGCTCTGGATAGCAAAATATGGACCTTCAGGGAGAGACCAATTCGGCCTTGTTGGACCATATAGCACTACTGCTGGAGTGCCAACGCTAAACGCCATGTGTAAAGGAGACGAATCATTTGTTACAAGAAGCTTTGATTTCTTTATTAAGAGAATTGAAGAAAAATATGGCAGTTTTCCTATAAGGTTATAAATATTTTCGCCTTCAAAACCATATTTTTCTTCACCCTTCGCACCAATTAAAGCAATAGATACTTTATTTTTTGCAATAATAATCTTTGCTAATTCTTTGAAATGCTCAACGTTCCATCTTTTTAGAGCTTGACTAGCAGAAGTAGCAAATACAACAAGAGGCTCGCCTTTGTAACCTAGAGAATATAAATTCTCGTTCAATATTTCTTCATCCAAATCGTTAAAAAGTAAATGCGGCCTTTCTGGCATCATATCGATCCCAATAGATTTTAAGATTCTAGAGAAATGGCAATAGGCGTGATCATTACCTCTTTCTTCAAGAGATGGCATAGATTTTGTCCTTAATTTATATCTGAGCATTTTCAAAAGAAACGCTGACCTTTTATTGTCTTGAATATCAACAACTATATCAAAAGTATGTTTTCTGAGAAATTTAGCCAAAAGGATCATAGAGATATAACCCTTTATCCCAAATCTATTTATACCAATAACTCTGTCTGCAAGCACTCTATCCTGAAATACAGGAACAAATTCTTCTCCCATTATCCAGGTAATTTCTGAATTTCTATATAAATTTTTTAAAAGAGATACTACACCAGAAGCCAAAATTATATCCCCAAAGGAACTAAATCTAATAAATAGAATCCTACTTTTAAACTCTTCATAAATCATTGAAGACTTTAGATCATTTTTCATTTTTAATAACTTCTAAATAAATTTCCTCAACTCTTTTTGCTACATTTTTCCAGCTAAAGGTCTTACTTCTTTCAAGTGCCCTTTTTGATAAACTTTGTCTGCCTTCCTTATCCTCTATCAATCTCAAAAGGGACTTTACCCACAAATTTAGATCAGATTTTGGTAAGACAATAATTGAATTTTTCCCTATTTCAGAAATACATCCAACATCTGAAGCAACACATGCAAGACCTGAACTCATTGCTTCTAAAAGAACTAATGGATATACCTCTTTAATAGAAGGTAGACAAAATATATCAAAAGTTGGATAAATACTTTCCATATCGTCTCTTTTCCCCATAAAGACCACTCTGGATGATATGTTAAGATTTATTGCTTCTTCCTCTAATGTCTCCCTTAGTTCTCCATCTCCTACTATCACAAGTTTTGTTTGAATAGGCAAATAGCTAAAAACTTTAAGAAAAAATGAAAAACCTTTTGCGCTAACCAATCTTCCTACTAAACCTATTACAATATCATCCTTTGCCTTTTCAACATTTTTTGGCTTAAATCTTTCTGTATCAACTCCATTTCCAACTATTCTTATTTTCTCTGCATCTACGCCCAGTTCCTTGGTAACATAAATTTGATGGGTAAGACAAAGCGATATAACTACATTAGCCAATGAAATTAGCTTTGACAATCTGTGAGGGCTATAGTTTCCATGTGCTGTATACACTACAGGAATTTTGAGAGCTTTAGCCCATGGCAAAACAGCTAAAAATGGCATCCTTGAGTGCACATGAACAACGTCAGGAGAAAAATCTTTAAGAAGTCTTAATAATCCAAAAGAGGAAAGAAACAGCGAAACAGGATCTTTGCTATGTAATGGCAAACTTATATCATTAATTGCATTTGGAGTATGCCAAACAATTTTCACCTCATGTCCAAAATTTATAAGCTCACTGGAAAGTTTAACAACATGATGAGAAACTCCTCCAGCATCCTTCTCGTGAGCAACAAGCAATACCTTCATAATTAAAATGATATGCCAGAAATATTCTTTTTTATAATTTCAAAAAAAAACATAAAACAGATCATAATTCCCCTCGTATGAAGTTTAATAAAATTAATATAATATTTTATACTATATTTCTCAATACCTATAAATAAAGTTCAGCTATTGATCACTTTTAAATAGATTCTTCACTTTTTCATATAATAGATTGGCATTTTCGAACCTTATTCTTTCTTTTTTTGTTATATTAAGCAGTTCTTCGTAATTTATTAACTTAATAAAACCTTGTTTTTCTAACATTTTAAATGAATTGCTAAATTTTGACCTGCTCTTTTCAGGAATTTTAATACAATAGCAAAATAAACCACAATTAATAGCCTCAGTTATCATAGAAATAGAATCAGCAGTAATAATTGCAAAGTCAGATATCTCAAAAAAATACCTGAGAGGATTCGTTTTATCTTTATGGTAATAAACAGAAAAATCCAGCGGATAATTCTTTTTTTCAAGAAAGCTTTCAAAATCCTCAGGAGTTCGCCTCGAAGTAGATAACAAATATTTATAATTCTTAAGATTTTCATTTTTAAACAGCAACTCCAAACCTTCAATTATCTTATTAGATTCGAATCTATGATGCTTGCTATTCCCACCAATCACAATCGATATCCATGGCCCATCTGACCCAAGTTTGGCTTTAAATTCATTAATTTCCTCATTTTTTAGCTTTTCTTTAAAATAAATAGCCCCAAATATGCGGTGAATCTTTGGATTATCTGGCGCTCTATCATGATAAGGGACAATTACCATATCAAAGATATCTGGCAAAAATTTTGGATAAAAGATAGAAATTGTAGGCAAACCTGTAGCCTTTTTAAAAAGCGCTAAAAATGGGTGGACTCTATTGCCCGCACCAATAGCTCCTATATATTTTTCTGGTTTAGTATCTAGAAATTTTATAAATAGTTGTCTAGCAAGTTTTTTACTAATAAAATTATCAAAAATTCTTACTATTTCAGTTCTAAAGTCAACAAATGGTATATTTTTTATTTCGTAATCTAGCCCAATTGACTTTGCAAGAGATATAGCTTGATTGTAGTGCCCTGGCCTGCCTTCTGAAAGAATAATAATTTTCAAAGTCTACCTTACTTCAAAAGTTTTTGTAGCAATGCCGTTTATTACCCAGGGTAAATCTATATATTTCTTAAAAATTGGTTCAGGTTTTTCCTGATCCAAAGAAACATGAGAAGAATAAATTTCTACGACTAACTGGTTATTTTTTGGCTTATTCGTAATAGATTTAACAAGCTCACCAAACGTTTCAACAACCTCTTCCTTCGGTTTATTTGAAGCATTCTCAGAAGCTTTTGTTCTTTGAGAACTTGACTCATTACTCCCAGTCACAATCATAGTATAACTTCCCTTAGGAAGACTTGGGTCAATTGAAATTTGTTCTTTGTAAAGTTCTTCTCTGTAAGGTCTTAAAGAAACGTCAAATTTAATAGGTCTGGATTTCTTTACAAAATTTTCCATATTGATTTTATCAATTTGAGCACTCTTTATTTTATTTGACATATTTATTTTAAAACCAATATATTCAGGGACCACCTTCTTTAAAGGATTGGTTAACAATTTATACAACATTTCGTCTAATTCAAGAACGCTTTTATATGATATGTCATCAGGATCAGAATACATGTTCTTCCTTTCTATACTAGTTCCATCAGAAAGCCTTAAGGTTATATCAACTGTGCTAGAACCGCCGTGTTGACTTAAAAGTGAATCGTCTAAGCATTGTAATACGACTTTGGAAGCGTATTTTAAAAGCATATCCTCACTTTCTGGCAATTGAACAAAAAAACTATGCTCTCCATTTGAATTAACGTTTACGTCAATAGTAGTAGTAGGAGGCAAAGTTCCAAGATAAGCCGCTATACCATAAGTTCTATCCTGCACAACTTTCCCTACAGGAGAAATTATAGAAGCAACTTTGAATGGCAAAACTTGACTTTTTATAGTATAGTACGTATAAGCTGAAGACAAGAAATAATCTACATTACCAGCATCTGTAGCAGGGTGACCAAAAGCCAAAATCTTATTGCCATCAATTTCAGTAAGAGTTCCTACAGCACCCAACTCTACCGAACCCCTCGCAAACTGAACTGCAATAGAAGCTCCTGGCTGGGCTGTCCACTCGTGAGATGTTTCAGATGAAACGTCTGAAACTAGAGGCATTTCCTTTTTAAGAAGAGATAGCACTCTCCCAGAGAAGCCTTTTTCATAATACAAAACACAAGGTCGTTCAACCAGGACATTGCTTTCTTTCATCGGTACTCTGGAGACTGCAGTATAAATTTTGTTATCTATAATAAGTGGTTTTTCTAATTTACTTATTGTAGGAGAATTTTCTTCATAATTCCAAAGGGTTCTCATAGCTTCTATTGGTGTAACCAGTCCAATATGTGGATCTGCATTTTGAAATGTAGCAGAAATAGCGCCTATCAATTTCCCGTCGATATAAACAGGGCTTCCGCTCATACCTTCAGCAATACCACCAGTAGAATCAATAGCTTTCCCCCAAACTTTTATTAAATAAGAAGGATATAAACCGGGATTGTTAACTATACCAATTATTTCTACATTAAAAGTTGAAATTTCAGAACCCCTAATGGTAGTCTTTGCGATTCCAATATCACCAACCTGAATTGCATTAGCACATGAACCACTCAATAAAAATATTACAATAAAGAACCCAATTAACCTCCTCAAAATTACCTCCTAAAAGTTAGTCAACATCATAAGATTTTATTATAACCTAAATATATATTAACTAATCTTAATTTATAAATTAAAAAGTTATAAATAAATTAACTAAAATTTCTGTAATCAAAAAACTTACAAAAGGTAATATAAAATTCCATTACAAAATACCTGGAATTACCACTACAAAATACTTTATTTTGATGACCCCATAAATTTACTTATTCCGACTTTTTTTAGGCTTATTGATAAGTCAGAATAATATCAAAGATAAAAATTATTAATGAAAGGTGGTAATTAAGATGACGAAGAGCAAGAATGTTTTTGTAGTTCTTAAGGATAGAAAGCAAAATCAGACAAAACTAATCAAAGAAACAAGAGATTATGTCGCAACAAATAACGTCGAGAAGATCTATTTGTTGAAAATTATAGACAGATCTGAAGACCTTGGCGTATTTAATCCTGAAGCAGAAGAAATTATTGTCACAAGAGCTGAAAACGATATTTCAAAGTTTATAAGTGAATTAGGCAAGGTCAATTGTCAGGTAGAAGGAATCATAAAGATTGGTTCATATCAAGACAGAATTGAAGAATTGTCAAAGCAGTTTAACCCAGAAGCAATAATAGTCCAAAGCTCCAAGTTAAGCGGCATAAAGAAAATTTTCCTTGGGAACACAGCTTCGGACGTTATAAACAACGCACACTGTCCTGTAATTATTGTCGGGTCTTAGCGGGTTTAAAAATAAATTTATAAATAACTTTCAAGGAGGGAGAAAAATGAAGAGGGAAAATAACAAAAAGATAATACCTCTAATGATATGGGGTAGTCTTTCACTAGGTTCTTATCTAATGATTTTCTTATTTCAAAATGAGTTGCTGTTTTATTCTACAAGGGGTGGTATATTTTCAATAGTCCCAATACTCTTTGCATTTTATTTCTCTTTTGTACATGGAGCTTTTGCAAGTTATTTATTACCGTTTATTGGCGTTGAAGCAATAATAAAGAAGGAGGCGCATTAAAATGGTAGAAAATTCTATGGGAATTTTATCGAACTTTATTACTCTTGACCCAGCAAATATGCTGTTCTTGCTGTTTGTAGGTTTTGTTGGAGGACTGGTTAGCGGCTTTATAGGTTCTGGTGGTGCATTTGTTCTAACACCTGGAATGATGAGTATTGGAGTGCCAGGAACAATAGCAGTTGCAAGTAACATGTGTCACAAGTTTCCAAAGGCAATGGTCGGAGCTTACAAGAGATGGAAGTATGGCCAGGTAGATATAAAGTTAGGGCTTATTATGGCAATATCAGCTATACTTGGAGTTCAAGTAGGCATCCAGATTCAAGAAGCAATATTAAAGACCTGGGGGAATGCAGGATCAAATCTTTACGTAAGCACCATGTTTATAATCGTTTTAACAGTGGTTGGCTCATATGTATTTAAGGATGCACTAAATATGGCAAAATCAAAGAACACAAAGGAAGAGACTACTGCCCTTGCAAAGAGGATACAAAGCATAAATATACCACCAATGATATACTTTGATAAGATTGGGACAAAAATATCCTTCTGGGTTACCTTCCCAATAGGATTTTGTACAGGACTTCTTGCGGCCACAATAGCAGTAGGAGGCTTCATCGGAGTTCCTGGAATGATCTATATATTGGGCGTAACAAGCACTGTAGGCACAGCAACAGAATTAGTAATAGCATTTGTGATGGGTCTTGTTGGGTCTGTAAAGTGGGCGATGAGCGGAATGATAGATATTAGATTGACTCTTATAATTCTTGCAGGATCTTTAATAGGAGTGCAAATTGGAGCTGCTGCTACTACATTTGTAAAGCCATATCTTATAAAGTTTGTAATGGGCTTCATAATGCTCTTAGTTGCTGGTTCAAGAATCCTTGCAGTTCCTCAATATCTAAATGAACTAAACATAATCCATCTTGAGAAGCAGGCCTTGAACGCATTAGATCAAACTAGTTTTATGATAATGAGTCTAACGCTTCTTGCTGGAGCAATAATAATAGTATTTAGCATGGTAAGAGGAAAAAGAGAATTCAAGAGTGCAAATGCTATTGCACAGGTTAAGGTAAATGATTAAAATAAATACATGTACAAGAAATTATTGGTTGCATATGACGGTTCATTAAGTAGCAAAAGCGCGCTGAAGGAGGCACTGGTAATAAGTGCCTCCTTTGATTCCTATATAACGATCATAAGCGTATTTGACTTGCCCACAGAGATATTCGGCATTTCATCACTAGAATCAGAAAAAATAGAATCTGAATTATTTACAATGCTTTTAAATGCTTTTGAACAATCAAAAGAAGTAAATAAAAAAATAAACGCCTTCTTTGCTACAATTGCTGGAGACAACGCAACTTATACAAATATTGAATCAAACGAAAAAATTCAAATACCCAAAAAGGTAAATTCACCAGATCACGCAATAATATCCTTTGCAGAGTTTCTAAAACCTGATCTAATATTAATAGGCACGAAAGGATATAACAGAGTAATAAATGTTGGAAGCGTAACAATAGGCGTTATTAGAAATGCCCCTTGTGATGTACTAACTATAAAAAATTATAAGGAAGGAAAGTTCGAAGAAAAATATAAAAATATACTTCTTGCATTTGATGGTTCTGAAACTTCAATTAACGCACTAAAAAGAACTATTAGCATAGCAAAAAAGTTTAAATGGGATATTACGGCAATTCACGTCTATCCTCTTCTTACAGAAATAAACCTCTTTTCAAGCGTTCACACAAAAGAAGTTTTGCTTCAAACTTCAAAACATATTCTAGAAAGAGCAAGAGAAATTGCTTACAAAGAAAATTATCCTATTTATACGCACTCGGGGGGATTTGGTGATCCTGCACAATATATTGTTAATTATGCTATAGAAGAAAATTATGATCTGGTCGTTTTAGGAACACAAAATCCAAATACCGTAAAAAAGGTTCTTATAGGTAGCATTGCATATAGAATTATTTCGGAAGCTGATTTTCCTGTATATTGTATTCCCACAAAAAGCTCAAAAAAAGTATTGTAATTAGGTTATGGACTATAGAGGTACCATAAGAGAAAAATTTTTAAGTTACAAAGACATACTCTTTATGTTATTTTTCATAGTTTTATTGTTTATCGTTGGTGCTTTTTTTATTATTAACGTTAATTTTTTTCCTAGCCCCTCCTCAAATTTGGATCTAACTAAAAAGTCTCTTCCTATTTATACTGAAAATGAACCAAACACAATTGGTATAGTCGTATCTTCCACATTACCAATCGAGGAAATTACCTTAATTTACAAACCCCTTATAACATATCTTTCAAAGGCAACAAATAAACATATTGTTCTTTTTACAAGAAAGACCTATTCTGAAGCGCTTGATTCTATTCTCGCAGGTGATGCACAAATTGGCATAATAGGTTCAGGTGCCTTTTATGTTGACAAAAACGAGTTAGATTTGCTCGCAGTACCCATGATAAACAATAAAACATATTACAAATCATATGTAATAGCCCAAAAAAACAATATAAAAAATTTGTTTGACTTAAAAGGAAAAACAATTGCATTCACCGATCCACATTCCTTTGCCGGGTATATTGTATTAGAAAATTATCTTAAAAAAAATGGTTTAAACCTTAACTTTTTCTCAAAACATTTTTTTACTTTTAGTGTCAGCTCTTCAATTGATGCTTTAAAGGAGGGCCTGGCTGATGCGGCTACTATTGACAGCAATACATATGAACAATTAAAAGAAAAAAATCCAGAAATATCAAATACATTACATATAATATGGGAATCTCCAATTGAGATTCCAAATCCTCCTGTAATAGTCATAAAAAATATGGATTACAGAACAAAAATTCAATTTCAAAAACTTTTTTTGGATATGGACAACAGCATAGAGGGGAAAAAGGTTCTCAATATTTTGGGTTACGATAAGTATGTTGAAGTAAATAGTAATTTTTTTGAACCAATTTCGGAATGGCTTGGCAAAAATAATGAAAATAAGTTTTAAAATTGCTATATCTGTCATTTTGCCATCTCTTATATGCACGCTCGCGCTTTTACTATTTATGAAATATACTCTAACCCAGAATCTTCTCGAAAATTTAAATAAAAGAATGCAAACCACTTGTTCAGATATTGAATATTCAATCATAGATAGCATCGCCACAAATAATAGTATCGAAGCCAACAGAATTCTAAAAAACATAAAGCAACAAAACAAGGAGATTGTATACATCTATATTCAGAGACCATTTGGCAGAATTCTTGCATCAACATTTGATGACGGTTTCCCAACAGAATTACTTAGTCTTAAGAATCCCAACGAAAAATTAGTAAGGATATTCAAGACTAAAGATAATACAATATACGATCTTAATTACCCGCTTTTAGGGGGCAGTTTTGGAACAATTCATATTGGATATACTCATAACTTAATAAAAGATAGAATCAACAATTTTATTCTTCAATCTCTATTGTTTAGTTTCATAGTGATTGTCATTTCTTTAATGTTCTTTCTCTTTTTAACCCGATCAATAGTTAGAAATATAAACAAGCTAATTTATCTTACAAAAAGAGTATCAGTTGGAGATTTTGATACAAGAGTTGATATAAGATCTAAAGATGAATTAGAGCTACTTGCTAAGTCTATGAATTCTATGGCAAACGACTTGAAAATTCATAGAATTGAAAGATTAAAGATGGAAGAAAGACTTAAGAAGGAAGAAGAAGAGAAGAAAAGGAAAGAACTTTTAAGAAGGGAGATTTCCTCTTTGGAAAAAGAAAGGAAAAGGATTTCTATGGAAATACACGATGGAGTTATGCAAACTCTAGCTTCAGGACAGATTAACCTCTTTCACGTTATAAATAGCGACAAAATTCCAGAAGATCTCAGAGATCGATTAAAAATTTCATATAACATTTTTAAGGATGCTACAAATGACCTGAGAAACCTGACAATAAATCTTAGGCCTCGTATATTAGAAGAAGTTGGTCTAAAAAGATCTATAGAAACGCTCCTTGAAAGAGCAGAACAAAGCAATAATCTTGATGTAGAATTAATTTATGATATTAGATCAAAACTCCAGGATTACGTTGAATTGTCTTTGTTCAGGATAATCCAGGAAGCCATAAATAACGTAATAAAACACGCTAACGCTAGCTTCATAAGCGTCATTGTTAAAGAAAATAATGATAGAATAGAATTAACAATAGAAGATAATGGTTCAGGATTCGAAATCAATTACGAAGACAAAAAATATACCAACAGTTTTGGTATTATAGATATGAAAGAAAGGGCAGAAAGCCTTGGGGGAACATTAAACATAGAAAAAAAGGAAGAAGGTGGCACAAAAATTTATGCAAGCATCCCATTCAAAAAAGAAGATTTTAATAGTTGACGATCATGCACTCTTAAGAGAGGGTTTGAAATTTTTGATAAGCCAATCCAAAGAAGATTTTGAAGTTATAGGCGAAACCCCCAGTGCAGTTGAAACCTTGAAATTAGTAAAAAGGTTAAGACCAGATATCGTAATATTAGATTTGTCTTTATCTGATGGAAGTGGACTTGATATAATCGAACCAATTAAGAAAATTTCTCAAAGCACTAAAATTCTTGTTCTAAGCATGTATCAGGATGAGTCTGTGATAGTCCAGGCCTTAAAGGAGGGGGCTTCAGGTTTTATCCCAAAAAGCGAGGTATCGGAAGAGTGTATTCAGGCATTAAAAATTATTTCAAATAGCGATGATCTCTACGTACCCGCTTCATATTCCAGAGTAGTGTTGAAAGGACTCCTCTCAGATGACGGCTCTAAAACTCTTAGTTCAAGAGAAGATCAGGTACTAAGGCTATTAGCGCTAGGGTATAGTGCCAAAGAAATAGCACAAACGCTTCAAATTAGTCCCAAAACAGTTCAGACCTATAGACAAAGAATAACTACCAAGCTTGATTTGAGAAGAAGATCAGATATTGTAAGATATGCTATTTCAAAGGGACTTCTAAAAGAGGAAGAAATAAAAGGAATAGTTTTACCAAAAGATGATGAACTAATCTAAATTTTTCTCAGACTTCCCAGAGCACCTTTAAAAACCTTACCTTCATATTTTGCGAATATTTTCATTTCGAATTTTATGTATTCATCTTTATCATTTCTGATATCAATCTCAAAAACAGCACTTTTTTTATCTCCTTTTAACATCGACATAAAAAAAAGAGTAAGCTTTTCTTTCTCGGCAGGGGATGAGAAGTCAACAAAAAATTTATTAAGAAAATCTTTTGGGTAAAGGTTAGTATAATTATATATTCTGTCACTTATAAAACTAAATCTCCCAGAATAGTCAAGTTCAAATATTACTTCATCTATTAGACTAATTATTTCAAAGTATTTTTCTTCAATATTCTTTACCAGGTTATAAGCACTCTTTAGCTCGGTAATGTCGTAGCTTAAGCTTATTAGCCCTTGAAGGTTTCTATTCTCATCAAAAATTGGTACCTTTTGAGTAAGAACGCTTATAGATTCGCCATTGGGTTTTCTAAGCACCTCCTCCTGAAAATGAACCATACCAAGTCTTACAGTCATTCTGTCTAATTCAAGATTCTTCTCTGCCTGTTCTTTACCAAATATTTCATAATCAGTGTGACCAATAATCTCTTTTCTATCCTTCCCCAACATTTTAGAAAAATTATTGTTTACAAAAACATATATGCCTTCCTTATTTTTGTAATAAATATAACCCGGCAAACTATCAAGAAGGATGTTTAGCTCTCTTTGTTTTTGAATAAAAGCTTCTTCCGAACGTTTCTTTTCTGTTATATCTCTACAAACAACAAAAATCAATTTCTTAGAATTTTTGTATATAGTATTGGTCTTAATATCAAGGATTTTAATATGGTTTTTTGCATCAACTGCTTTGATTTCAAAGGATAGACTTGTTATATTTTCTTTCTGAATTCTTTCAATTAGAGACTTTACATATCCTTTGTCTTCAGGATGTACAAAGTTTATTATTTCTTTATTAATTACATCTTCAGGTTTATACCCAAAAGTTCTGTAAAGCTCATTATTTGACTTTATAATCCTATAATCCGAATCAACCACTAATACAATGTCATTTATATTGTTAAACAATATATCATAGTCCTCTTCTCTTTCTCTAAGAGAGTTGTGAATTCTCTCCTTTTCTGTAACCTCAGAGATCGTTAGCAATATAAAATCTTCTTCTTTAATAGAAACCTTCTTTGCTTTCCCTTCAAATACAATTTTTGCTCCACTTTTTGTACTAATATAAAATTTAAAGGGAAATATAGAATCTTTTTCGGTAACTACAATTTTTTCAAACAATAATTTAAACCTTTCTCTCTCACCATTTTCTAAAAAGTTCAAGAAATTTTTGGCCTCAATGTCATTAATATCAGAAAATAGCATTGCAATAGAATCGTTTTCAAAAAGTATTTCTCCGTCAGCATCTACAACCAGTATAATATCGCTTGAGTTTTCAAGAAGAAGTCTAAAATATTTCTCACTCTCAGAAAGCTTCCTGAATTCGCGCCTTTTTTGAATCAAAACAACCACAAGCAAGACGATGATTAATAGCAGCAAGAAAGCCACTACAGAAAAGTAAAGGATAGCCTTTGAATACCTTTCAAAAAGAGTTTCGTGATGATTTATTATCTTGCTATTGAGAGGTAACTGGCTTCTTTTTATATTAAATTTTTTTAAGAAATTTTCGTCAAAGGCATAGTAGTTTGACTCAGAGCTATCCACAATTTTAGAATTCTCCCATCCTGTGCCATTATTAAAAAGATATTGGTAAACTAATTTTCCTACAATTTTGCCCTGATCAAACCCGCTGGTAATCATCCCACCCACTATTCCATTACCCAATTGATAATCAAACATCCCAAAAATTGGTATGTTTACACGCTTAGAAAGCTCTATTGTAGGAGTAGATCCGATTAAGTCGCTGCCGTATTTATCTATACTGTGAGTTATCAAATCTAGCACAAGGGTACCACTGGGCTCTGAATTAATTTTATTTATTATCCTTTCCAAATTATTTGAAACAAAATATTCGTTTAGTATGTCCTTGTGAGATACAAAAAAGTTATCAAATTGTTTTTTAAAATATGCTGCATCATTTGCATCAGCAATACCTAAAATCTTTTTTGTATTCGGAAAAAGCTTTAACATTAGGGAAAGAGTAGATTCTAAGTCTTCTTCTTCTTTTACGCCGTAAATTCTATCAGGAACAAATCCTTTTATATCATCACTATAAGTATTTACCCCACAGAAAAATATTGGAGGATTACCAAACTGTCCCCTCTCCTGAAGTGCAAAAATAAAAGCAGGGTCATCTGTAGCAATTATTGCATCAAACTTAAATCCTCTGTATTTCTTTATGAAGAGGTTAGAAAAATCTTCAAAATAGTTCTTTGTGTTAAATCTTTTAACGTCCATGTTTTCAATAAATATTTGAGGGGATGGAGATTTATCGCTTAATTCTTGTAAAATTCCCTTTTGTTCTTCCACAGCCCAAATATAATCAGGACTATAAGAGTTCAATATTAAAACCTTCTTAGATGATAAACCCTGAGAGTAAGCACGAAAATTAGACAAAACCATAAGAATAAACAAAAGTAGTAAAAACCATTTAAATATTTCTAGGCAGTGGATTGCCTTTTTACAAAACAAAATCTCACGAATAAGGCGCAAGAACATCATATCCACCGCTCCATTTCCTTTAGGATAAATAAACATATCATTACATAAACGCACTATTTATAAACTATTTTTTTTAGATCTCGCTTTTTCCATGAACCTATTGAAATTTACAATAAATCTCTCATGAGTTCCTCTTGCAACTAGCTCTCTTTCGTCTCTTGCAGAAACCTCAAACGTTAGCTTTCTGCCGTCTACTTTGACAAGTTTTGCTTTTGCCCAAACCTTCATTCCTACGGGCGTAGGAGCGATGTGTTCTATATTAATCAATGTCCCAACAGAAGTATCACCTGTAGCTAGCTTGTTCTTAATAGCTTCTACTGCAGCACCCTCAAGAAGACTAACTATTCTTGGTGTAGACAAAACGTTAACCAGTCCGCTGCCATAAAATGCTGCTGTATCATTATCAGTAACTATCGTTTCAATTTCTGCACTTAATCCAACCTCTATCATCAATTATTCTCCCTTTGACAAAGATTCTAAACAAACTATATTAGCATTATATAATAATTATAATAAAATCTAAGAAATCTTGTTCAGATGATACTCCAACCAGTTAAATATTACCCCCTGAGCATAACCAAGAGCTCCGACCTGAGATCCCTCTTCAGCCCCTTCGCTTGCAGTCATATTAATTATCTCTCTTGGACATTCAAGCAGATCGTAGAATTTTTTAGACTCACCTCTAAAGAAAAAGGTGTTTGTAGAGTTTATAACCAGAGTAGGGCAATTGATATTTGTTATAATATCTCTTAGGTTATATGGCTTTGTCTTTAAGAAAAAATCAGCAATAGTAGAAGCGTTAAAAGCCCACATGCCGTGGTGAATTGCCCACCTAAAGGTGGTATTGTTCCTTAGCGCTTCGGCCATGGCCTTGTTGAAAGCTGCCTTATCAGTCTCAAGAAGTTTTTTTGCGACGGGTGGAAGGAGCGAAATTAAAGAACTATAATAGTCAAAAACTCCACCATCAGCTACCAATAGAGCAATCCTACTATCAAAAGCACATGCTCTTGGCGCAAAATACCCTCCTAAATCTACTCCAAACATAGCTATTTTTTTAAGATTTACATCCTTTCTGGTTACAATATAATTTATTATAGGTTTACTAACCTTTTCAAAGTCAGGTCTAAAGTAAAGCCCCTGAAGAATAAGTGCTCTTCCTTGTCCAGGACCATCAAAGGTAGCAAAATTAAAGCCTCTTTTCACAGCACCAAAGCCCCAATCCATAACGAGCTCTTCTGCATTGGAGTCAAAACCGCCTACCATAACTACGGTTGGCCTGGGTGTTGAGTCGCTTGACGCCTTCACAAAGTAAAGCGGGATAGTAGTATTCTGGTATTGGATTTCTATAGATTCAATTTTTGGATCAAAGAGTGAGGCAGCTTTAACGAAAGAAGTTCTACTCTTGGTATAATTATCGAAAATCCTTGGATCTTTCGGATTGGCACCAAGAAAAAAACCTGAAGTCCTTAGATAATTAGATGCTCTTAAATAGGTTTCTCTTGCACTTACCAGAAAACCTTGAGAATAATACTCTTCTGCAAGAGAGTATAATCTATCTCCTTGAGTCTTCCAGCCTTCGTACCAGCTATTTGTATCATTGTCTTTGATGTTTTTGATCGCTAAAAAGCACTCCTTTATGTCCGCACAAGAAGAAAAAGTCTTTGAAAGCGCTCTGAGAGCTTGATAAGAAAATTCTTTATTTGCAAATAACTCGCTTCCTTCTGAAGAACCATTAACCTGTGCAAATGCAATGTTGTTGAATGGTTCAAGGTTAAGAAGTGTGCCTAAAGCCAGGATACCCAAGAATTCTCTCCTGTTCAAGTCAACCTCCTTAAATGTAGTAAAATATTAAATTATTGCTTAATTATAATGTCAAACAAAGCTATTTTACAAGTAGATTTTGGAGGTAATATAAATGAGGTTTACAATAATGTGGGATTTTGACGGAACAATTGCCGACACTACCGATCTAATAATAGAATCTTATCAGCAAACCTTCAAACACTTTTTTGGATTCGAATACCCAAGAGAAAAGATATTAAGCGTTTTTTCTCTCCCTATGAGAGAGAGCTTTATAGCGCTTGGCTTCGAAGAGGATATCATAGACAGAATGTTAAATTACTATCGACAATACCATGAATCTGTATTCTCTTCCAGAATAAAGGCATATCCAGGAGCAAGAGAAATTATTGAAGAACTTTCAAAAGAGGGCGTCGTTCAGGCAATTGTAACTTCTAGAAGACGCCGTACCACATATGAAGGAATACAACATCTTAAAATTGCGGAATTTATTCAAGAAGTAGTATGTAGCGAAGACGTTATTCGAACAAAGCCTGACCCAGAACCAATCGAAAAAGTTTTGGAAAGAACTAACGCTGACAAAAAAACATCGTTCATGATTGGTGATAGCCAGTACGATCAAATGGCTGCAAAACAAGCTAATATAAAATTTCTTGGAGCCTTATGGGGACCAAGACCAGAAAGCTTATATCCTGACAAAAATTCTTTTTTGATAAGTGACTTTAAAGAGGTTAAAAATTATGTTTTTTGTTATAATGATAAAATTCTATAACTTAAAAAAATAAGGAGGTATGTAGTGGGTATATTAGATGGCAAAAAAGCTCTCATTTTTGGTCTTGCTAATGATAAGAGCATCGCATGGGGCATTTCGAAGGCATTTAAGGAAGAAGGGGCTGAGCTCGCTCTCACCTATCTCCCTGTCATGGAAAAAAGGGTTAAACCGCTCGCAGAAAACCTTAAGGCTAAAATTGTTCTTCCTTGTGACGTAAATAAAAATGATGATCTAAAAGCAGTTCATGATTCAATAAAAAATGAATGGGGTTTAATCGACATATTAGTACACTCGGTAGCATATGCTCCAAAAGAAGAATTCGAAGAAGGCCTGCTACAAACAACAAGAGAAGGCTTTAAAATAGCAATGGAAACCAGTTGCTACTCGCTAATTGCTATGTGTAATGCTTTTTACCCCCTTATGCAGGGGCGTGAGGCATCGGTTATAACAATGACATATTATGGGGCAGAAAAAGTTGTGCCTCACTATAATATAATGGCAGTTTGTAAAGCTGCTCTCGAAGCATCGGTCAGGTTTCTCGCATATGACCTCGGTCCAAAAAAGATTAGAATAAACGCAATTTCTGCAGGCCCGATTAAAACTCTTGCAGCCTTTGGCATAAAGGGTTTTAGTGAACTACTAAAACATAACGAGCAAAATTCTCCACTTATGAGAACAGTCACAATTGAAGATGTAGGAAATCTCGCTTCTTTTTTGGCATCAGATAGATCTAAAAATATTACAGGCGATATTATTTATGTAGATGCGGGTTATCATGTTATGGGAACTCCTAGGGCTCCAGAAGATTTATAAAAAATAAGCCTGTGATTTATGAATGTTTTTGTGTTTCATAGATCACAGGCCTTAAAACTATCTAATTTGAATACATGTTATTAGAATTCATAAGCTGATTCCTCGTGTTCGCTTTCATCGAGACCCTTTATCTCAAATTCTCTTGAAACCCTTAAGCCAAAAAATCTTTTAATAAATAACCCGATTAAGAGAGTTATCGTAAAACAATAAATTATAGCCACAGATACACCTATTATTTGAAAAATAATCTGATGCACACCACCAAAAAAAAGTCCTTTTGCACCGTTTATTATAGGATTTGCAAATAAACCCAACGCCAGGCTCCCCCATATACCTGAAATCCCGTGGATACCAAATACGTCAAGGCTGTCATCGTAGTTAAATTTTGGTTTGATATATGAAATAGCAGTGTAGCAAAAACAAGATGATATCATCCCAATAACAAAAGCGCTCGAAATATTCACATAGCCCACAGCAGGGGTAATAGCACCAAGTCCTGCTATAGAACCCGATATTGCCCCTAAAACAGTTGCCTTCTTATCCTTTATGAGATCGATTGCCATCCATGTCAAAAGACCAACAGAGGCTGCCATATTTGTATTTATAAAAGCATCAACTGCAAGTTGGCCCGAAGAAAGAGCGCTCCCTGCATTAAATCCAAACCAACCAAACCATAAAAGACCTGCACCAACAACTGAATAACCCAACTGATGCGGCAAAATCCTCATATCCTTTCTCCTACCGAGAATCAAACACATTGCAAGAGCAGAAATTCCTGCGCTAATATGAACCACAATACCGCCGGCAAAATCTAATACTCCTAATTTGGCAAGCCATCCACCGCCCCATACCCAGTGGACAAGAGGGATATAAACAAAGGTAATCCATAAAACTGTAAATATTATCCAGCTCTTAAATTTTATTCTCTCTACAAGTGCGCCAGAAATAAGAGAAACAGTAATAGCTGCAAATGTCATCTGATAAACTGCAAAAAGAATTATAGGTATAGAGCCAGAAAGAGACGTAATATGAGAGAAAAAGATGTCTGAAAAAGTACCTATTATACCAAAAACATCTTTGCCAAAAGCCAGTGGAAAACCAAAAACAAACCACATAACAGAAACAATAGCATATGAAACGATAGACATCAGCATCGTGTTAAGGGCGCTTAATTTTTTAACCAATCCACTGTAAAAAAGAATTAGCCCAGGAAATGTCATAAACATTACAAGCGCCGTAGAAACCATCATCCAGGCAGTATCAGCGCCATTAAGTTCGGGAGTAGGTGTAGCATCGTCTGCATAGCTTACAGAACCAAAACTTTGAATGATAATTAGAGAAAAAAGAAAATAGCCAGTAAGTAAAATATATCTTAGATATGACGGAGGGGTTTTAAATAGGGGATTTGATTTTAAAGTAAAAATTCTGACTGCCAGCATTAAAGACATTATGAAAATAGTCGACAAGCCTTCAGGAACGCCAAACATATTTTTTCCTCCTTAAATTAAATTTTATAGTGCCTCTTTGCCCTCTTCTGCAGTCCTTATTCTGATAACATTTTCCATTGGAAGAACAAATATCTTACCATCACCAACATCGCCAGTTTTGGCAGCTTCCCTAATAATCTCAATCACCTTGTCCAAATATTCGTCTTCTACCGCAATTTCAAGCTTTATTTTTTCCACAAAGTCAACAACATATTCAGAACCACGATATCTTTCTTTATGGCCGCGCTGTCTTCCAAAACCCCTAATCTCAGATACGCTCATACCCTTAACAAACCCTGTCTCCATAAGAGTTTCTTTTATTTCATCTAACTTGTAAGGTCGAACAATTGCAATTATGTACTTAAACAAATTAAAAGCCCCCTTTCAAATTTTCTTGTAAAACCTGGATTTTGAATGCGAAAAAGATAGAATTAGTTAAGCGTTTTGTAATGTGGTCAAATAAACTGTGAGACCTCGCATACAAAAAAGAGCTAAAGGAAAAAGAAAAAATAGGAGATAGAAAAAGAATTTTAAACGCTTCCCTTTTTGAAAGAACGCCATTGTTCCTGAAGTATTTTTATACTATCAACTTTATCTTATTTTGTCAAATTTATACAGGTTAACTAAAAAAACTTTATTTCTCAAGAAAAGCCAAGACTTCAGCATGAACAGTATTAGGAAAAAAATCAAAACCGTAAATCTTTTTCAGGGAGTACTTCTTTAATAGAAAAGATAGGTCTCTACCAAGAGTTACAGGGTTACATGAAAGATAAACAATCTTTTCCGGTAAAATTTTTAATAACTTATCCAAAACTATTTTCTTGATTCCATCTCTTGGCGGATCAAGGATAACAACGTCAGATTCTTTCAAAATATCTTCACTAACGCGTTCAGAACTGGAAAAAATTGATATTACATTATTTGCATTAAGCGATCTTATATTTTTAACTGAATACAGATAAGAGTTTTTAAAAGACTCTACTAAATAAACTTTACTTGCTGAATCCCTAAGGCTTAAACCAATAGAACCAACTCCCGAATATAAATCAACAATTTTCCCCACATTATTAATTTCGTTTCTAACAATTTCTAAGGCTTTAGAAAATAATTCAATATTATTTTGAAAGAAACAGTCATAACCATACTTTATCTTAGTTCCCAAAAGATCTTGTTCTATGAAGTCTCGGCCATATACTTTTTTATTATTATCTGCAATCACAATAAGGCCAGCTAAATCTTCAATTTCAGGCACCATGACTATATCAATATCAATTTTATTTTTTAAATAAATTATTCCTAATACTTGACCATTCGTACTCTTTCTAAAAACAATTTTTTCTAAAGCTTCTTTGCCAACATCCAAAGAGTTCAAATAATCTAAAAAACTATATGCAATATAATTTACCTTATCATCTACCAGTTTGCAGCCATTTTCAAGAAGCACAAGATCCTTTGTTCCTCTTTTGTAAAAAGCATATTTAAGTTTAGAACAAGTATTTTCCAATCTATATTCAATCTTTGTTCTATAACCATATATATTATAAGCCTTATAAAACGAATCAAGTTTAATATCCTTTCTGACTGTTTGGAATATTCCCTCCTCAATAATATCTGCTTTTAGTCTTATCTGATATTTATAATCTATAGTCTGCCAAGGCGAGCAACTTAGGTAGTGAGATTCTTTTGGAAGAATTCTAAATCTAGATGGCTCAATCACATTTACAAGCTCTGCTTCAATATAGTCTTTCTTTTCCCTTACAAACTTAACTTCAGCAACCTCGCCTGGTAAAACCCCATAACAAAACACCACTTTTCCACAATTTTTTCCTAGAGCTCTACCAGAGCTGACAATCTTTTCAAATTTTATCGGCCACAATCGCACTATTTCCTGATCGTCCCAATAACTTTAAGTTTTACACCTGGATCAAGTTCCTCAAAAGACATTATTGGTATCCTTGGCAGCGCCCTAAGCGTAAGTGCTCTAATGTGAGGTCTTATTCTTGATGTTGTCAAAATTACAAACCTTTTACCCTGAGACAAAGCTTCTTGCGCTGATGAAGTGATATTGTTTACAACAGTTTGCGCCAATTGACTATCAAGAACTTTATTTTCAGCTAAATTAGAATAAATTTCACCTTCAAGATTGGCATCTATAACAATTGCGCTTATTTCTCCGGGAGAATCTTCATACATCTGAGTAATTGCCTTACCCAATCTCTTCCTAACAGCTTCAGTAAGTGAAGTTACATCCCTTAACTGTCTAGCATTATCAGCAAGAGCCTCAAAAATTGTAACCATATCTCTGATAGATATTCCTTCACTCAACAGGGCGTGCAAAACCTTCTGAACGTCTCCAATTGACAATAGTTCCGGAATTACCTCTTCAACAAGTACTGGGTGAGTAGACTTTAAATTTTCAATAAGTACAGAGGTTTCCTGTCTTCCCAAAATTAAGACAGCATTAGCTTTTATAACTTCCGTCATATGAGTTACAATTACCGACGACGGATCTACCACAGTGTATCCTGATAATTCAGCAACCTCTTTTTGTTCTAAGTCTATCCAAACTGCGTTAAGTCCAAAAACTGGCTCTTTAACCTTAATTCCACTTATAGTAATTTCCTGACCAGCTGGGGGCATAGCAAGCAACTTATTCGGATAAGCATCTCCAAAAGCTACAATATTGCCCCTTATCTTAATCTGATACCTTGTAGAATTAAGTTGCAGATTATCCCTTACTCTAATTGGGGGAATAATGAATCCCATCTCTTCTGAAAGCCTTCTTCTAGTAAGAGCCAATCTGTGGAGTATACCTTCTCCTCTACTTATGTCAGCCAGCTGAACCAGTGCGTAGCCCATTTCAAGTTCCAGCGCCTCAACTCTTAAAATTGAGGGGTCAATTTCTACAGGAGGGAGACTAACAGGTGCTTCTACCTGAGTTTCCTCTTCAACAATCTCTTCTTTTCTAGCCCTTTGAATAAAATAATATCCTATAAAGCCAAAGAAAAGTGCAAGTATGAAAAAAGGCAATTTTGGCAAACCTGGAATCATTCCCATTATTAACATTATCAAAGCAGCAAAGAGTATAGCTGAAGGCTGTGCCACCATCTGAGTAAACGTATCAGTTCCTAAACCATCTTTGCTTGATGCCCTCGTTATGATTATTCCCGTAGACGTAGATAAGAGAAGCGCTGGAATTTGAGAAACAAGACCTTCCCCTACAGTCAAAAGTGTATATGTGCTCAATGCCTTACTAATACTCATATTATGTTGCACTATACCTATAATAAAACCACCTATAATATTGATAAACATAATTACAATTGCAGATATAGCATCCCCTCTTACAAATTTTGATGCACCGTCCATACTACCATAGAAATCCGCCTCTCTCTGAATGTTTTTTCTTCTTTCTCTTGCTTGTTCTTCGTTTATCAGACCAGCATTCAGATCTGCGTCGATGCCCATCTGTTTTCCTGGCATAGAATCCAACGTAAACCTTGCTGCTACTTCTGCTGTACGAGTAGCACCGCTTGTAATAACCAGATATTGAATAACTATAAGAATTAAAAATATAATAAGACCAACAACATAATTTCCCCCAACTACAAATGTCCCGAAAGAATTTATTACTTCACCTGCAAAAGCATGTAATAATATCAGTCTGGTAGCCGCTATCTCTAAAGAAATCCTGAATATTGTCATTATCAAAATAAGCGTTGGAAAAACAGAAAAATCAAGAGGGGTTTTAACGCTTAGCGTTACCATAAGAGTAACGATCGAAAGTGAGATATTAAGGGAAAGCAAAATATCCATTAAAGTGGGAGGTAATGGAATCATCATAATTCCCAAAATCAACATAATTAATCCTGCTAGAACAGTTTCAGTTCGCGAAAAGATTACGCTCATTTATATTAATTTCCGCTTTAACTCACGAATATTACTTGAAATTTCATCAATATGTGATTGATCTTCTTTAAAGAGTTGTTTTAGATATAGCCGAAGGTGTTGCTCTTTAATTTTCTCCATAACCTTTTTTTTCATGTCTTTAAGCAAAAAATCAGATTTATCCTCCTTTGCTTTCAAGTAAGCAAAATACAATTCATCTCTCTTAACCCTTAGAAGTTCTTCTAATATATATAGATTGTTCAACAAAGCATTTATATTGTCCACGGTTGAACCGCTTTCCAAAGCAAGATTTAATTCATTTCTCGCATTCAGAACCTTCTTAAAGATTAACTTATATTCATTTTCTTTGTCCATAAATTTTTTTAATGACTTTGAAAAAGCATTAAGTGAAAGATCTCTTTCTATTTCTCTGAATTTTTTTATCCTTTCAAATCTAAAAGCAAATTTCTTCATTAGTAGACAATCTCGTCTTCTCCGCCACGCGAGATGACTATTGTGCCCGCTTCTTCAAGCCTTCTAATTATTGCTACAACTTTGCTTTGTGCCTCTTCTACTTGTTTTAGTCTAACAGGCCCCATATATTCCAATTCCTCTTTTAACATCTGCGCAGCTCTTTGTGAGAGATTTTTCAAAATCCTCTCTTTTACTTCTTCAGAGCTACCTTTCAAGGCAACACTAAGATCCTTAGAATCAACTTCTCTTAAAACAACCTGTATCGAACGGTCATCAAGATTTACAATATCATCAAAAGTAAACATCAATTTTCTTACGTTTTCAGCTAACTCTGGATCCTTTTCATCTAATGCCTCCAGAACTGATTTCTCAACAGCCCTACCTGATCTTGACAAAATCTGAGCCAAAGTTTGAACTCCTCCAACTTCTGTAAAATCCTGACTAACAATGGTAGAGAGCTTCCTTTCAAGCACGCTCTCCACTTCACGTATGATATCAGGAGAAGTTCTATCCATTGTTGCTAATCTATAAGATACGTCGGATTGAATAGCAGGTGGTAATTCGCTTAAGATCGTTCCCGCTTGCTCTGGCTTTAAGTGAGCAAGAACAAGTGCAATAGTTTGCGGATGTTCATTTTGAAGAAAGTTCAAGAGTTGTCTTGCATCAGCTTTTCTAGCAATCTCAAAAGGTCTTACCTGAAGTGAAGAAGAAAGTCTGGTCAAAATTTCTTGGGCCTTTTCTGGGCCAAATGCCTTTTCAAGAAGTTCTTTAGCATAACTTACTCCTCCTCTAGCAGCAATCTCTCTGGCATACATAGTCTGAAAAGCTTCTTCTAAAACTTCATCCACTTCACCAGTATCTATTTTTCCCAAACCAGCAATCTCAAGAGTTAAGAGTTCAACATCTTCATCAGAAAGGTGTTTCAGAACGTTGGCCGCCTCGTTTGGACCCAGTTGTAAAAGAAGCGCAGCAGCCTTTTGCCTATTTGTAAAACGTTGTCCTTTCATTTATTCCTCTCTCAACCACGTTTTTATGAGGTTGGCTACCTCTGATGGTTTCTCTTTCGCAAGTCTTTCAACCTCATCTCTTGCCTTTTTTCTTGCTAACTCTTCAGGAGTAAGAGGTTTTTCATGAATTATTCCTTCAGCACCAACCGTCGCATCAAGAATTTGTGCGCCTCTTTGTTCTTGAGCCTTTCTTAAAGAAGCTATAGTTCTTCTTATGAATATGATAGCTATTATAGCAGCAATAATTATCGCAACCCACATGACAATGCTTTTTATCGTATCAATCAACTGCGCCTGCTGCATTGCCTGAAGCTCTTTTTGTTGATATGTCCTATCGAAAGGCATAGCCTGTACGTCTACGCTATCGCCTCTTTGAGGCAATATACCTGCGGCATTAGATACAGCAGCAGTTAGTGCCTGAAGGTTTACAGTTTGCGGTGTTCCGTCAACAATTACTGAAACAGTTAATCGCTTTATATCCCCTGAAGGATTCTTTATCATCTCTTCTTGCTTGTTTACGTCATAATTTGTAATCTCTTCCGTCTTCCTGCTCGAAGATGAAGAGGTTGGAGCTGGAGTTTGATAAGAAGGTATGCCTTGAGGAGCAGTTGTAGATGGTGTTTGAGGTGTAGTGTTCTGGCTTTTCGAAGTATCAGTAGTGACTTTGCTGGATATAACAATACCGCTTTGTCCCACTACAGGTGAATACGTTACTTTTTTAACTTCTGAAGAAGCCAGGTTTAGTTCAGCAGAAACCCTAACTACAGATTTTCCAGGGCCAAGCATTGTGTCCAACATTGTCTGTATCTTTCGCTGGATTTCGCTTTCATATTTTCTTTTTACGTCAAGTTCTCTTTGAGAAAGTACGGATTTACTGAAGTTAAGATTTGCCGAAAGAAGTTCTCCTCTTGTATCCATAATAGTCACATTTTCTGGCTTTAATCCTTCAACGGCTCTTGAGACTAAAAAAGCTATAGCTTCAGTCTCTTTTTCAGAAATGCTCTGACCTGGCTTTAAGTTTAGCATAACTGAAGCAGAAGCCGGTATATCTTGAGAAACAAAAACTCCTGTTTTAGGAAGTACAATATGAACTCTTGCCCCTTCTACCCCGTTTATTTGAGAAATAGTCCTTGCAAGCTCGCCTTGAAGTGCCCTAACGTAATCAACCTTTTGAGTAAAATCCGTAGTAAAAAGGTTGTTTCTATCAAATATCTCAAAGCCAACTCCCGAACCTTCTGGGAGACCCTGCGCAGCCAAAGAGAGTCTTAGATCATAAACTTTATCCTTTGGTACTAAAATAGTTGTTCCAGAATCTTTTAATTCGTATGGAATTTTCTGCTCCTTAAGCTTTGTCACAATAGCTGCCGCATCGCTTGAGGAAAGATTAGTAAAAAGCGGCACCATCTGAGGTTTAAAAAAGAATAAAGAGGCAAATATAAGTAAAATAAAAACAAAAGAAGCTCCCGATAAGAGTAAAAAACGCTTCCCCGGTGACAACGCCAAAAATCTATCACGCAAGCTAAAAAAAAGCGCGCGAATTCTATCCATATTTATGTGATTATTCTAGACAGATCCTGATATGCTCCTATAAGCTCGCTTCTCACACTCATCAAAAGCTGCATGGAAAGAACTGCGTCCTCTTGTTTTATAAGAGCCGTGGGAAGATCGATCTGACCTGCTGCAAGCTGCTCTGCAGCGCGATCGCCTTCTTTAAGAGATGAATTCACGTTTCCCAAAAAATCCATCAAAGCATCTTTGAAGTTTGAAGTAGGTTCAGACTTCCAACTTAAATTAATTGGCATTATATTTGGGTTAATAGGTTCTATAGGTTTCATCTCAGCTGATCCAGAGTTCGACCTATCATAGATTTCGTAGCGCTAATCACGTTAAGATCTGCCTCATAAGATCGGGAAGCGTTAATCAAAGATACCATTTCACGAATAGGATTAACATTTGGATATTCGACATAACCATCAGCGTTTGCCTCAGGATTTCCAGGATCATATACCATTCTAGGCGGTGAATTGTCGCTTACAATACCCGCTACCTTTACTCCAAGAAAACTGCCATCTTTACCCTTAGATTCCTCTAATTCTACAATATGTCTTTTAAATATTTGACCACTTTTGTCCTTAACGTTACTATATGCATTTGCCAGGTTGTTTGCAGCCACGTCCATCTTTAACCTTTGAGCTGTCAAGCCTGATCCTGCAATCTCTAAAGTTCTTAAAAACACAAAAATCACTCCTTTTGACAGGATAAAACTCTTGTAAATATTATACACAAAAAAAGTTAATTTAATCGGCTAAAATTATTTGTTGCATTTTGTCTCTAAAAATAGTGGCTCTTCAACAGAATAGGAAGATTTGTCCATTATAATCTGAATTCCAACTTTATTTTTCTTATTAATTACAAGCGGAGCTAATAGATTGACAGTAGAATCTTCCACAGGATTTTTCATATTTACTATGCAAAGAACTATAGCATCTTCTTCTTTTTCAAGATTTATTGCATCAGCATCATACTTCTCTATTACAACATCATAATCTTTAAATACGCTAAAGGCATCGACAACTATAAATCTCAAATTAGAGGAGATCTCCTGCAAGTAAGCTAACGGTGTGGATTCGTCTGGAATCGAAATTTTAAAACTTTTTTCCCCTTCAAAACCATACACCCCCCGTGGGAATTTTATAACTCCTGTTTCGTTATAAATCTCGTTTTCTTTTTGCATTAAGTCCCCTTTTAAATGGTAAATTTTTATAAAATTATTGCAAATAATTTACAAGCGATTGTGGCAATATCTGGGCTCCAACCTTTAATGCTGCTTGATATGCAGTCTGCCGAGTAGCATAATCTGTAACCACAGTTGGAAAATCTACATTCTGGTAGTTGGAAAGAATAGAGCTATAATTTGTAAGAGCATTAGAATAGTAATTGGACAAATATTGCATCATATTTTGTCTAGAACCTACAATTGATTGGAGATCATTTACTGTCTTAATAGCATTTTGTATATCAGAAACGGTATTTGATATGGTTACCTGATTTCCTGATTCAAGCGCCAGTTGAAGGTTATCGAGAGCTTTAAAAATAGGCAATAACTGAGTTCCATCTATATTCACTCTTGTAGTTACACCAGGTTCAACGGAATAATTTATAGAAGCTGAATCTCCAGAATAAACGACGTTGCCATTTGAATCGAGAGAAAAGGGAGCGCTGGAACTCTTAGAACCAGCAAATATATATGTATTGCCTATAGATGTGTTAGCTACAGAAAGAAGTGACTGCTTTAGCGCTTCCACGCTTTTCTCCAGAGAAGCTAAAGAATCCTGGTTCGTTACATTTGCACCCTGAAGAGCAATAGTATTAGCATTATTAAGAATTGTAGAAATTGAAGTAAGGGCAGAATCAGTTGAATTCAAAATAGACTGACCTGCAGTAATGTTGTTTTGGTAGTTATTTATTCCATTAATCTTTTCCTTAAAGCTCATAATATAATTATTGGAAACGGGATTGTCTTGAGGAAGCTGAATTGCATTTCCAGAAGAAAGTTCATAAGAATCCTTTGCAATAGAAGTCAACTGATTGTTTAAATCAGAATTAAACTGATTGATCATTATATTCATAGTTACTCTAGACATCTTTCACCCTCCAATCTAACCTGTTGCGTTTATAAGTTTATCTAACATAGAATTAATTGCATTTATAACCCTCGCACTAGCTGAATAAGCCGTTTGGTATTGGATAAGGTTGGTCATCTCTTCGTTCATACTCACACCTTGTATGCTTTGTTGTTGATTTTGCAAAAGGGTAACTACGTTGCTTTGGTTTGTATAATTTGTAGTTGCCTGCTGTCCCTGAGTACCAATATTGCTTGTCAAGCTAATATATGCGTTAGCTACTGTAAAAGATCCGTCATAATTTTTGAAACCTAATACAGAAGAATACTCACCAAGAACCCTTATCGATTGATTGGGGTTAGATGTGGTAAAAGTTAAGGATTCACCATCTGTTCCAACCGTAACTCCATATAAGGGCATGCCGCTCGAACCGTAAATAGAATTTAATTCGTTCGCAATAGCAGCAGTATTAGGATAGTTGCCGGAAGGCAGATAAATGTTACTTGTAGTTACCTGTCCCGTCAAAGTATTCGTCAACATCACTGTCAAAGTTCTTGATCTTGGATCCACACCATTTGCAGTATTTCCGTACATCGCAAAATTATATAAATTACTATCAGCTTGAGCAAAGTTAGTAACTCCGGTAGAGTCAAAGCCTTGAGTACCATCACCAGTTACCTTTAGAGATGAGATGCCAAGATTTGGAGTATAAAAAGCAAGCATCCCATTAATATTTTCTGCATAAACTTGTCCATTTAGTGAAGATGAACTAAGAACACTATTCCACGCACTTACCAGACTATTTACGCTCGTATAGGTTCCTGTGGGTATACTTATAGTAGTAGGACTTGAAGCATTGTTAAGCGTAAAATTAAGCGTTGCGTTGCTTGTTGTAGCTACGTTGAGAGGAAAAGTTAGAGGACTCCCTATAGTAGTAGGAAAAGCTAGCGCTTGAAGTCCTGAAGCGATAAAAGATGAACCCTTAAAATTAGCATCCTGTATAGGGGTTGAACCTTGATAATTGTCCACCAGTTTAAACGCTAAAAGATTTCCATCCTGATATGCCTGTATAAGGGGGGTAGAAGTTACATTTTGTACTCCAGTAGAGCTAAAGCCTAACATAGCACTCGTATCGCCCGAAACAGATAGCGATGATGTAGTAGAATCTATAACTTTAAAACCCAAAAGACCACTCTCGTTATAAGCCTGAACATGCCCAGAAAGAGAAGATGCAGCTATCTTAGTATTTATATCATTAATTAAATCGTTTATTGAATTATAATTGGCAGCATCAGCAGTTATATTAACACCATTTATAGTTAGTGTCCTTTGGGCTGTAGTCGCAGTCCCCAAAGCAAGGTTCAAAGTTGAAGGCGAATCTTCTATTGCATGAGGGGTCGATGTCAGAGCATTATTAGCCATTATTTTAGAATTTATATCGTTGATTAGGTTTGTAAGACTGCCAAAATTATTTTGATCTATTATGATGCTCTGAGAAGCAAGTCCCCCTAATTGGATAGTAAGAGTCCTCTGAGCTGTAGTGGCTTTAGAAAAATCAAGATTATAAATTCCGCTTGAACCGATATCCATATTTGCGCTTGAGAGGTTATATCCTGTAGAGCTAAGATATTGAACTGGCAAAACAGAACCTTCAACACTTGTTCGATTAGCAGAGGAACCATAAATAGGCTCGTTTTGTAAATTTGCAATAGCTTGAGCTATCTGACCGTCTCCGCTTCCTCCAGTAGAAGAGGCACCAATTAAAGCTGGGTTATTTATAATTCTTGAATCTATACCCATAGTTGTAATGCTATTTCCTGTAAAGAAGTTTAGCGTTGGACTTATATCGCTAACAAGATATGAAGAATTAAGTGGATATCCTTGAGAATTCAAATAATTTACAGCCGACATAAGTGATGTCGCCTGAGAATTAAGCTGGTTAAGATAGCTTACAAGGTTAATATCCCTCATATCTAAGGTGGCTCCTATCTGGCCACCAGAAACGTTAGCGTTCATTCCATCACTCGACCACACTAGCTTATATAATGGCTGTGATGTGGAATCGTTTGGGTCTGATGGGTTTGAGGCATCAGGAATAACAGTAAGGGAATCATAACCTGCAGTCGAAACCAGAGAATGTCCTCCAATAGAAACCAGTAAATTTCCAGATTGATCGGTAGCATAATTAACGTTGACCAGTTTAGCAAGTTGATCAATCAAATTGTCTCTTTGATCCATCAAGTCGTTTGGCTGCTGACCACTTGCGCTAACAACTGCAATTTGCTTGTTCAAGGTATAAATATTTTGAGCAATCGTGTTAACGTTTGTAGCAAGAGTAGAAAGGCTGCTGTTGAGCTGATTTCTCAAATCTATGAGACCACGGTAAAGACTTTGATAAGAAAAGATAAGGTTCTGTGAATCAGATATAACTAACTGTCTGGTAGACAAATCAGACGGATTATTTGCAAGAGACTGAAAGGCACTAAAAAAGTTTTGCAAACTAGTTTGAAGGCCGCTGTTACTTGGCTCTGCAAGAGCAGTTTGAACTTGTTGAAGCAAGGTAGAAGAGGTGTCATAATACGATTGCAGACTACTCGCATTCCTAAGCTGTGCATCAATAAAGCTATCCCTGTATCTTTTTATAGTAGATATGTTAACTCCAGTACCAACTTCTCCCGACGTAGGATAACTTAAGGGAGTATTCTGTACAAAAACCGGTGACTGGCGCGAGTAATTAGCAGTATTTGCGTTCGCTACGTTATGCCCCGTGACGTCCATTGCAAGCTGATTGGCACTAAGCGCACTCTCAGCAATCTTAAGCCCTAAAAAAGAAGAAATCGTACTCATTATATCTTTGCCTCAAATGAAAAATTTTGAACAGGTTTTCCTTCTAACATTGGAATGCCACAAATTTTTAAAGTATATTCGTTTAAAGCCTTTGCAACACTCAAAAGATGCATATTTCTCTCATTTAATTTTCGAATTTCCTCTAAACGAGAGAGAACTTCCTTTTTTTCAGATGGTAAAAAGCTTCTATTTTTTAATGCATTTTCTAATAGTTTAAAAACTCTTTCCTTTTTCTGAGTAATTTCAACAAGCCCCTTCACGTCATCAGCAATCAAGATATCCTTCTCCTGTTCTAAAATATCAACAGCATCATCTAAAAACTTCATTGTTTCAAATTACCCAAATAAGAGTTTATAGCTTTAGATAACTCAACACTGGATTTTACTCCCATTGATTTGAGCCTTGAAGCTATAGATTCCAGCTCATAACTGCTTTTGGTAAGGGGCAGAACGTCGAGCGCCTTTTTCTGCAAATCTACCACGCTTACGCTTTGAGTTAAATTATCGTTAAACGATTGGGTCTTCTCTGATTTTCCAGATTTTGTAATTGGAGTAGATGAACCAGATGGAAAGACTCCATATATTTTCATTTCACATTACCTCCTCAATTCTGTTATAAACATTTATCGACAGGAGGACTTTATTTTTTGAATCCCTCTTCAATATGAAATCCTTTTTTTCTCTCAGTTTCTTTCTTCAGTTCTTGAGCCACCCTTTCCAGGTCTTTGCCAAGCTTGTGTCTCAATAAAGTTTCCCTATCCACCTCACCCGAAGGAGAAACAGTCTTTATTCTTCCTTGTTTTATAAATCGAAGGATCCAGAACTCATCTACCTGGGCTCCTTCTGACACCTCATTCGGACTGGAATTGGGATGTTTTCTGAGGTATTCGTTAACCTTTTTTAACATTTCATCTTCTTCTTTTACGTGCTCAGGGCAAAGATCGTAGCCCAGGGAGTTGAACAGTCGATTGCATCGCGCGCAGTTTATCAACGGCACTCTCATCACCTCCAACAAGTTTATCTTTAATATAATTAGCTATTCCTATTCCGCCACCTTTACTTACGCTGTCAGCAATACTCTGAAACAACATGTCATATTCTATACTCTTATCCGGTTTCCACTCATCCTCTCCTGGAATAGTTCTTTTCATCTCCTTAAGAAGCTGATATATAAAAAGAGATTCAAATCCTTCTGCTACTTTTTGCAATTTTAGAGAGTTTTTAAAATTTTTTGCGTTAACACTATTCTTTGGATCGAGAGACTTTAAGACTATTTTTGATGAATTATTTATATTATTATTATTTATATTAAAATTATCTATATTATTCACAACATATCACCTACCTAAAAAATTTTATCTCAATTTTTTACTACATTACAATCAGATCTGCTTCCAAAGATCCTGCTTCTTTAAGAGCTTGAAGTATTGCTATTATATCTCTTGGCGTCGCTCCTATACTATTTAGAGCCTTTACCAAATCGTCAACTGTACCATTTACGATTACTAAAGAACCAGCGGATTCTGTAGCTGTAACCTGTGTATTTGGAACAGTTGTTGTAACGCCGCCAGAAAGCGGATTTGGTTGAGAAACAGTTGGGGTAGTCTTTATCTGAACTGTCAGGTTCCCGTGAGCAATAACTGCGCTCTTCAGAGTAACGTTAGCACCAATAACTACTGTTCCAGTTCTTTCGTTAACCACTACTGTTGCCTTATTGTCAGGGTTTATAGGAAGTTGCTCTATGCTCGATATAAAAGCTACGCTGTTATTTGTAAACTCACTAGGAATAGATACTTCCACAGTTTTCGCATCAATAGCCCTTGCAATATCTCCATATGATGAGTTTATAGCCTTTGCAATCCTTTCGGCGGTAGTATAGTCCGCCTTTCTAAGGAAAAATCTAACTTCATTATTTGGCTGAAATATTGCAGGAATACTCTTAATCAAAACCAGGCCATTATTTAAATTGGCTACTGTTGGAAAGTTCTTTACCGTTCTGGTTCCTCCCCCCCCAATAGAATATGCGCCTCCCTCCGATATTGGTCCCTGTGCAAAACCATATTGGATTCCATCAGGTCCGAACATAGGAGTCATCAAGAGCGTTCCGCCTGCTATAGAGGTTGCATCTCCCATACTCGATACCAGTGCATCGGTTCTTTCACCTGCAATGCTCTGGGTTGAAACGCTGGCGGTAACCATTACAGCAGCCACATTCTTAGCTTTTAATTGAGAATAATTAAAATTAACCCCAAATCTTTTTAGCATATTTGCATAAGAGTTGATCGTAGATTGAATTTTATCAGAATCTCCCGTTCCGTTTAGCCCAACAACCAAACCATATCCTACAAGCTGAAAAGAATTTGTGCCATCTGTATAACAAATATCCTTTATTCTAGTTTCTGCACCTAAAGAGGGCACATTAGAAATTATAAGAGATAAGCATATTATCATTATTGATATCAAAAAATTTCTCATAAGATCACCCTATGGAAAGACTATTCCTATTATGTTTCCAAAAAAATTTCCAATAGCCCCTAAAATCCCCTTTGCGCCCGTTGGAGACGTACCTTTAATTGTAATCTGTGCATCCGATATCTGATATGAATAGATTGTATTGTTATTACTAATATCTTCAGGCCTTATAAGGCCGCTTATAATTATACTTTGTTTCTCCTTATTAACCTGGATATTCTTTTGTCCCTCAATTCTCAAAAGGCCGCTTGGCAATACTTCAACAATTCTTGCCTCAATATCTCCAGTAATAGTAGCTGTTCTTCCATTAGAGCCCTGATCGGAATACTGACCGCTTCCAGAAGCAGACATGTCTGTCTTTAAAGGATTTTTTACAAAGGGAAGTTTGGTAGGACTATTTGAATTCGAATAACTTCCCTGTTTTTTTGTAGAAATTGAAGTTGAAGAATTAAGATTTTCTGACAAAAGAACCATTACCGTATCTCCTACCGAATGCGCCTTTACATCGGAATAAAGATTTACATACGATGGATCCGGTTTAAACACGTCAGATGCGTTGGATACGCTGCTCATACAAACAAACAAAAATAAAGCCAGTAAAATTTTTCCCATTTTAACCACCCGTTTGAACCTCACTCGAGGATATTATTTTACCTGTGAAAACTTTATTATTCGTAATACACCTCACCTTTATGTCGTCACCAATTGAACCTGAGTTAAGCGCCACAGCAGGTAATGAAAAAGTTGCGTTCCCAACCTTTCCTATTACCATTACTCTTTGACCTAATCTTACATCAATTCGCTTCGAAATCAAACTCAATCTTATTACCTGACCCGCCGTAAGGTTTGCGTTAATAATAGAACCATTTATGTTATTTTCTATTGCAAAATCTTTTGGCAAAGTTGAAAGCTCTCTTTCATCCATTACAACGTTATCGTTCACGTTTATTACACTGCCAGCTTTTAGTGGAACCTTAGCAACGTAAACGTTTAACCATATTCTAACTAGATAATCTGCCTCAATAAATCTTTGAACGCCGTCCTGATTATAAAATATTACAAATCTGTTAACCCCAGAACGAATTGCACCCATATTCATTGCTTTTGTATAATCCAGGTCCGGTAAAGCATAAATTGGTTCAATGGCAATCTTTGAGGGCTGAAAGGTAAGAGAATCCTTTATAGCAGAAAGAACTAAAGAATCAGGGTTATTTGCTAAAGCTGTATAATCAATATTCAACGATAAGAAGATTAAAGAAACTATTAAGTATCTTATTAAAAATTTAAGCATAATTGTTTAGTTTATGGGAGTTGCTTGACGTTGTTTGCATCGCTAAGCATCTGATCGCAAACTGTCATCCCTTTTGCACAAGATTCATACGCTCTCTCAGCAGTTATAAGATTTACCATCTCTTCTACAACCTGAACATTACTCATTTCCAGCATCCCTTGTTCCACCCAACCAATACCCTGTGTGCCAGGCGTGCCGAGTATAGCATCTCCTGAAGCGGGAGTACTCTGGTAAAGATTGGATCCAAGGGAAGTAAGTCCAGATGGATTAATAAATCTTGCTAGCTGAATTGTCCCAAGGTCTTGCACCGTTCCATCCTGCATCTTAGCAGATACAGAACCATCTTTGCCAACGCTTATTGAGACAGCATTCGTTGGAACCACAATAGAAGGTTGGAGCAAGTAACCTTCTGGAGTTACTATCTCTCCTGCAGAATCCAGTGAAAAATTGCCTGCTCTAGTATAAGCAGTAGAACCATCAGGTAGCGTTACCTGAAAGAAGCCATCTCCTTGAATTGCAAGATCTAATTGATTCCCGGTCTGCTGAAGTGGCCCTTCTGTAAAAATTCTAACAGTAGATACAGGTCTTGAACCCAAACCTATTTCCAAACCTGTAGGGAGCATGTTACCTGATGCACTGGTCGCTCCAGCAGGCCTGATTTCTTGGTACATTAGATCTTCAAATTCAGCTCTTGCCGTTTTAAACCCCGTAGTATTAACGTTAGCAAGATTATTCGTAATAACGTCAACATTAGTTGTCTGGCTTAACATACCAGACGCCGCAGTCCAAAGAGCTCTCATTCAAACCTCCCGTTTTTAAGGGCCCCCGACAAGCGGTCCAGCCCAAAATATGTTCTAAATTCTAAATTGGCTTAACATTTGACCAGTTTCATTGTCTTCAATAACAATTGCCTTTTGCCCGCTCTCATAAGCTCTTTCTAAGGCTATCATATCAGCCATCTCTTTAACAGTATTTACATTAGAATTTTCAAGATATCCCTGTAATATTTTAAAACCAGTAGCATTTACAACCTGCCCGCTATAGCTATAAAGGTTAGATCCTTGAGGAACTATTAAAGATGGATTGTCAAGAGATACTATCCCAAGCGTGTCAGTTTGCTGACCGTCGACCTGGATAGATCCATCAGAGGATATGACGACATTTTGCCCATCAATAGTAATAGGTGCATTGGCACTAGAAAGAACAGGATATCCATCTTGTGTAACCAATTCATCATTGTTATTTAGAGTAAAATTTCCAGCTCTTGTATATCTAATACCATTAGGGGTTTGAATCTGGAAAAATGCATTATTGTTAAGCGAAATAGCTACGTCAAGTTTGGCAGAAGTGTGCTCAAGCCCACCAGCAGACAGATCTAGAGCCTGTGTAGAAAGTTCAGAACCGTTGCCAAGATATCCAATAAAGGGCGCTCTGTTGTCATCAGTTTGTAAAAAAACTCTATTTATAGGATAATTCTCGCTCTGTGAAATATTCTGGATTAAACGCTTAAACGCTGGAGTAGAAATATTTGCAAGATCGTTTACCACGCTATCAAGTTTCTCAGAAAGTGCCACCATTCCTTTTGCTGCAGCCTCTATTCCTCTAACCAAAACCTCACCTCTTTTCTAACGTAAAGTTACTTTACTTACATACTATATAAGTTGATCGACAAAATTTACTAATTATTTTAATTTATCACCAGTTTCTTACATCATAGTTTAACAAATACTTAACTATAGTCTTAAAAATTTCTACCCTCCTTTTCTATATATCCTTTTCATAATTAACATAATCAGCAAAAATATGTGGTATAATACCGATTGCATCTTGATTAAACTTTAAGGAGTAAGTAAAGAACTGGAACAATTTGATTCTAATGTTATGAAGAGCAATATGCTAAAGCTTATCGAACAAGACGGCGAATGGTATCTTCACCTTTTGAACCTTTCTCCAAATTGTGTAGAAGTAATTGATTTAGAAGGAAAACTTTTCTTCTGCAACGAATCACACAAAAACGTTTTTGGCTATGAGCCTTTCGATCTTATTGGCAAATATTGGTATGAGCTGCTTCCAGAAGAGGACAGATTTCATGCAAAAAACCTTTTTGAAGAGATTGTTAAAAAGGGCAAAAGACCCCATTCAATCCCTATGAGAGGATTGAGATCAAATGGAGAAATAATAAATCTTTGGGTAAGATGGAATTATCTTAAGTTGGGAGATTCTTCGGTTTTTGGGATTTTTGCAGTAATTTCAGATATAAGCGAACTTCTTTCGAAAAAAGAACAGATTGTAAATCACAAACAAAGCATGGAACTAATATCTTCAAAAACTCCTTGTGCATTTTTCAGCTATAATTATAAATCAAAGAGATTTCACGCCTCAGGTAAGTGGAAAAAATTGCATTCAATCGATAAAAGCGTTAAGCTTGACACCCTTGAAGCTCTTGAAAAAGTTATGAATAGTGATCTCTACAAAATCCTGATTACTTTCATAAATTCTTTTAAAAGCGATGGAATAAAAGAAACTAGATACACTGTTGAAACACCTCATGGAAAGAAAGAATTAGTTAGTCTAGCTAAAACAAAGTCCACAAAGAAGAATGGATTAAATTATTTATCCGGAGTAACTCTACAATTAGAAGATGAATCTTACTTTGAAGACGAGTATAAAAACTTATATACAGACCTTATTAAAAAAAATACTTCCGTAATTTTTACTTTTGACCCAGACAATTTAAAAATACTTGACTTTAATAACTCCTTTCTAAAACTAACTGGCCTTAGTGAACTGGATTTAAAGGATAAAAGTCTTTTTGAACTATTTCCTGTAGAAAACCAGAAATTAGCTATTATTTCAAAGGAAATATGTTCTAAAGGTTCATGTATTTATAACACCCACTTAAGATGTAAAAATTCTAGAATAAAAGACATATCAATGAACTGCTCTTTTCATAGATATGGTAAAAAAAATTTTATTTTGTGTATTTTAGAAGATCAAACTGAAAAAAACATTTTTATGAGGAAGTTTCTTGAAAAAGAAAGGGAAAACATAAAGTTTAAAGAAAGCTTGCAGTCTATAATAAATCTTGAGTGCGAGAAAAAATTAAATTTAGAAAGAACCAAGCTAATTCGCACTGGTTACGAGGCATTAAAGTTTTCTACAGATTTTATATGTGAAAATGTAGAATCAAATTTAAAAAATATTTATCAAACAATAAACAAAATTCAGAACACATTAAAGGAAAGAGGTTTTTTGGAAAATGAACTATCAAAAGCCTTTAAGGAATGCAGAACTTATTTTGAACTAATAAATTTAAACATATCTGAATTCAAGGGTTTAAAATCGTTAGAGTCTCAAAATGGTAATGATGTTTTAAGTATTCTGAATAGTTGCAGTAATTTGTATAAACCAATTTGGGAAAATAATAATATAAAGTTTGATTTCTCCATAAACGATGAAGTCAAAACATACCCAAAAAACAGGGAGATCTTAAGGGATGTTATATTCTCAATATATTCTATAATTACCAAAAATATACTAAAACAGTCAAAGAAAGAGAAAGACAAAAATTTCAAAATAAAGGTTCTATTAACAAGAGGTGATAATTTTGTCAATATAGAATTCTTTGACAACGCAGTTTCTTTTGAAAAGGGAGATCCAGAATCTCAAGACAATATCAGTAAGGTTATTACAAATAGTTTACAAGCCATATCTTCTTTGACAACGACATATCTTAACGGCATTTTGTTATATAAAAATAAACAAAACCAGAATACCTTTCATCTTAAAATTCCCATTGTTGTATTATAATAATAATCAAAATTAATAAAAACCTTAGGGGGCAAAATGTCATTTATAACCAGGATTCCGATATTTAAAAAAAATCTTGAACTTTTTGGATACGAGATAAAAGGCTATTATGAAGGATCATTCATGTCATGTCTCGAAGAATGTCTTAACACAATTGGCTTAAATGTATTAAGTAAGGAGAAATATTTATTTTTAAGCGTTCCATCTGAAATATTCGAATACGATAACCTAAGAGACATGATCCCGCCGAAAAAGGCAATTTTTATAGTTAATCCATCTCAAATATCAAATAAAGAAATTTTTAAAAAGCTGAAAAATCAGGGAATAATGCTTTGTGCAAACGTTTCAGGCTTTTCAGATCTTGAAGACGTTAAGCACTTTGATTACGTAAAGATTTCTGTTTCAAGCTTTCAAGACGACTGGACCGGAATACCCAATCTCTTTAAAGGAGGAAAACTCCTTGTCGAGGTAAAAGAAAAGTCTATATTTAATAAAGCTGTAACCTCCGGATACGAACTATTTGAAGGTGATTTCTTTATTCAACCTGAAATAATAGTAAGAAAAAAATTATCTCCTCAAAAAGCAATTATTTTAAGCATACTTCAAGATGTAAGGCAAAAGGATTTTGATTTCTCAAAGATCGAAGAAAAAATAAAGAAAGATCCACATCTAACAATAAAACTATTAAAATTTATAAATTCTGCCTTTTTTAGTTTTAAAACTACGGTAACATCTATAAGGCAAGCTCTCGTAATACTGGGACAACAGGAATTTGTTAGATGGCTTACACTTGTGATCCTTGGAAAACTAAATGAAGGTAAACCTGAAGAAATAGTTTATAGGGCATCAGAAAGGGCAAAATTTATGGAATTGATATCCAATTATGTAGGGCTTTACGAAAGATCTCAAGAAGCTTTTTTGGTTGGACTTTTTTCTCTTGCACCTGCAATGACGGATATATCTATGGAAGAGTTTATTAAAGAAGTGCCTGTCACAGAAGACGTTAAAGCTTCACTTCTTGGAAACGGGATATTTACAGATTTGTTTAATTTGAGATTATCAATAGAGAACGCTAATTGGGTAGAGATGAAAAGAATTTCAGAAAAATTAGGAATAAATCCTAACAAAATTGAAATAATAATTTACGAAAGCATAAAGTGGGCACATGAATCTTTGCTATACATAGAGAAACTATAAAACAAATTAATAAAAATTTTTTTAAATAATTTAACTTATTTGCTTTTAAAAATGTTATAATGTATATTTAAATATATCTAGCAATTCAAAAAAAATTTATCCCTAAGGGGGGATTTTGATGAAATGGATTCGCGTTAACATGTCAGACCTTTCTGTAAAGGTCGAAGATGTACCAAAGAAGTATGAACAGATGGGAGGTAGATGGCTAACATCCTCTATAATAGCGGATGAGGTTCCAGCTACTTGTCACCCACTAGGCCCATTGAACAAAGTGGTAATTGCACCCGGTATCTTGAGTGGCACCACAGCTCCGTCCTCAGGAAGAATTTCTGTAGGTACCAAATCACCTTTGACAGGTGGTATAAAAGAAGCAAACGCAGGAGCAAAATTCGGTCAATATCTCAAAAGAATGGGCTATAGTGCTATCATCATCGAAGGACAACCTAAGAACAAACAGTCCAGATATTTGTTAAATATCAGCAAGGAAAAGATAGAGTTAGTCGGTGCAGACGAGTACAAATTTATGAGACTTTACGAACTTAATGAAAAATTAGCAGCAAAATATGGCAAAGATGTCGGTATAGCATGTGTAGGCCCGGCAGCAGAACACCTTTTGGCTGGGACTGGCGTAGCCTTTAATGACGTTGAAAACAGACCAGCCAGATACGCAGGCAGAGGTGGTGTAGGAGCTGCATTTGCATCAAAGGGATTAAAAGCAATTGTAGTAGAAGCTGTAACGGGACAAGCAGCAATTTTAAATAATGAACTTTTTGAAATCGGCAGAAAAAAACTTCTAGCTGCTCTTCAAGAACATGCAGTAACCAAACCAAAAGGCGCATTAAATACCTATGGTACTGCAGTATTAGTAAATATATTAAATGAAGCAGGAGCGCTCCCCACCAGGAATTTTTCCAGTGGTACATTTGAAGGTGCAAAAAAGATATCCGGTGAAGCTATGGCAGAAGCAGCGGCCAAAAATCCTCAAGCTGGCATGATGGGTCACAGGTGTCATCCAGGTTGTGTAATAGGTTGTAGCGTAGTATATCCAGACGCACAAGGTAAGTCTCATACTTCAGTTGAATATGAAACTCTATGGGCAATAGGTGCAAACTGCGGAATAGATGACCTTGATGCCATAGCTCAGATGAACACCTTATGTAACGACATTGGGCTTGACACAATAGAATTCGGGGATGCAGTAGCGGTAGCAATGGAAGGGGGTTTGCTTCCCTTTGGAGATGCAAAGGGTGCAATAGCTCTACTTGAAGAAGTAAGAAAAGGAAGTCCACTTGGTAAGATCATAGGTTCTGGCTGCGGCACGGTAGGGAGAGTCTTCGGAGTAAGAAGAGTACCTGCAGTAAAGAATCAGGGCATGCCAGCTTATGAACCAAGAGTTATTAAGGGTATAGGTGTAACTTATATTACTACCCCAATGGGCGCAGACCACACAGCGGGATATTCAATTGCTCCAGAAATACTTGGAGTTGGCGGTAAGTTTGACCCGCACACAAATGAAGGTAAGGTAAAGCTTTCAAAAGACTTCCAGGCAACCACATGCTTTATCGATTCCACTGGATGTTGCGTGTTTACAGCCTTTGCCATACTTGATATCCCTAGCGGTTTTGAAGGAATGGTAGAAGCCTGTAATGCAGTCACCGGAGCCAACTGGACCACTGGTGACGCATATGAAATAGGTTTAAACATCTTAAAAACCGAACACCAGTTCAACTTATCCGCAGGATTTACTCAAAACGACGATAGACCACCTGAATTTATGAGACTTGAGCCAGTACCCCCACACAACATGATTTGGGATATGGCTGATTCTGAATTAGATTCTATCTGGAAGTAATGCCGAAAATCACAGTTGCCCTTTATGCAGGCCTTAAAGCTCGCGCCCATGCTCCAGAGGGCGCGAGTGAATTTGACTTAGATATTCCAGAAGGATCTAAGATAGGAGATATAATAAAACTTTTGGACCTTCCTGATGACGAAGTTGCAAATATATTTGTAGACAGATCTCTAAAAGATAGAGAATATATAGTCAAAGATGGTCAAAGGATAGCGTTTTTTCCCCTAATAGCAGGCGGATAAAGAGGCAAATATACTGAAAAGGTACTACCTTCTTTGTATTTGCTTTTTACTTTTATATCTCCTCCGTGAAGTTGAATTATTTCTTTAGATAGAGAAAGTCCCAAGCCAAACCCAGAGCTTTGTCTGGAAGAATCTACTCTATAAAACTTTTCAAATAATCTGGGAAGAGCTTCTTCCTTTATCCCTATTCCAGTATCAATTATGTCTATTACTGCAAAATTCCCTTCTTTTCTTGAAAGTATCCCTACTTCTCCATTTTCCTTATTGTATTTTATAGCGTTATCAACCAACGCCCAAATAGCTCTCCTGAGATAATCTTCATCGGCATTGACATAAAGATCGCATGTTGAAAAGGTAACATTTATAGTTTGCGATAAGGCCTGTGCCTCTTTTGCAATTTCTTCAATAAGCTCTCTTATGTTAACCTTTACAAAGTTTATTCTTGGCTTTGACTCTACCCTCGCCAGAAATAACAAATCATTTACCAGTCTCTCCATTCTTTGTGTTGCTATAGAAATAGTCTGAATAGACTCTTCAAGTATTTTTTTATCATCTTTGCCCCACCTCTTAAGAAGATCGTTGTAACTTTTTATTATAGAAAGAGGAGTTCTTAGATCATGTGACGCTGCAGCAACAAACTCCTGCTGACTTTTAAAACCTTTTTCCAGCCTTTCAAGCATTTCGTTAAAAGCTTGTGCAAGCAAGTATAACTCGTCCTTTGGACCCGATAAAAGAATTCTCTCATCCAATTTACCAGTGTTAATCTCTTTCACCTTTCTGGTAAGTATGGCAAGAGGTTTAAGAGTATTCGTTACACTTATATAACCGCTTGTCATTGCAAACAAAGTAGCACCCATCATGAGAAATATCAACAAACCTGATAAAACAGCAAGAAAGTGTTTTTCCCTTTTTAATGGGTGTGCTACTTCCACAAATATTCCATTCCCAATATCCTTTCCCGAAATTAAGACCTCTTGGCCATTAATTAGGATGGACTTTACAGGGCCATCGTAAAAAGGTAGCTTAATATTGCCTAAATTTGGAGATTTACTGACAAGCTTATTATCTTTATATATCTGTATCCAGAGTTCCAGGCTTCCCGCCTGATCTACTAATTCAGGGTCAGTTAGATCGGGATTTTTTTCATTCTGAAGCGAGTTTTGAATATTTGAAATCGCTACCTTTATCTTTGAATTTGCTTCTTTTGTAAGAGCAAAGTTCATGCCAAATATCACTACAAAACCACATAAAACTAATGTAGTAAGAAGTATAGCACAATAATATAGTGTAAGCCTTATACCTATTGAACTTTCAATATAGTTTTTAAGCTTTTTCATTCGACTCTACTTTTAGAGCGTAACCAACCCCTCTTACGGTATGTAAAATCTTGTTTTCAAACGGATCGTCTATCTTTGCCCTAAGATACCTTATATACACATCAACTACATTTTCACTACCATAATAATCATAACCCCATACGTGATTTAAAATAGTATCCCTATTTAAGACTTTTCCTACATTTTCAGCAAGATACTTCAGCAAATCAAATTCCTTTTTTGAAAGACTTACTGATTTGTCTGCCCTTTTTACCTCTCTAGTCTGTGGCGATATTACCAGATCACCAACTACTATTTGCTCTAAATCCTTTGTACCCTTCCTGAGCCTCGCCCTTATTCTGGCAATCAATTCTTCAATCACAAATGGCTTGGTTACGTAGTCATCTGCTCCCAGATCAAGCCCTTTAACTTTATCCTTTACAGCGTCTCTTGCGGTCAGAATTATTATTGCAACGTCTTTTTGCGACTTCATCCTCTTACAAACCTCAAACCCGTCTATACCCGGAATCATTAAATCCAGCAAAACTAAGTCAAAATCCTTTTCAGAAAACAAACCTATTGCTTCATAACCATTATCAGCAGTGTCTACCAGATAGCCTTCATGCTCAAGTTCTAATTGTAGGTATCTTGCAAGATTATATTCATCTTCAACCACAAGGATTCTATACTCTTTTTCCATAAAACACCACCAATTTAAAATATTTTTAATAATTTTAATACAGCATAGATTAAAAACAAATTAAACTTAAGACTAAAACTTAAAACCTACTTTTTTATTTTAGAAAAACATTAAAACACTCTCTTCTTATATTAGCATTAAACAAATATTAAAAAACTCTAATTTTATTATAAAACTTTTAAAAGTTCAAAAGTATATCCTTATATGAAAGTTAATCCGTCATAGGATATGAAGGAGGAAAAATGAAAAAAGGGAAGGCAATTTTTAATATTATACTTCTAATATTATTTTTTTTAGGAACTAGTATAAGCATATTTGTAATAGTTGGGGGGAGAAGATTTTAAGCAATTTCTAACTTTATAAATTTTTTAAACTAAATTTTAAAGTTGAAATTAACCATAAGCTACAAATATTTATAACGTAAAAGCGGAAAAACTTGATCAGAATTATTCTTTTATACTATAATTACTATTGTTTTTTATTTCATTTTATTTCATCATAGGGGGTAACAATGCTCAAAAACATGTCTTTGCAAGCCAAGCTAATTTTAGTTTCCACGATCTCATTCGTAGCTATCGGCCTTTTAATTATTTGTATAGTATCCTTCCAGATAACTAGCTATAATCAAACTATGATGCAAAGGGTTGCGACTCTTTCTAACAAAGTGATAGACAAGGATGTAGGCGGAATTGAAAATTATGTAAGAGGAATAACCAAAGACCTTGCAAATACTCAAAGGATCAAAACAGATATACAGTCAAACAACATGAACGCCCTATCAGGGCTCGTCAATTCATTTTTAGATCTAAAAGAAAATCCAGATTATTTTTGTATAGTTACCGATCAAACTGGCAAAATAATATATACCACTCTTGGACAAAATTTTGTTGGAACCGATCTTAGCGCTCAACCACCAATAAAGGCAGCCCTGTCAGGAAAGTCGGGAGTAGGCTTTGAAACTGCAAAACTAGTAAAGCTAGCAATAAGGGCTTATGATCCTATTTACGACGACAGCGGAAAACTTATAGGAACAATACACATAGGCAGAAAGATTTCTGACTCTAATTTATTCGTAGACCAATTAAAAAAAGAGACCGGTTCAGACGTTACCTGGTATCTAGAAAATGAAAGGGTAGCTACTACATTACCAGATGTAAAGGTAGGCACAAAGCAAGAAAATCAGAAGATAATAGAAGAAGTTTTGAAAAAGGGCGAAAGTCCTATTGTAAGAACTGAACATAGCGGCAAGAGCTACCTTACACGCTTTAAACCTATCAAGGATACAAGCGGCAACATAATAGGTATGGTTTCTACTTCAATAAACACTACAGAATACGATAATTACTTTAGAAATATAGTTCTGTCGTTACTTGGCACAATAATTTTAGTATGTACCGTATTGATAGGTATTTTCTTAGTTTTCATAAAGAGATCCATAGCAAAGCCTATCAACTATCTTACCAAGGGCATAGAGGATCTTTCTGCGGGTGACTTTACGCTTAAGCTCCCTGAGATGAACAAAGACGAGTTGGGAAGGATAAGGGAAGCCGTAGAAAAACTAAGAAATTATCTAATTAATATACTTTCAAAGATAGACGGAATACAAAGCGAAATACATTCGTCCAGCAAGGATATGTTAGAGTCATCAAAAGCCTCCAGACTTGCAGCAGGAGAAAGCAAGAAGGCAAGCGAGAATATGGCAGGTGCAGCTACAAGTCTTTCTCAAAGCGCGCAGGAAATATCAAATCAGGTTCAGCAGCTTCTTAACGCAATAGACTCTATCGCATCAGGTTCTGAGTCATTGGCAAAGAGCGCCTCAAATCTTTCAGAAAAGACAGCCGCTATAGCTGATAAATCAGTTCAAATTGCAACAGATGCAGGGGCAGTAGATGAACTAACTAATAATGTAAACCAGGACGCAAGAGAGGGCACAAAGATAATCCAAGAGACACAAAACACTATGAACGCTATAGTCAATTCTGTAGAGAATCTCTCAAGCGTGATGAACAGCCTCAAAGAGAGGTCTCTTGAAATAGGCAAGATTGTGGACGTGATATCAGGAATAGCAGAACAGACAAATCTACTTGCCCTAAACGCAGCAATTGAGGCAGCAAGAGCTGGAGATGCGGGAAGAGGCTTTGCTGTAGTTGCAGATGAAGTTAGAAAATTAGCTGAAGAGTCACAAAAAGCAGCAGTTGAGATTGGAAAAATGATAAATCAAACAATAAAGGAGACAGAAAACGCTGCAAACTCCATGAACGAAACAAGAAATGATGTTCTAAGAGGATCGTCAATGAGCAACAGAACAAGCGAAGCATTTAAAAATATTTTAAGCGCAATAGAAAAACTTTCTGAAAAGATAGAGACAACAACTCACAACATAACCACTATTACCAAAGAAGTTCAAGAAATTGAATCAGAGGTTTCAAATCTTGCAGCCCTTTCAGAAGAGAATAGTGCATCAAGTGAAGAGATGGCAGCATCTGCTAAAGAAATATCCACAAATGTAGAAGGAATTGCGGCAACCAGTGAAGAGATGGCAGCATCTAGTGAAGAAGTAGCGGCTGCTGCTCAGGAAAGTGAAGCAATGGCAGAGAAGATAGACCTAGAAGCAAATAAACTAGCTGAAAGAGCAGATGAATTGAAAAACGAATTAAATAAATATAAGTTCTAATTAAAGATACCTGACACCACGGGACAAACTTTCCTTAACATTTTGTCCCGTGGTGTTTTTTTATTTTGGAACAAATTCCTTACAAGCCTTTCTTGATGGAAGAAAAATTCTGTCATTCTTCATACAAAGTCCCGCATCTGCCCTAGTGCTGCCGTATGCAGAACTAAGCACGGTAAAACCCGGAAAGGTTTTCTCAAATTTCCCAGGATCGTTCATAAAAAAAGAACACTTGGAACAATTTTGCAAACTTTTCATTATTTTAAAGCGCTCCAAAAACCATAAAACACTTGTGTAGACATAAACCACCCAAGAAAGACGTTTACCAAAACGCCTATTGAAAACGCAGCCGTAGCAGCCCATCCAACCGATTTTAATTCCTTAAATCTGGTTGTCAAACCAATGCTTGCAAAACAGAATATAAAGGTCCATGTTCTAAGAGAAGAAATAGGCGCTATTAAGTTGGGGCTAACATTTTTGGTAAATTCTGCAGATGAATAACCTGATGTGATTATAGTCATTATTATAGATGCCACAAAAAACCCTATTACGAACTTCGGGAAACGCCACCATATCTCCATTGGGGAAGGAGCTACTCCACATTCTTCCTTTTCCCACTTCAAACATGCTATAAGCGCAAAAATAAATGACCATATTCCTATCCATATATCTCTGCCTATAACCTTCATTAATGTAAATGCATGAAGAGCAGCACTTTCATTCCCAACCATATGACCGTAAGAAACAGCTGCCGCAAAGCCTGCTGCATCGGCAAATTCAGAAGTTCCAATCCAGGCACCAGCAACGCCAGCAGGCAAACCAAGGGCCTTTGATACAAATGGGAGCACAATAATCATTATTAATGCAGCGATAACAACCAGGGTAACTGTAGAGTAAAGATGTTCTTTTTTAGCACCAACCGCACTAGCACCAGCCATAGCAGCCGAAACACCGCATATCGCACCGCCCATACCTAAAATTGTTGCAAATCTCTTGTCGAGCTTAAAATACTTTGTGCCGACAAAGAATATAGTTAAACAGGTAATCACAGAAATTATTGTTGCTTGAGTAATAGCAACAGGGCCAGCAGAAATAATAAGAATAATTGGAAAGGTAGCACCAAGAAGAACTATACCTGTTTTAATGTAATACTCCACTCTAAATCCATCATCTAACCAAGAGGGGATAGGAAAAACATTTGCTATAATAAGCCCTAAAACAAGAGCAACTAACGGAGGTTCAAGATTAAAATATTGCGCATATTTCCAACCGCCAATAGCGAAAATTACAATAGAAAAGATATAAAGAAGAGTAAACGACGGTATAAACCTAGAAGGTTTAACTCCCATAATTGCTGTAGAAATTGAGAAAAAAACCAACCAGAAAAGATATTGCATGATGTATTGTGGTGCATTTGCTCCGAGATGAGCGAAAACCTGTCCTATATTATCCCATTTTAGCGCCCCTGGATTGATAGAAATTGCTTTTATAAATGAACTTCCTGAAGCAAAGGCAAAATAGGCAGCTAAAACAATAAAGAGACCTAGCCAAATAGCCCACCAATCTTCTTTTAGATAAAGATCGGCCCATCTTGATTTTGGTGGAGCACTTTGTACTATTTCTTCATTCTCATTTGGCATCTTACTCCTCCCTCCTCACATTTAGCGATAATTTTAAATTGCTAAGAATAAAAAACAAATCTTGATAATAATTGTATAAATTTAAAGGGCATAAACTAAGAATAGAATCAATAATCCACCACCTCCTAAATCACAAACATAAACCACATAAATGACTTTAATAAATTTATTGTATATTTTACTAATTATCGTGTCAAATATATTTATGCCTATATTTTTATATAGCTAATTTCATTTTAGACTTATACAATAATATTTGACCGTATATAAATAAAATTGATATACTCATAAAAAACTAATATGATAAAAATAAGATATAAAATATAAACTTAAGCTAGAGTAAACAATTCTAAGGGGTGAAGACTTTGCAAGAAGATATATCAGCTAATTCTTTGAGTACTAAATGGTATGATTTTTTTAACAAATACGCCGAAGATCTATACCCAGGAAGATATACCCATGAAATGTGTAAAAATCTTGCAAATATCTATTTAGAAATAAAAAATCTTAAGCAAAAAAAGGATTCTATAATACTTTCTCACAATTATCTTTATCCTGAATTTCATGAAATTTCAGATAACATAGGCGATTCTTTAGGTTTGAGTCTATTTGTTAGAGAAAAACAATGTAAGAGAGTCGATTTTCAGGGTGTCTATTTCATGGGGTCAAATAGCAAGATTATAGTTGGAAATGAAAAGAGACTGTTTATACCGGACAAGCCAGAAAAGCTTGGTTGTTCGCTTGTAGATTCGATAGACATTTCCTTTATAAAGGACTGGAAAGAAAAACATGATGGTGTAGTAATAAGCTATATCAATAGCGATATATATACAAAGTCTTTAAGCGATTATATATGCACATCTCGAAATGCTGATAAAGTAATAATAAATGCCATCAAAAAATTTAAGGAAAAGAAAATATTAGTTCTTCCGGATAAAAACCTGGGGAGGATTATGAAGGCAAGAGCAGTAGATTTTTTAAAAGAAGAAGGAATAAACTTAAATCCAGATCTCATAGAAGTATATGAACAAAAAAAAGCCTACTGCCACGTACACGAGAAGATAAATTTAGACTATATTTTATCTATGATAGACAAACACAAAGAAAGCGATCTTTTAATACATCCGGAGTGTAGTTGTAGTTTTCAGCTCTACGAAATTGCAAAAGAAGACAAAGAGCTCAAAAAGAAACTTTTTATTGTATCTACCGAACAGATGGTTTCTTCTGCAAAAAAATCTTCAGCAAAAAGTTTTATAGTAGGAACTGAAAAGGGCATGGTATATAGGCTTAGAAAGGAAATCCCAGAAAAGGAATTCTTAGCAATAGATTTCGCTCAGTGCGAATATATGAAAGAAAATACTCTTGAAAAGCTCCTTAATTCCTTAAAAAACGATAAATATGAGATATTTATTTCTGACACAGAAAAAACAGAATCAAGAGAAGACGGTATCTATTTGCCTCGAAAAACTGCAGAATGGGCAAAAGTTGCAATAGAAAGAATGTTAGAAATCAGATGAACACAATTGATTGCGAAATTTTAATAATTGGAGCTGGAATTGCTGGTCTTACGTGTGCAATAAAGCTTGCAGACAGAGGTAAAGATGTAGTAGTAATAAATCGTTCAGAAGATCCAGAAGAATCCAATACCAAATATGCACAGGGTGGCATAGTTTGGTGGGGTGAAGATGACTCGACTGAACTAATCAAGACAGACATTGAAGAAGCTGGAGATGAGGTAGGAAGGGAAAGTGCAATAAAGATTATTGCTGAGGATGGTCCGGTATTAGTTAAATCATTCTTGATCGACAGACTTGGCATAAATTTTGACAAAGATCCCTTTGGAAAACTTCACAAAACTCTTGAAGGGGGACATTCTAAAAACAGAATCATTCACGTAGCAGATCAAACAGGACTTGCTATTCAAAAAGCACTATTAAAGGAGGCAAAAAGGCATCCTAATATAAAAATACTTTCATCAACTACTGCAATAGATCTTATAAGCACAACCCATCATTCCAAAAACAGAGATGCAATATATCAGGCAACAAAAATTCTTGGCGCATATGTCCTTGAAAGAAATTCAAACAGGATACAAAAGATCCTTTCTTCCTATACAGTTATTGCTAGCGGCGGAATTGGGGCTGTTTACGAGTATACCACCAACCCAGAAGGTGCAAGAGGCGATGGTATTGCTATGGCAAAAAGAGCAGGCGCTCATGTAATAAATATGGAATACATTCAATTTCATCCAACTGCTTTTAAAAAGGATAACTGTAAATCCTTCCTTATATCAGAATCTGTCAGGGGGGAGGGCGCAATACTTCTAAACGATAAATTAGAAAGATTTGTAGAGTCTGAACTTTTGCCCAGAGATGAGCTAACAAGGCTGATATATAAAGAAATGAAAAAGAGTTTTAGCAAGAACGTCTGGCTTTCATGTAAACCAATTATAAAAAGAGGAATAAAGCTTGAAGAAAGATTCCCTAAGATATTCTCAGATTGCCTTGAATGTGGAATTGATATAAGAAAGGATCTCATACCAGTAGCTCCTGCAGCCCATTATCTCTGTGGCGGTATAAGGGTTGATGAGTGGGGCAAAACAAACCTTACAAGGCTTTATGCTATTGGTGAGGCATCATGTACGGGTCTTCACGGAGCAAATAGACTTGCTTCAACCTCACTTCTAGAAGGGCTTGTCTGGGGAGTAAGATCTGCTGAAAATATCATTGGAAATTTTTCAAAAGAAGATATAGAAAGTTTTCAAATATCTGATTGGGACGAAAGATTTGTACTACAAGAACCTGATAAAAATTTAATTAAAGATTATCTTTCCAGAATTAAAGTTATAATGTGGGAAAGAGTAGGTATTGTGCGTTCTGAGAAAGAACTTCTAAAGGCAATAAGAGAGCTAACAGAGCTTTCTATAGATATAATTGAAATGTATAGAACATCAAAACTATCAGACGAATTAATTGGTCTTAGAAATACCATTGAGATAGCCATAGAAATTGCTTCCTGTGCAAGGCGAAACAGAGTAAGCAAGGGATCCCATTATAGGGAGGATTATTTATGAACTTTAAAGATATATTAAAAGAGAGAATCCATCACGATTTAGGCTTTGATTTTTACAGAAAGGATGGCTATCCCTATTCAAAATTTAAAATTATCTTTAAAGAAAACGCAATAATTGCAGGAACAATATTTGTCCCTACAATTGTAAAAATTGTTGAAGAGGAGTTCTTCCTTGAAGAGTTTGAAGAATCAAAAAGGTATAAATTTGAGGTTTTAAAAAGAGATGGTGAACAGACATCTTCAAAAGAAACTATTATGTACATATATGCAAATGCAAACGTCTTACTAAAGGCAGAAAGAACAATTTGCAATATTTTATCTGAATTGTCAGGAATTGCCACTCATGTAAAAGAAGTTTTGTCAAAAATAGATAGTAGCGTCTTTCTGTTAGATACTAGAAAAAATGATCCACTATTTAGACCTGAACACAAATATGCCATAAGGCTTGCAGGTGGTAAAAATCATAGATCAGGGTTCTTTGATGGAGTGCTAATAAAAGATAACGACATAGCAATCTCTGGATCAATAAAATCTGCTATTGACAATTCACTAAAGACTTCAAAGTTTTTAACAAAAATTGAAATAGAAGTTGGCAACATTCAGGACTTAGAAGCAGTTCTTTTAGATGGCAGGGTTGATGCAATATTACTGGACAATATGCCAGTAAAAGAGCTAAGAAAGGCAATAGAAATCATATCACGGTCAAAAAAACGCTATCTGGTAGAGGCATCAGGAGTAAGAGAAGAAGATATTAAAGATGTATCCAAAACTGGAGTGGAATTCATATCTATGTCATCACTTATAAGAAGAGCAAGGTATATAGACGTGTCCATGAAAGTTGATAAATTATTTTAAATATTTTAAGATGCTAAAATATAAGATAAATTCATATATACTTTTTAAGGAGGTGTTTTATGAAAAAAGTTTTAATTTTAACAGGCGATTGCGCGGAGGATTATGAAGTAAAAGTTCCTCAACAAGCTTTGATGCTTTTGGGCTATGACGTAGAAATCAGTGCTCCAAACAAAAAGGCTGGGGATATGCTTCAACTTGTCGTGCACGACTTTACAAACCTTGACACCTATATTGAATTGACTGGGCATAGAATTCCAATAGATATAGCTACAAAAGATGTAAGGGTAGAAGATTATATAGGGTTAGTAATCCCTGGTGGAAGAGCTCCTGAATACATTAGAAGATATAACGAAGTTGTAGAGGTTACAAAAAAATTCTTCGTTTTAAACAAACCTGTGGCAGCTATTTGTCACGGCTCACAGCTATTGGCTGCCTGTGGGATATTATCCGGCAGAAAGGTCACAAGCTATCCTGCCTGTGCTACTGAATGCATAATAGCAGGAGCAAATTGGGTTGATCAAGACGTAGTAGTAGATAGAAACCTCGTAACAGCCCAGGCCTGGCCAAACCATCCTTTATGGCTCAAAGAATTTGTAAAACTCCTTGGAGCAAAGATAGAAATATAATGTGATGTAACTTCCCTAGGGGACGCAAACTACTTTTTGCGCCCCCTAAACCAAAGTTTCAAACTAAAAAGACAAGTAATGGCAATCCATGCCATTTGAAAAGTAGAAGTAGCTCAGGTTGTACAAAATAAAGATCTAAGCCATTCCATAATTTTTTCTCCAAGTATTTTAAGTCTAGCATTATTTTAACATATAAAAATTTAAAAATTATTAAATACTCTTTATGCTTTTATATAATTCTTCGCGACCTTTAACCTGATCATTCAAAGTTTTTTTAGCATCGTTTACAAGATTTAACACAGATGGTAAATTTATTTTATAAAACATCTTCTGCCCATCTTTTCTTGAATCTATAATGCCCTGTTTTTTTAAAATTCTCAGGTGCTGAGATAAGTTTGACTGTTCAACGCCTATTTCATTCAAAAGTTCACATACACATCTTTCCCTTTCACTCAACATCAACAAAATTTGAATCCTCAATGGGTGTGCAAGGGTTTTAAAAATTTCAGAAATTAATTGATATACCAAAACCTTTTTCATAAAATCCTCCTAAAATTTTAATTGGTACTTTTATAAGATAATAAAATTTTAACATTTATATTATTATATTATAAAATTTTAGAAACAAAAATAGAAGTTTTAAATGTTTACACAGCAATTCAAATCTGTTAAACTTATGCGAAAATATACTTTCTCATGGAGGTGATTTGCATGGATGATATACCCGATTTATGCTTTATAAGTTTTCCCTTCAATAAACTTTTTTGCAAATCACCAAAAAGTGAGGAGGTATATTGTGTCATTTACAGGCGCTATAACAGAATTCTACCTTAGCCAAGAATTAAACAAGCCAATTTTAGATCCTGAAAACAGAAAAGTCGCCAACCTAAGAGATATTGCTGTTTGTTGGGACAAGAAAATTCCAGTTGGTAGAGGTATAAAATTCCTAAAGGACTCTAATAAGCTAATAAATATAAATCACATAAAGGAATGGAAGAAGGATGCAATAGTTTTAACTACAAACCTTGAGAAAGCAGCTGATATCGTGGCAAGGGATGAAGACATTTATATAGTAAAGTGGCTTCTTGATAAACAGCTTATAGATCTTAAAGGCAAAAAGTTAGTTAGAGTAAACGACATAAAAATATCCTTCTATTCCAAAGACTTAGAAAAAAAGTTAATACTTCTTGCTATTGATGTAGGATTTTCTGGCATTCTTAGAAGGCTTGGTATTAAGTTTTTAGAAAGTAGAATTCAACCCCAGCTAATAAGTTGGAATTATCTTGCCCCAATAAAAAAGAGAACCTCAAACTTACAACTGGCAACAGAATTTGAGGGTTTAAAAAATCTTCATCCAGCTGATATTGCAGATATTATAGAAGAGCTAAGCCAACCAGACAGGGAGAAAATAATAGAAAGCCTTGATATAGAAAGCGCTGCAGAGGTATTAGCAGAAGCAGATATAGAAACTCAGGTAAACGTCATTGATTCTCTTGATGCAGATAAAGCAGCTGACATTTTAGAAGAAATGCCATCTGATGACGCCGCCGACATATTAAGCGAGTTAAATGAAGAAAAATCTCAAGAAATATTAGAGCGCATGGATCCAGAAGAGGCAAGTGAAGTAATAGAATTGATGAACTATGAAGATGAAGACGTAGGATCGTTAATGACAAAGGATTATATAACGCTTACTGGAAATGAAACTCAGGAAGAAGCTCTGAACAAAATTAAAAAAATAGCTGAAGAAGTAGAGACTATTTACGTTTCATATATAGTTGATAGCGAAGAGAAACTAATAGGAGTAATATCTTTAAGGGAGCTATTAATCGCTAAGCCTGACGAAAAAATAAAGGATATCATGCAAAAAGACGTTATAAGTCTAAATCATTTTGATCATCACGACAAGGCACTTGAAATGTTTGCCAAATATAATCTCTTTACAATGCCTGTAGTAGACAACGAAAACAGACTTCTAGGAATAATTACAGTTGACGATATCTTAAGGCTTCTTATACCAGACAGAAGTGACGCTGACACCTTCTCGAGATTTGACTCGCTGAAAAAGTTCTTGAGAGAAGGTGGTGAATAAGATGGAAAACAAACTCTCATTATTTAAAAGAATATTGCTATTTTTAACTATAATGGGCCCTGGAATAATTACAGCCAACGTAGACAACGACGCAGGCGGTATTACTACCTATTCCATAACTGGTGCAACAACAGGTTATAAGCTCCTTTGGGTGCTGATTCCAATGACACTTGCACTTATAGTCGTACAGGAAATGGCTGCCAGAATGGGCGCAGTAACCAGAAAAGGTTTAGCCGATTTGATTAGAGAAAATTTCGGAGTAAAAATGACCATTTTAATACTCTTAGGGATACTTATAGCTGACTTTGGAAATACCATATCTGAATTCGCAGGCATTGCTGCAAGTATGGAAATTTTTAATATAAGCAAATATATTTCGATTCCTATTTGTGCAATATTTGTATGGTGGACAGTTTTAAAAGGCTCATATAAATTCGTAGAGAGAGTGTTTTTATTTGCATGTCTTGTTTATCTTTGTTATATACCATCTGCCTTTATGGCAAATCCACCGTGGGGAGAAGTTGCAAAAAATATAGTTATACCCCATTTAGAGTTTAGTCCTTCGTTCCTATCCATACTTATTGGTTTTATAGGAACTACCATTACTCCCTGGATGCAATTTTATATTCAGTCATCTACTGTAGAAAAGGGATTAACAGAAAAGGAATATAAATATCTAAGATTAGACGTAATAATGGGGAACACAATGACAAACGTAATAACATTTTTCATTGTGGTTTGCTGTGCAGCAACTCTTTTTGTTCACAACGTCAACATAACTGACGCAAAGGATGCAGCACTTGCCCTTAAGCCATTTGCGGGAAATCTTGCAAGTACTCTATTTGCAATAGGACTCTTTAACGCCTCTATCTTTTCAGCCTGCGTACTTCCACTTGCTACCGCGTATTATGTATGTGAAGCACTGGGTTTTAATGCAGGGCTTAACTTTACCTGGAAAGAGGCACCCGTTTTCTATGCTCTAACAACTTTTCTAATCTTTTTTGGTGCAACAGTAATATTAATACCCAAAGCTCCTTTAATACCTATAATGTTCTGGTCACAGGTTATAAACGGAGTTATATTGCCATTCGTACTCTTATACATGCTAAAAATTATAAACAACAAAGATATAATGGGCGAATATACAAATTCAAGAACATTTAACATAGTAGCATGGCTCACAACTATTGTATTAATAGTCCTAACTTTACTCATGATAATCACCTCTATCTTTCCAGGCTTACTACCATCATAAATTTATTGCCCAGAGTACAAGTGAGAGTTCTCTGGGCAATTTACACTTTTTTTAAATTTTAATTGGGTCTAAACTTCTTATTAACTCAAGATCCCTTTCTATATCCTCGCCTGGTCTGGTAAGATAACCACCTATCATTAAAGCATTAGCAGCTGAGTTTAGCGCTAATTTCTGATATTTTCCAAGAACGCTCTCTCTACCTGCACATAGTCTAATAGTAGCGTAAGGGAGAATAATTCTAAATATTGCAAGAGTTTTTAAGACTTCTGATTTATCGAGAACTCTAACATTTTCAAGGGGAGTCCCTTTTATAGGAATCAATATATTGAAGGGAACTGATCTTATCCCAAGATCTTTAAGGATAATGGCAAATTCTACTCTTTGTTCAAAAGTCTCACCTAAGCCTACTATGCCTCCAACACAAGGAATCAAACCCACCCTCTTTACAGCTTCAATAGTCTCAATCCTTTCATCATAAGAGTGAGTGCTGCAGATATTGCCAAAAAAACTCCTTGAACTCTCAAGGTTATGATGATATGTAGAAACTCCTACATCCTTCAATCTAATTAGATCTCTTTCTCTAATTATTCCTAAAGACGCACACAGTTCAATATCTACCTCTTTTTTAAGCCTTTCAAAGATAGACAACAACTCATCCATATCAGCTTTGGACGGGCCTCTACCACTTGAAACAAGAGAAAACCTCTTTGAACCATAATTTTTCATCAATTTTGCCTTGAAAATTACTTCCTCAACACTAACTTTTTTAAATTCTATACCTGTATTAAAATGAGAAGATTGAGCACAAAAGGAACAATTTTCAGTACATCTACCAGTTTTATAACTTATTATTGAACACAATTCAAAAGATGAAGAATATTTATCCTTTATTCTTTTTGCAATCATGAGTAAACGATCTGTATCAAGATTTAAGAGACCATATACAGCAGATTCGTTTAATCTATTTTCTGGGTTAAAACTTTCTAAATCGATCATCAAAAACCTCCAAAACATTCTTAAATAATCTCATAAATTTTATCAATAAATTTCAAGTAAGCAAAGTTTTTATGTTAGAATTAGATTAATTATTATTTAAAAAGGAGCAAAATAATTTTGGAAAGTTCTGAAAGCATAAAAAAAATTTACAATTTTAAAGAAACAGATAGAGATAATCTTAAGTCTCTATGTGCTGCAGCAAAGCAAAACGCTGATAATTTTATAGAGAACCTATATAACTTTCTTATTACTTTTCCAGATTATTATAAATTTTTGGGTAAGCTGGAAGTTAGAAAAAGACATGAAGAAAAGTTTAAAGTTTGGTTTACAGATCTATTCTGTGGGGAATATGACGAAAGCTACATTATAAGAATCCAAAAAATCGGACAAGTTCACGCCGATATGGGGTTACCTACCCATTACGTCAGCGCTACAATAAGCTTTATAAGAAACTATATTCACAAAAGAATACTTCTCTCCTGTCCGAACGAGGAAGAGAGGAGAAGTTGTAGAGAATCTGTTGACAAGATATTAGACATAAATCTTGATATCTTAACCAGTTCCTATGTAGACGAAAATAAGATTTATATTGCTCAAACAAATATAGAAAGCAAGATAGTAAGAATAAGTTCAAAGATATCCTATTACTTTGACATTGCCCTTGTATTAGCTCTTGTATTTACAAGCTTTATGATATTTGTCTTGTTTTTATCAGATATTTATAACTTTTTAAGAAGCACTTCATCTTTTGAAAGCAGCGTAATAAACATACTTGGTGCTATGCTTATAATCTGGACTATCAGAGAACTTTTAGAAGAAGAGTTAAAAAGATTAAAGGGCAAAAAGTTTGCACTAAACATATTTATAAGCCTTGCTATGGCAGCCATGCTTAGGAAAATATTGATATTTTCACTTGAACCTCATAACTCTACAGAAGTAATAGTACTCGGATTTCTTGTATTGATACTTGGCATAGTATATTGGCTTATGAATAAGAGCGCTATTTAGTTTTAGTTATTTCTGATTCACAAATCATTTTATCTATTTCGCATGCTTTCTGGAATTTTTTCAGATATTTACTTGCTGAATAAAAATCTATAAAAATTAATGAAAACCAACATTTATTTAAAAAAATAACAATATTCACATATTGTGATAAAATAATATATAAACTAGTCAGGAGGCAATTAAATTGAAAGAGATTACGTATAAGATTCATCCAATAGTCTTGGGAAGCAAAAGCTTTGACAAGAGTATGATGACATATCAGTTTAACTATGGCAAACCATTTGTAATACCTATTTATAGCTGGTATTTAGAAGGGAGTAACAAAAACATCCTTATTGATACTGGTGAATTTATGCCCTTAAAGTCAAAAGACAGAGTTGATGCCCTGGGAGCAAAAATATATTCTTTTGAAGAAGGGCTTTCGAAGTATAATCTTACTCCAGAAGACATAGACATAGTAATTCATACTCATCTACATAACGACCACTGTGAAAACGATTCAAAGTGTAAAAACGCAATATTCTACGTACACGAAAATGAGCTAAAGCAGATTCACAATCCTCATCCTTTAGATTATAGATATGTAGAAGACTTTATCTTAGATATAGAGGAAAATAAACAGATTGTTTCTCTGAAAGACGATACCGATATCATGCCTGGCATAAAAATGATCTACACCCCTGCACATTCACCCGGCGGCATGTCTGTATTAATAAATACCGAAAAGGGTAAAGCCCTAATAACAGGCTTTTGCGTAATAGACGAAAACTTTAATCCACCACCACAAGTATTAGGAATGGGAATGGAAGTAATCCCACCAGGAACTTTGATTAATTCATATGAAGCATACGATATTTTATTAAAAGTTAAAGAGATGGCTGACATTATAATTCCACTGCATGAACCAAGATTTGCAAAAGTAGAAACCATTTAGACATATCTATAAGAATATTTTTAAACAGGCAATTAATCTTCATATTATACTTCTAATAAAATTTAAAATAACTTTTTCTTTCAACTTATCTCTGAGAGACGGTATTTTTTAACTTTCTTATATTAAGAGCATATAATTATATCTTTTGAGCCAGTTTTCATGCTTTTTATAATCTGGCATTAGCATCCTTACTTTTATCCAGAAATTCTTACCGTGATTTTTTTCTTTAAGGTGTGCAAGCTCATGAACAACAACATAGTCTATCACAGAAATCGGAGCCATTATAAGTCTATATGAAAAGTTTAAGTTTCCATTTGAAGAACAAGAACCCCATCTTTTTTGCGCATTTGTGATATTAATTTTACTATATTTTAAATTGCTTTTTTGCGCATACCATTTGACTCTTTCAGAAATTATATTAAATGCCTCTTTTTTATACCAATCAATAAAAACTCCCCTTGCTTTATCTAAAAAACTCCTCGACAAATAAAAATTATCTTCAAGTTTAAGAGGAATATCTTGGTTATCCACTATATAAAGCTTATAATACTTGCCAAGATATAGAAACCCTTCCCCATTAACAAATTCCTTTTTTAAAACTTTAAGATCCCTTGCCTCTATCTCCTTTTTTTTATTCTCAATCCAATTTGAATGCTTCTGAATAACTTCCCAAATTCTCTTTTCGTCTATACCAAAAGGTGCTTTGACTATTAACGTAGCATTATCTGTAATCTGGAGTGCTATTGTCTTTCTTTTTGAACGAATTATCTTCTCAAGCTTTATGTCTTCCATAATATCACTTCCTATAATTATGATAAGCAAATTCTGATAATATTTGTGCTATTTCGTTTCTTTTGTTATATATAACTTGCCAAACATTTTCACGATAGTAAGGAATTCTATAAAGTATGGGATCAAAACCAAAGATAACATAACTTCTATATACGTCGACAAACTCATCTTATCAGCCCCTAATATTTTTATATATTCTACTATTAAATTGAACACCAATTAAATTTTACTAAGAATTCTAAACTTAGATTAATCCCTCAGCTTATTAATAGAATGCACTTATCCTTCTGTCAAAATTTAGTATTTTATATTAAATTTCTTATTAAATATTTGGGATTAAATAACCCTTTATATCTTTAAAGTCTTCCCTGTAGGCATCTTTAGAAATTTTCTTAATCAGTTCAGATTCAATTAAAAATTTCTTAGCAAACTTTTCATTAAAATCTTGATCCACAGGCATTTTATAATTTACCTCTCAAGACAAAAAATAATAAATGACAATGCATTATATACGAAGTACAGCACAAAACTTAATTTCTATAATATTAAACATATACATGCTATTCGCAACGTTAAAATGCACTACCAAATTTCTTTTTAGCAATAATAATTTTTGAACCTAGTGTATCTCCAAATTTAGAAAGATATGAATAAAATCCAAATTCATCTTCTTCTACAATTCTTTCAATCGAAAAATATTTCTCAAGCAAATCCAGATAGTCTTCGTAGCTAAAATCTTCAGCAAAACTATAAATCTTACTACCTTTTTGTACTCCTTCAAAAGCTGAAAGATTCCACTCTACATCCAGAAGATAATCCCTCGAACCTTCTCCTCTATGATAAAAAGCATGTTTTGTAATAAAAAGCCCCCCTTCTTTCAAACTTGAATTTATCTTCGGAACAAGATTTGGATTTTTTCCGCCTGGATTATAAGAAAAAAATACAATATCATAGCCATTACCAATATCATCTTTAAAAAGATTACCTGAAATAACATTTATCCTCTTTGCCTTAAACTTTTTAATATAATCCTCTGTATCCTTGATAACATCAGGAAAATCAAAGATATATGCTTCCAAATCTTTATTCAATCTTGTAAAAGCAATAGAACAAAGCCCGTGCCCTCCTCCCAGATCAAGAAGTTTTTTTGCTTTTCTGAATTCAGGAAATTTTTCAATGATTCTAACTGTTTTTTGAAGCTCCCCGCATAAAATCTCTGACGCAAGCGAATGTATAAGGTTGTCTTGAAAACAATTTTCCTCAAGTATCTTTATAGGACCATTTTCCAAAACATTGGTCAGTCTCCTCCATAACTCAAAACCATTTTTTATGTTTTTTAATACTTCTTTTTGATAGAAAAAAGAGTTGCTTTTTAGATAATAGCTGCTTAATTGAGTATTTTTAAAGGATTCATCTTCTTTTTTTATAAAACCGAGATTAGCCAGAATTTCACACATATTTTTCAAAATCACATAATTTATTCCTATCTCACTTGATAGTTCATCAGCACTTTTTAGACTATCTAAATGATCAAATAAACTTATTTCAAGAGCTGCATCAAGAATACAAAGTTCCTTAAATTTCCTTGAGCAATCACTCAAAAAGTTACGTAACGCTTCAGCACTTATTGAGGGTTCATTAAAAAAAATACCATTATCTTTTAACATTTAAACCTCCTATTAATTTTAATTGTCGGATGTTATTTATTTAAAGGAGTCGCAATCCCTTATTCTTCAGGGAATTCTTCTAACTTTTAAAAATCTTCTCAAACGGTTTTGCGAGATAATTTGCCTCTTTTATTAGATCATCCTCTTTTTCTAAATTTTTTAGCAAGTCATCCGTATACTTATTAATATTTATATCCTGAGCCAGGTTTAAAGAAGACGAAATAGACTCAAAATTGCCCGCTATTGTTTGCAAAATTTTTGGCTTTATAGAACTATTGTTTCTATATGCCCCTGCGTGAATTTTTCTTACAAAATCTCTTGCATCCTTTGAAAATATTCCAGTTTTAACAAAAAATCCTGAAAAGTTTATCCAGCTTAAGATATCCAGAACTTCTCCAAGGTTAATTATGGGACTTTTTTCTTTGTCTTTGTCATATAAGCCATAATACAGACCACCCAGGTCGATGCCCCTTATATTTCTCAAAAACTCAATTGTCAAAAAAACATAAAATGGTATAAGTCTGTAAGAGTGTGTGATGTCAAAAGAAATTTGATTCATAGATTCTGTACAATCGATAACCTTGTCCCAGATTTCCCACCTTTCATTTTCTGTAAGCCCTTCTGGAATATCTCTATCCTCTACCTTCACGCATAAATCGTTTGCTTCTTTTTTAAACTGTTCAAAATGTTTATTTCTTGACTCTTTTGTAACAAGCAATATAATTTTCTCTATATTAGCAAGATTAGCTATAGCTATAGGGGCATACTTTGTAGAAAATACCTTTTCATCATCGCCATTCATAAAATACTTTGTAACCTTATAGTCCCCTACACCCAAAAAACTTATTAAAACGTTCCCCACCATTTATGCACTCCTTAAAAATAGTATTAAATTAAAATTTACAAAATAGTTAAAAGGTATCTCCCAAATCCAAAACTTGTGTTTCTTCCTATAGAAATCTCTTTTGCGCTGTCAATTAGAGAAATCAAACTGTTAGGCACATTAGAAAAAGTTATATCACCAACCAATCCCATATGGTTAATTAGTCTCTGTTGCCTACCAGAAAATCTTTTCAAATTTTCTAAATATGTATTATTTTCTAAAATTTTTACCTCAAGTGATTCGTTTATGCATTTCTTTATAAAACTTGATTCAAAAGATGGATATCCATAGAAGAACTCAAGCAATGAAACTCTTCTCAACAAATTTCTTATCAATATATGAAATTGAAGAAGAGAAACTGTTTTTCCTTCAAATCTAAGAGACAAAGGAGACAAGAAATCAATTTTTAAATTTTTAAAACCATTGTTTTCTGACGAATATATCCTATCAAGGCTTAACAATGATGGGTTTTTAGCAAATGAATTAATTGTTTTATGTTCCTGGTCGAATAACTCACCATTTACATCCCTTACACTAACCACTTCGAATCTTGCCCTATCTTTACCAAGGCCAATTTCTCCTAACTTGATAAACGTATAAACAAAAAATGGTAAATTTTCAATACTGTCACCCATCAAAACTAACTCAAAATCAAAAAGATCCTCTTTATCAAAAGATGTTTCATAATTTTGAGAAAATATAATAAAGGGATGGGGGATATATGGATATTTAGTCATTTTCATTGCGCCCTGAGGCCTTGGGCTATCAAATATTTTTCTATAAATACAACTCTCATTTAATATGCATTCGCTACAATCCAACGCCTTTTGAACGCAGGCAATACTTTTGAAAATACTCCCAAATCCCCCTCTTAGCGTTATGCTTTTGTATTTCGGCAGTGATGTAAAATCACGAAGCTTAAGCGTTATTTTAAATTTTTTAAATTTTAACATATGACATAGCTACCCCCTCATTAAGAAAAAAAATCTTAAATAAGTTAATTTTATCAGTCTATATTCAATTGTCAAGGTTCACTTTATATGCTAATTTAATATTAGATTGTATTAAAAAATTTAAAAGGAAAGATGTTGTATGAGATAAAATTATGCCCAAAGAAGATAAACAAAAATTGTTGAAGTTCTTAAAATTGATAAGTTTAGAAATGGGTATTAATTCGAAAGATAACCTTATAAGGGTTTTTGGCTCATTAGGAAGCCTTGAAAGCACGCTTAGAAAAATCAGAAAAATCAGATTAGAATCGGCAATGTCTCCTTTGATTAGCTTAAAGTCAAAAAAATATCTATATGATTCAGATTCAGTCCTTGATGAATATTTAGTAATTATACTGTCAGGCCAGATAAAAGGAACAGAGGCAATAAGGTATGCAAAGATAATAGAATTATTAAAAAGAGACAAACTATCCATTGGTGAGATAACCGATAAGTTAAACGATTCCTTGTGTCAAGGCAAAAGCTCTCTTTTAGAGTTAAGAACAATAAGAAATTATCTTAAGATTTTAGTCAGCGATGGATTTGTCGAAAAAGTAAAAGACAAAAAATATATAAAATATAAACTAAAAAAGGGCTTGGAACTATTGCCAGAACACTTATTGGTAAAACTTTATCTTTTTACTGATTTTTTTTCTAATACAGGGCTTTTGGTAACCAGAAGCTTGATATTAAAATATTTTTTAGAGAAGAGACTTGGAACAAATAAGCTAAAAAGAATTAAAAATGTTATTTGCTACAAGCATTCAAAGCCGCTAAGGGTGTTCGACGATTTAAATGTTCTGTATATCTTAAATTTATTAGAATGCAAAAAAGCCTGTTCGCTTGAATTAAGTTTATTGCCAAAATCCAAAAATAAGCCTTTAGAGAAGATAACAGTTATACCTCAATTTTTACTATTTGATTATCAACTTGCAAGATGGTATTTGATTACTGATGGCGATACTAAAAGAGTATTGATTGACAGAATTTATGAGTTCAGAAAAGTTATAAGGGGATCGGATATTTTAGATAGCCATCTTGAAAAGAGATTAGATAATCTCAAGAAATCTTGGTTAGTTGAAGAAGATGCGAAAGAAAAAGAGATAATAATAAAATTCTATTTCGACAGCAGCAAAAGTTCAAAAAATTTTATACTAAACAGAGTCAAAAAAGAAGCAATGGATGGTCAAATAGAGATTATCGATAAAAATAGTTTTATTCTTAAGATATTGACAAGAGAATTAAACGAGATAAAACCATGGATAAGGAGTTTTGGCTCAAGCGCTCAGGTATTAGAACCACGTTCTCTAAGAAACAGTTTAATTGAGGAGTTCATTAGCCTAAAGTCTACTTACGAGTCAGTTATAAGTGAAGGCTCACTATGATATCTAAGATATATAACCTTGAAATATTAAATAAGATAAAAGAGTTTACAAATGATGATTTTTGTAATTTAAGCAATGAAGAATTGAGATGGTTAAAATATTTAATTAACACTGATGAGTCAGGCTTTTTCTTTAATGCAGAAGACAGAAAAGAATTAAAAACTTATTTAGCTGACATAAACACATCGAGTCTACCAAAAATAATAATAAAAAATAAACCAAAGAGAAATAGAAAGTCCTGGAGTCTTTTAGAGCCATTGTTCACAGCTATTTTTGAAGAAAAAGACTTAATTCTAAGATTTCAAATTTCTGATTCTGAACAATTTAAGGCAAAATGCTTCCCTTACAAAATAGAATTTGAATTTTACAAGGATGAATGGTACCTCTTGTGGCTAAATTTGAGCGAAGACAAGAAAAAGATGAAAACTCCATTTGCGTCTATACTTTCATTTGAAATAATAGATAGAGAAAATGAATTATTCGAAGAAGCAGAAAAAATTTTTCTTGAAGAGTATCATTTTGCCAAATTTAGGGTTGACAAACAATATCTTGACGATCTAAAAAGAATCCTATTAACGCTTATTGATTTTAAACCAATTCTTGAAAAAGACATCCAAAATAGTCTTATTTTCAAAATAAAATACAAGCCCTCAGAAGAGGGCTATCTGCTCCAAAAATTCAGACAACTTGGCAAGAGGGCGATAATACTTGAGCCAAGATTCTTAGTCGAAAAAATGCTATTTACTTACACAAAAAGCTTAGAAAGATATTCAAAGAGCCAATCATAGCTCTTGCAATAAAGATCTATTTATTTCCCATAAATTGGTCTTTTGACCACTTTCCTTGATAAACTACATTTCCATTTTTGTCATAATATGTGCCATATCCATCTCTATAAAAATCTACAAAGTCGCCTACATACTTTGTGCCTTCAAACCAGGTGTATGTGCCCTTGCCCGACATCTTTCCCTCAACCATAGTGCCTTCATACTTGTCGCCTGGTTGTCCGTCCTGGTACCAGATCATTACTCCTTGGCCGCTTGCATAGCCATTTGAATCAATTCCCCCAGTCCAGACGGGAACTTGATTTTGCTCAGGATAGGCATCCCAGACCTTTCCGTTGTTAGTCTGCACATAGACACCATTAGCAAAAGACAAAGCGCTGAAAATAAATAAAATACTGAAAACAATAGAAAACAAAATAGAAAATCTAACTAATTTACCCACTTTACCCTCCTCCTAAGATGATTAAACTTATTAAGTTTGATCAATATGTTAGCATAAAAAAAGATATTGTTATAATAAAAAAACCCTCCTTCAGGTGACAGGAGGGTTTGAAAGATTTTTCTTAGTGTTATGGGAGCAAATTAGCTATTGCGTGAGCTAACTGCTGTCTTAATACTGGCTCTACATCGTCAAATTTTATATTTGTACCAGATGCTTCAGATACTACTCTATCTCTGTATATCGCCCAATCTTTAATACTAGAATTGCTTGAGGTCTCTGTAGTAGCAGTTCCCTGAGCTGCGTTGGTAGTAGTCTCTGTCTGTGTGCCTGGCTGCCTTTGTTCAAGTTGCACGTCTACCACCATCATATACTTATCAGAGTTAATAGAATTCCCGATAGCAGCTCCAGCAAGTGCTCCAATCACTCCACCCGCAATAGTTCCAGTATATTTCCCACTTGGATTAAAAGCTGAGCCTATAAGAGCTCCACCAAATCCCCCTGCAAGAGCCCCTTCAGCAGTGTAATCTTTCGTTTCTTTACCAATATAAAGAACATTTGACATCAGCATAAAATTGGCATCATCAGGATTATCAGTGATCTTATATCCCTCATTAGTTAATTCAGTAACTAACTCCTTCCTAAAGTCCAAACCAGTTGCAGTAGACGTATTCCTTACGCTCACATATACTATCCTTTTATCTGGTGAAACTGGTTGCAAAAAGATACTTGAGCTCATCTTGGTGCTAAGAGAAATTTTACCTGCTGTAAGGCCACTAGAATCTGCCTTTGCTATACCAGCAAAGCAAAATGAAATAAGTAAAAATAAAACCAGCAAACTACTAAACTTTCCAATATTAAATTTCATTTAATTCCTCCAAATTTCCGACATAAAGACTCTCTCACCTAAAGATAATTATACAGTCTCAATGACATGTGTCAATAAAATACATTTTAATAACTATGCTTATATGAAATGTTTATAAACCAGATATCTCAAGAGTTTCGTAACAACTCTCTAAAGTTTGCTCTAATATAAGCAAGCTCTATATTTAAATATATATTCTATTTCTAAGGCAAAAAAGCCTGAACAAATATTTGACAGCTCTTTTAAAAATAAAACCCTATATCAGTAATATCTTTAACTTAACATTACAAAATTTGATTTAGTTTATAATAATAACTAAAAGCAGTTAATTCAATTACTTTTGATCCAGGAGAAAAAAGTGGAAAAACCTTGTTTAGAAAAAGACTTTATAAGCGATAGTTACTCAGAATTAACGCCTAGTTTAGAAAATTATCTTCGAACCATATATGACATAAACCAGTCAAAAGGCATTGCCAGAGTAAGAGACCTTGCAAAGCAGCTTAGAGTAAAAACGCCTTCTGCAGTAGCAGCAATTGAATCCTTAAAGAACAAGGGTCTGGTAACTCAAGAAAGATATGGACATATAGAGCTTACAAATAAAGGAAGAATTCTCGCACAAAATCTTTCAAGAAGAAAAAATACAATAGTTAACTTTTTAGTCCGAATCCTAAGAATTGAGAAAAATCTGGCTGAACAGGATGCCTGTCTCTTAGAACATGATTTTAGCCAAAGCACATTTAGAAAAATGGAAAAGATGATAGCTTTCATAGAAATGTTGGAAGAAAAGCACCCAGAAATTTTTAAAGAATTTAAGAAATTTATATTTGATAGCGACGAAAAATATGAAGCAAATGAACCAAAAAGTTTAGTTGAACTTAAAGACGATGAAGAAGCAATCATAGTTCATATTAATCTCGATCAGATTAGCAAAGAAAAGCTTGCTATACTTGGTCTAAAAAAAGGCTCAAAAATAAAAAGAATTCAATCCTACAAAGATATAATTAACTTTCAGATTGAAGATAGTTTTATAGCATTATCTCTAAATGAGTGTAAACACATTTATTGCAAGACAGTATAAAAAAATAGCCGCAAGTTTTTCACAATCCTTGCGGCTTGATTTTAGGTTTAATATTTAATGAATAAATATTGAGGGCAAAGTCCCCAATACTATTACCAATATCGAAAGACTAAGAACAAGCCCTTTGGTAAAGTCACTTGAAACAACTTCTGTTTCTACATCCGGTTCTTTCATGTACATATTCATTACAATCCTAAGATAGTAAAACGCACTTGTTATAGTCATCAAAACAGCAACAATTACCAGTGATGTAAAGCCAGCGTTCACAGCTGCCAAAAAAAGCTGAAATTTTGCAATAAAGCCTACTGTTGGTGGAATTCCTGCAAGGGAGAACATAAATATCATCATTATTCCAGCAAGATACGGATATCTTTTTGCAAGTCCATTGTAAGTAGACATGTCATCACCATTCTTCAACATAAATACTACACCAAATGCTCCAAGATTCATAATTGCATACGCAATCAAGTATGTAAGAATTGCGCTTAGCCCCTCTTGAGTCCCAACAATTATCCCAAGAAGCATATAGCCTACGTGTGATACAGACGAAAATGCTAGCATTCTCTTTACATTCTCCTGTGAAAGTGCTAAGAGATTACCGCCTACCATTGTAAGTATGGACAAAACAATAAGCACTGTTTTCGGCTCAACCCAGATTGGTACCAAACTTCCAATAAAAAATCTACCAAAAGCCAACAATAAAGCAGTCTTCGGAGCTGTAGCAAGAAATGCAGTTATTGGAGTTGGTGCCCCTTGATAGGTATCCGGAGTCCAAGCATGAAAGGGTATTACAGAAGACTTGAAACTAAAGGTTATAATCACTGCTATAACACCTACTATAAACATAGGATCCGTTAAAACTTTGGCATAGGATAAAGACTTTGCTATATTGTAAAAATCTGTAGTACCCGTAGCGCCATAAATGAGCGCTATTCCATATAGCAAAATAGCAGTTGCAACCGTTCCCATTAGATAATATTTAAGCCCTGCCTCACTTGAAAGTTTGTCCTTCCTATAAAAAGAACATAGTATATAAAGAGACAAAGACAAGGTCTCAAGGCCTAAATACAATATTATCAAGTCTCTTGAGCCTATCATAAAAAGCATCCCTACCACAGAAGTTAGTATAAGCGTTAAAAACTCTCCGTAACTGGTAGTGGGTATTGCAACGTCATCTATTGAAATCAGTATTACATAAATAGCTATCAAAATAATGATCCAGCTACCCAAAACGTCAATTGAATCTACTGAAAAAGATGAATTAAATATCGAAGCGCGCAAAGAGTACTTCCAGACCCCAGTTATTAAGAGCCCTAATATTGCAAGAATTGAAAAGGTTCTTCTATTTTTTATAAAAAGGGCTGAAAGAAAAATAAATATTGAACACGCAATCAAAAACAGTTCAGGAGCAATAACTTTAAACATCATCATCTTAACCACCCCACTAAGGGTAAAGTAGTGTGAGCTATCATAGAAGAACTAAATTTTGTAGCTATCAAATGCGATACAGAAGATTGCATATAAGAGGTAAATACACCTGGCTGAAAACCTATATATAGTACCAGCAAAAGCAGTGGAACCAATGTCAATATTTCTCTTGGTCCAAGATCATATATCAAATCCTTAATTTTTTCGTTCAAGTTACCATATGCAACCCTATAGTAAAGCCATATCATATAAGTTGTTCCAAGAATTATCCCCAAAACTGCAAAAGCTCCTAGCGGTATAAATCTAAGAAATGCGCCACAAAGAATCAAAAACTCCCCCATAAACGAGTTAGTTCCAGGGAGCCCAATTGCAGCAAGAGTAAAAAATGTATAAAACAAAATAAATATAGGCAAGGTAGGCTTTAAGCCACCATAGTCAGCGATCTGTCTTGTATGGGTTCTTTCATAAATCATACCAACCAGGCAAAACAAAGCACCCGTTACAATTCCGTGATTTATCATCTGCAAAATCCCGCCAAGCATCCCTATTTGAGTAAGTGTAAATAAGCCAAGAGTTACAAATCCCATATGAGAAACAGAGGAATATGCAATAAGCCTTTTAAGATCTGTCTGTTTTAGCGTTACAAATGCACCGTATACGATAGCTACTACTGATAAAACCTGAAGCAAACTCAAAAACATCATAGTAGCCTCAGGAAAAAATGGCATAGAAAATCTTAGGAATCCATATGCTCCAAGTTTAAGCAATACGCCAGCAAGTATTACGCTTCCTGCTGTGGGGGCTTCAGTATGAGCATCCGGTAGCCATGTGTGAAGAGGAAACATAGGAACCTTCACAGCAAAAGCAAGAGTAAAGGCAATAAACAAAAATATTTGCATGTTTAATGGCAGATTGAGCTTCATTAATTCAAGGATGTCAAACGTATGCCCACCTGTAAAATATAATACCAAGATGGATACAAGCATCAACACAGAGCCAGCAAAAGTAAATAAAACAAATTTAATTGATGCATAAACTCTGTTCGGGCCACCCCAAACTCCAATTAGTAAAAACATCGGGATAAGCATAGCCTCCCAAAAAGCATAGAAAAGTAAAAGATCCAGAGATACGAAAACCCCAATCATTGAAGTTTCCATAAGAAGAATCATTATAAAAAACTCTTTTACCTTTTTGTCTATTGCTTTCCAGGAAACACTTACGCTTATTACAGTAATAAGAGTCGACAACAAAACAAACAAAACTGATATCCCATCTACACCTACAGCATACTTTGCGTTTATAAATGGTATCCAGGGATAAACCTCTACAAATTGCATAGCGTGAGAATTCTTATCAAACAAAAACCAAAGGGGAAGAGAGATGAAAAAGTCTATCAACGCTACCAGCATTGCAGTTGATTTTATGAGCGTTGGATTTTTCATAAACAATATAAGAATGGCACCAATAACAGGTATTAAAAGAATAAGAGACAATATAGGAAAGTTCATCTAAATCCCCCCTCTCAATAATATAATTACACAGGCAAGAATAAGTATCCCGATAACAAACAGGATCATGTAATCCTGCAAGTTTCCTGTTTGAAGTTTTCTCAAAGTCTTGCTTACCGAATAAGTTGACCTTGCACTACCGTTTACTGTCCCGTCAACAACATATGTATCAACTCCCTTAAAAAACTTTGCAAAAGCCATCATAGGATTCAAAAATAGCCATTCATATGCTGTATTTACTATTCTATCTTCAAATTCAACCAATACCTTCCTATCAATATACATAAATAATTGTAAACCCCTTCTATAAAACCAATCAAAATCAAGATTTATAGCCCTCATTTCTGGCGGATAGATACCTGATAACATAAGTAAGGTGAATGCAAGGGCAGAAAATCCTAATAATTCAACCATCTCCATCACATGATTTGGAGCATACGGGATATAGTGAACTGGGTATGGAAGTATGGAATAAAGTGCCCATGGGTAAACCCCTATTGCTATACAAAGGAATGCAGCTATTCCCATAGCAAGTAGCATATGAAATGGTGCTTCTTTAGGTCTCAAGCCTGAATCATGTGAAAAAAATGCAAAAAATGGGATCTTAATACCAGAGTGATGGAAAACACCAGCAGAAGCAAACAAAAGCAAAAACCACGCAATAGTAAGACCTTGATGTGCAGATGCCGCAACTATCATAGACTTGCTTACGAAGCCACTCGTTAGAGGAACACCGGATATGGATGCTGCCCCAACAATACAAAAAGTTAAAGTCCATGGCATTGTCCTAAATAAACCGCCTAATTCAGTAGCCTTTATCTTTCCTGTCTGTTTCAAAACTGCACCCATAGACATAAATAGAAGCGCCTTATACAGTATGTGGGCAAACGCATGAGCTACAGTTCCATTCAGAGAAAGTTCAGTTCCTATCCCTATTCCGGTTACCATAAATCCAACCTGGTTAATTAGAGAGTAAGAAAGAACTTTTCTCATATCGTTTTCAATGACTGCAAAGAATATTGGAAAAGCTGTCATTATTACACCTGCAATAATTAATATTTCTGTTCCTGGAAAAGCTCTTGCAAGAGTATAAACTGCAGATTTTGTTGTAAATGCACTGAGCACCACAGTACCAGCATAGCTTGCCTGTGGATAAGCATCTGGAAGCCATGTGTGTAAAAGTGGAAATACCGCATTTATACCAAACCCAATCAAAATGAGCAAAGATGCTAAATTCGTTAAGCCCAGATAATTAAATGCAATTGAACCTGTTTGATGAAAATGAAGAAGTATCCCACCCAATAAAAAAACTCCGCCTGTTACATGCATCAAAAGATATCTAAATGAAGCCTTTAGAGAATCCTCTCTCCCGCCTATTGCCACCAGGTAAGACGTGGACAAAGCCTTTATTTCCCAAAAGAAAAACAACGAAAAATAATCCCCAGCAAATACCACTCCCAGAGCAGCAGCCTCTGTCAAAAGTGCTGCTACGTGATGACGATAATCATCAAGTCCATAGGCATAAATAGAGTTTAGCAAACTTATAATACAAAATATTAACCCAAAAACATATGAAAGTTGATCTATTCTTACTGGAGCTAGATCAAGTCCAATAAAGTGTATGTTATAAACAAAGCCTTTTGGCAATATGAAGGCATTAAATAAAGCTACAGCCGGAACAATAATTATCCACCACTTCAAGACTTTGCCCCTAAGAAAAAGCGCAAAAAACGAACCGATCAAAAATATCAAAAATGGTGGTATGAAGCTAATTGTCATAATAATCCTCCTTGCGTTTTACAATCGGCCTTAGAATATACTTTGCTGCAAGAACCAATACTACACATGCAACAAAACCATAAACAGAGAAAAAGGAGGGAAATTCTTCAAAGCCGTATTCTGCCTTTTTGGGAACTATCAGATCAAGAATCGTGACCACTGTCAGGAATGAAAACAAAACAATAAGCGTAATTTTTAAACTCTCTGGCTTTTCAAAAAATTTATATGGGTTCAACTCTTTGCCTCCCTTCTTTTAATTATTGGTGTGAAACTATTCTATAATTTCCATTCAATAAAATGTAGCTAAGATACAACACACCTATAATAAACGCTATCGCAAAAATAAGTGGAAAACCCGGTTTAGGATCGTGCTTTAACTCCATTAAAGGCTCTTCGTGATCTTCTTTCATAAAACCCTCCTTAGAATTAAAACTCATAAATTTAATTTATCTTAAAACCCAGCAAGAACCATTCTTGCAAGATGTAAAAATATGCCAGGAAACCATCCTAACAAAATACTAATGACAGCAGTTATAAGCAATGGCACAGCCATAAATGGATTTTCTATAATGTTTTTCGTATAGTGATGTGAGTGAGCATCAACTTTTTCCTTTTCAAAAAAAGCCTTATAAGCAACAGGCAAGAAATATCCAGCATTCAATACTGTGCTAAGCAGGAATACAAATAAAAGAATTGTAGAATGCATCTCCATAGTTCCGTTTAAAAGAAACCATTTTGAAATAAACCCGCCCGACGAGGGAATCCCTATCATGCTCAGAGACCCTATAAAAAATGCAGCCATTGTTATAGGCATTCTCTTCGCAAGACCGCTTAGCTGGCTAACCTCTGTCTTGTGTGAACAAACAATTATAGAACCTGCACAGAAAAATAATGTAATCTTAGCAAAAGCATGGGTAGTAATATGAAAAATAGCGCCCATAATTGCGCTAGGCGTTAGCATAAAAGCACCCAAAAGGATATATGATAGCTGGCTTATTGTCGAGTATGCAAGTCTTGCTTTCAAATTATCTCTTGTAAGAGCTATGATAGAAGCAACAGTAATAGTAAATGCTGCCATAAAAATAGCTACATCTCTTCCCCATAAAGTAGCTAGAGTCTGTGCACCAAATATAAAAAGCGTAACCCTAAGTACTGTGAAGACGCCTGTCTTTACAACTGCCACAGCGTGCAAAAGCGCACTAACAGGGGTTGGAGCTACCATTGCAGCAGGCAACCATCCGTGTAACGGCATGATTGCACACTTTGCAAAACCATATATAAACATTAGATATAAAATTGAAAGTAAAACTTTCTGGGCAATAGCTGCTTGAGGAAAGATACCACCGTAGTGGAATTCTAAGGTACCTGCAAGATTATATGTTATAACAATTGCAGCAACCAAAAGAAGCTTAGCAGCACCCAAAAGATATATAACATATTTTCTCGAACCTCTTTTTGCTTCTTCGTCAGTCCCATGACCGACTAATGGATATGTTGCAAGAGTAAGTGCCTCGTAAAAAAGAAACATAGAAAATAAATTGGCAGAAAACGCTACGCCCATTGTGGTAGAAAGGGCCACTGCAAAAAATGAAAAATATCTTGTTTGATTAAGTTCTTTATGACCTCGCATATAACCAATAGAATAAAAAGTTGTCAATATCCACAAGAAAGATGCGCCCACAGCAAACAAAAACCCTAATGCGTCAACCCTAAAAGAGAATGAAATTCCGGGCAATAGTTGGAATAAAGTAAAATGATAATCTTTTCCTTGTAAAACTGACGGTAAGAGAGACAAAACAAGCAAAAACATTATTACGCTTGCAAGTACCGACCAAAACTCTCTTAAATTTTTATTTCTTTCACCACTATAAAAAATTAGCGGGATTGCAAGTAAAGGCGTTAATATTATTATCAGAGGTAAATATTCCATACTCTAACCTCTCATATCCTTGAATAGATCTATCTTTACAGTCTTCTTAAGCCTATAAGCATTTATTAAAAGTGCAAGACCAGTAGCCATTCCTGCTCCTGCATTGGCAATAATCAAAAGGGCAATAACCTGCCCCATAAAATCTTGCATATAGTGGCTCAAGGAAATTAGCGTTATGTTTACAGCATTTAACATAAGTTCTACACAAAGCAGCATCATAATAATGCTTCTCCTTGTCATAAATCCAATTAAACCTATTGCAAAAATACTGGCAGCAAGTATCAGATATGCATTTAATGGCACCATCTACTCATCACTCCTTTTTCCGGCTAGGACGATAGCGGCAATCATTGGGACAAAAAGCACTACGCCCATAATAATAAGCGGCAAATTAGCCTCAGAATAAAAAACCTGTCCCAAAAGCTTAGCGTCTGAGACCTTGTTTACCAAATCTATAGAAAATTTTCCTGTAGTGTTCAAATACGACGCCTGAAGTACAATTGCTAACACGCCTAAAACACAGAAAACAAGGAACGCCTTTGGGATTGACAAAGAGCTTACATCGCTAAGGTGATCTTCGTGTTTTACGTTTAAAAGCATAATCACAAAAATTAGCATTACAAGGATTGCTCCAGCGTATACTATCATCTGAATCATAGCAAAGAATTCAGCATTCAAAAAAAGATATATGCCTGAGATGTGAACAAACAAAAGAAGTGTCCACAAAACTGCATGTATATAATTTTTTCTGGTGATTACAATCAAAGATATAATTATAGAAGCCAAGGCAAAGTATGAAAAAAACAAAACTGGTATGTTCATGGTAAGAACACCTTCTTTATAATCATAATAATAAACAAGTTTGTTAGGCTAAGGGGCAATAGAAACTTCCAACCAATCTTAAGTAACTGATCGAATCTGTATCTTGGCACAGTACCTCTCACCCATATATAGAAGAACATAAAGAAATAAACTTTGAGCAAAAACCAGACTATGCCTGGCACCAAGTTTAAAAATGGAAGCAAAGAAGTTAAAAAGGGAGGAAGCGTCCAACCGCCCAGGAAACAGATGGTTAGCATTGATGACATAACGTACATTGCAGAATATTCTGCCAGGAAAAATAGCCCCCATCTAAAGCCAGAATACTCAGTCAGGTATCCTGCAACCAACTCTGTTTCAGCTTCAGGCAAATCAAAAGGAGTTCTATTGGTCTCTGCAAAAGCACAAACAAGAAAAACAAAAAAACCAATTATTTGAGGAAATATGAACATTCCCCAGGGCAACTTCTCTTGGGCATAAACAATATCAGAAAGATTAAGAGAACCAGACATAATCAAGACTGCAAGGAGCGCAACGCCCATGGGTATTTCATAACTTATTATTTGGGCGCTGGATCTAAGAGAACCTAAAAATGCATATTTCGAATTGGAAGAGTATCCAGCAATAATTATTCCGTATACTCCAAGAGATCCCATAGCCAGAATAAGAAGCAAGCCTACATTTATATTTGCCAGTACCCAACCTGCTGCATATGGAATGACTGAAAAAGATGTCATTACACAGGTAACCACTATTACAGGAGCAATTGTAAACAAAACTTTATCGGCTCCAAATGGAATATTGTCTTCCTTAAAAAAGAGTTTTATAAGATCTGCAAACGGTTGAAACAGGCCTAAAGGACCAACTTCAGTAGGTCCAAGCCTTGCTTGAATATGTCCCAAAATTTTTCTTTCAAAATATACTGCATAAGCAACGTGTAGTAACAAAACCCCCAAAACTATCGCAACTTTGACAATTAAAATAACAACATCTAACAGCATATCTACCCTCCTCTCCTGACTTCGTATTTAGAGAGGTCCTGAATTTTCTTGAGAAGCTTTTCGTGATCTTCCCAAACCCCTATACCCTTAAGAGGGTAATCTTTCCTTAGTGGATGCCCAACCCAATTGTCTGGCATAAAAATTCTCCTTAGATTAGGGTGGCCTCTAAATTTTATACCAAACATATCATAGCACTCACATTCGTGCCAATTTGCCCCCTTAAAGATACAGGTTACACTGTTTACTTCCATGTCATCTTCTGGAACCTGAATCTTCACCCTGATCCTATGTTTAAATTTAATAGAATATAGGTTATAAACTACTTCATATCTAACATCCCTTAATTTATAATAATCCACCCCGCACAAGTCGGCTAAGTGATCAAATTTTAAATTTTCGTGTCCTTTTAAAAAAAGAATGACTTCAGTATTATCATCTTTTGGAACATTAATGCTGAGCTGACCAAAATTAATTTCTTCAGATAACACCCTTTCTTTAAATTCTTCTTTCACTATCTTTAAAATCTCTTCTACAGTCATTGCCTCTTCCTCCTATGATACATATCGAATGCACCCTTCTTCCAGTCATAAATATAGCCGGCAATAAGTATTGCTATAAATATCAGTACACTAATCATGGCTACAGAAGAAATGTCGTCAAAATTTATTGCCCAGGGATAAAGAAATGCAATTTCAACGTCAAATACAACAAATAGCATAGCAATAACGTAAAATTTTACTGAAAATCTCTCACCCGTTTCTCCTATCGGATCGTTTCCTGATTCGTATGGTATCAACGATTCAGAATATCTTCTCTTTAATCTAAAAAAACTTCCAAAAACCAAGATCCCAACTGCAAAAAGAAAAGCAGCTATCATCATAAATAAGACTGGTAAGTATCCTGTAGGAACATATGAACCCGGCGTCATGATGCAATCTCCTCATTCTTTTTCTTAATTTCGATTGGTTTCTCATTTCTCTTTTGGGGGGTAAGCATCTTTTCTGGCATTCCAGGTGGCCTCCAAAACTTGTTGAAATAAAATTCTCCAGGATAATTAGCTAAAAACTCATCCCAATTAGAAAGAAGTTTTTCCTTGTTAAACAATAGATCAGACCTTTTATCCCCAAGATATTCGTATTCTTCAGTTAGAACAAGTGCATTTACCGGACAAACCTCCACGCAATAGCCACAATAAATACATCTGGTGGCATCTATAGAATATTCTTTTAATACTCTTGCGTTATTTTCATCTTTGCCCACTTCAATCTTTATGCAATTTGATGGACAGACAGTTTTACACCTCAAGCACATAATACAGCGCTCTTTGAGTTTATCCGGATCTCTTACGAGAGCTTGTCTGCCTCTAAAACCTGGAAATGGTTGTCTCTTTACATGTGGATAAAGCCTAGTAACAGGTTTTTTCAGCATAGTTCTAAAAGTTACAGAAAGACCCCTGAACCATTCTACTAAAAGTACATCTCTAATTAATTTTTGTATCCTCATTTATCCGACTCCCCTAATACAATATCAATAGAACCTATAATTGCGATAATATCTGCTACCATGTGTCCGATGGACAAAACTGGCATTGCAGAAATGTGGACAAAAGAAGGAGTTCTAAGCCTTAATCTGTATGGTTTCCCGGAACCATCGCTTACAACATAAATGCCAAGTTCACCCTTTGGCACCTCTACTGCACTATACAAATCACCAGTATTTATCATCTTTCTTTCTTTTGAGAGAGTAATAAAAGCACTTGCAACGCTTCCAACTGCTTCAATCTGTCTTGGCGGCGTTGGAATTACTAAATCTGGAGTATCGTCGCTAACTGTCTCCCCATCTGGGAGTTGATCTAAAAGTTGTTTTATTATCTCATTAGACTGTCTTAACTCTTCCATCCTGCAAAGATATCTATCGTAAACGTCTCCATTTTTACCTGTTGGAACATAAAATTTTACAAAAGGATACGCATCATAAGGTTGATCCCTTCTAAGGTCATAATCGACTCCTGAACCTCTAAGACAAGGACCGGTAAGACCCCAGTTAAGAGCGTCTTCGGCTGAAATTTGTGCAATGCCAATAGTTCTCTCCATCCATATAGGGTTCTTGGTAAGAAGCGTCTCGTATTCTTGTATCTTTGAAGGAAATACTTTTGTGAATTCTCGCAAACTTTGAACGAATTCAGGGCTAATATCGCATCTTACCCCACCAATCCTCGCAAAATTTGTAAGAAGCCTCGCACCCACAGTCATTTCAAAGAGATCCAAAAGCCATTCTCTTTCCCTAAAGCAATAGGTAAAGATCGTCATTGCTCCTATATCGAGTGCATGAGTAGCAAGCCATAAAAGATGACTACATATCCTTGACATCTCACAGAATATAGTTCTTATAAATTTCGCCCTAATAGGAGCTTCAATCCCAAACAGTTTCTCAATAGCAATAGCATAAGCGGTGTTGTTGGCAGGGCTTGATATATAATCTAATCTGTCCGTAAGAGGAAGTGCTTGAGCATAGGTCTTAGATTCCATTAACTTTTCTATCCCTCTGTGTAAATAACCTATATGAGGTTCCATACCAACTATTTCTTCTCCATCAAGTCTAAGCACTAATCTAAGCACACCGTGAGTTGCAGGGTGCTGAGGACCCATGTTCAGAATCATTTCTTTCGTATCGAGATTATCCTCAATTTCTGGAAGCATACAAACGTTTTGATCAGTCAAAATCTGTTCTTTAATATCTTTTATCTCCATGCTCCCCATACCATCCTTTCCTTCTTTATCTTCTGCTGGAGATATAAAAGAGCATGTAACAGCGCTTCAGGTCTTGGAGGACATCCAGGAAGATACACGTCAACAGGAACAATCTGGTCTACTCCCTGCAAAACTGAATAGGTATTAAAAATTCCCCCACTATTTGCACAACTTCCCATTGATATTACATATCTTGGTTGTGGCATCTGATCATAAACTCTTCTCAAAACTGGAGCCATTTTTAGTGTTACTGTCCCAGCAACAATCATAAGATCTGCTTGTCTGGGCGATGCCCTAAACAGGATACCAAATCTGTCAAGGTCGTTATGCGGTGCACCAACAGCCATCATCTCAATAGCACAACACGCAAGGCCAAAAGTCATAGGCCAGAGGGACGATACCCTTCCCCAGTTAACAACCCAATTAATAGCCTTGTCGATGGGAGAGACAATAGTGTTTAATGCCGGAATTGCTTTTACTCCATCAGCAATTTCTATTTCTCTTTCCTTTACCTCGTTTTCGTTCATATCAACCTCCTTGACAGTTACTAGAAATTAAATACACACAATAAATAGTGCAATAAATAACACTAAGTGATAAAAACTTTAAAATATTAACATTTATAATACTATCATTTTAGAATTATTTTTTCAAAGGTGATATATTCTTCGCAAATTGCTCTCTTTTAATTTGTGATGCCTCACTGGGAGATATGAATTTCAAAGCACCTGTCGTACATCCTGTAACACATGCAGGCTCTAGCCCTTGATCGATTCTATCCTTACAATAGTCACATTTCATAACCTTACCCGTCTCTGAATTCCACTGGGGCACTCCCCAGGGACAGGCAGTAATACAGTTCTTACAACCCACGCATAAATCTTCTTTAACGTAAACAATACCATCTTTTGCTCTTTTTATCATCGCACCAGTGGGACATGCATATACACACCATGGTTTTTCGCAATGAAAACATGGCATAAAAACAAAGTGCATTCGGGGAACTCCTTTTACCACCTGCGGACCGGTTGGAACTATTCTGCACAGTTTTGCACCTTCTGGAGCATTGTTCTTGGTCTTACAGTGAAGTTCACAGGCATAACAGCCTATACACCTTTTCTGATCTTGAAATATATAATACTTTCCCACATTACTCCTCCAAAAATTTTTTATTTAAAAACTACAAGCTCTTTTCTAAATAAAATAGATAATTATTAATAATTATTTCACCTTCTTAACAGAAACTGTACATTCCGTAAATGGGCAGTTTCCGCCAATTGCAACCTTTACAAGTCCCTTTTGAAGTCTTACATCAGACACTCCCTTGCCAAAAGACCTGGTTCTTAAGGGTACATCATCACCAAAGCCATGAAGCATAAAGAGTACATCAGGATGTATATATTTCGTAAGTTTTGCTTTTATATATTGCTTTTCTCCTTCATTTTCTACCTCAAGAAGATCCCCTTCTTTTATTCCAAGTTCTACTGCTCTATCTTCATGTATATATAGATGATTTTCACTCACATACTCGTTTAATAGCCTATTGTTTAAAGTAGTTCTGCCCTGAGTGTGCAAAGCGCACTTACTGGTAACTAATCTAAACCTCCCTGGTTTCAGTTCTATTGGTTTCTCATATGGGATAAAGGAGGGAATACCTACATCTTCTAATTTTTTAGAAATGAATTCTATTTTGCCAGAAGGGGTTTTAAACTTCAAACCATCAACCCTATCCCACATTATAGGCTTATCTACCAGTTCAATGTAGCCTTTTTCATTAAAATCTTCTAATTTGTATCCAGTCCCCTCCAATTGCCAGGCAATTAGCTCTTCTATGCTATTGTAAGGAAAATATTGACCCACTCCAAGTCTGTTTGCAAGTTCTTTGAATATCCACCACCTTGGTCTGGTATCAAACCTTCTTTGAACTGCTGCCTGTCTTAGAATGTAACCTGGCTTTGGACCATTTCTAGCTATAACATGATCCGTTCTCTCAAGATATGTATCTTCCGGCAAAATCACATCAGAGAACCAACCTGTCTCGCTGTAATTTATATCAATAGATACTAATAAATCCAATTTACTAAAAGCGTCTCTAATATAATCTGGATCTGGTAAAGAAGCAAGCGGATCGTGTCTGAATACAATATATGCCCTTACAGGATAAGGCTCATCGGTAAGAAGCACGTGAGCTAACTCCTGAGCTAATCCCCATTGCTCGCTAAGATGGGGATATTTTGTCCCACAACCGTCAAATCTTGGATCCTTTGGCTTTGGGACCTGAGCTAAAAGCGACTTTAGGGGCTTGCCTACAGCTTCAGGACCTTTATTAATAATTAAACCTCCCTTTGCCTCATATGCACCCAGAAGTGCATTAAGAGAACAAATAGCTCGTCTTAAATAAAAATCATTTGAGTACCACGCAGTCATCCAACCAAGGTGAAATATTACAGATGGCTTGGCATTTCCTACATCGTGAGCTAATTTTACAATTTCGGCTGCAGGGATACCAGTCTCATTTTCAGCAAACTCAGGAGTATAGAGCTTTACAAAGTTCGAGAGTTCCTCAAAACCTACGGTCCACCTCTTAACAAAGTCAGCATCATAAAGAGAATCCTTTATAATCACGTGTATTAAGGCTAGAGCTAAAGCATAATCAGTTCCTGGGTTTATCAAAAAAAACCTATCAGCTTTTGCTGCAGTATAGTTCCACCTAACGTCAATTTGAACAAGTTTCCCACCATTTTCAATCATATCTATAACGCTTTTTGCCTCCCCCGTAACAAGAGATTCAAGCAAGTTCCTGCCAAAACTAACTAGATACTTACAATTTTTATAATCATATGTAATACCATTTCTTGCAAGACCCGCTACAGAAAGATGAGCATTGTGAATAGAATTAGAGCATGTTGCATGATGATTAAAGTAATTTGGAGATCCGATTGCAGCAAGAAAAGTTTTTTCAAATTCGGTAATTGCTCCTCCTCTATCAGACAATACAACGCTCTTCGCCCCATATTTATCAATTATATTTTTCAAATTGTCTGCTACATAGTCTAAGGCTTCGTCCCAAGAAACACTTCTCCATTTACCAGACCCTCTTTCTCCGTCACGTATTAAAGGAGTCTGAGGCCTTTCTGTATCATTTAATAGAGCTTTGCCTGCAGCTCCTCTTGGACATAAATGATACCCCCCTAAAAGATAGGGATTCCCCCAGATGTGTTCAACTTCATTTCCATTGACATCAACCACAATAGGGCATCTTCCCGTACACATTGCACAAATACTATAAACCCTCTTGGTACCCATAGTCTCCTCCAAAATAATTTAAGATATTATAAAACAATTTATTTAAAATTGACAGAAAATTTAGACAATGTTTTTTCTTAAGCTATTATATATAATAAGTTACAATTATTAATTAATATATATTAATATTTAAGTGTAACAAAAAATTACTAAAAAGTTTATAAGAATTATTTATTATCAAATTTAAAATAGTGATACGATAAGGAGTTATTATGCCAGAAGCAAGTGGTAAGACATTTGAATTTAAAGACGAATCTCATATTAAAACAGATTTTCTTGAAGGTTTTAGTTTTAGCGCTGAAGAGTATATTAAGATTGAAACTAAAGAATTTAGTGCAGTCTGCCCCTTTAGTGGATTGCCAGATATTGGGCAGTTAATTATTGAATATTTCCCGGATGGAGGAATTTGTGTAGAGCTTAAGAGCTTAAAGTACTACCTCACATCATTTAGAAACGTGGGAATATATCAGGAAGCGGCCACAAAAAGAATATACGAAGATTTAAAAAAGCTTTTAAAAACCGATAGGCTAAAGGTAACACTTATCTATAACACGAGGGGTGGAATAAACACTTTAACAAGTATGGGAAATTTGTAAACAAAAACAATAAATAAAACAAATAATATAATAAATTATTCTAATTTTAACAATAAATTTAAGCAAAAAAATAGGACTGCTCAAGTGTTAAAATAGACTTTAAATTAGAAATTTTTAATTTTGGAAGGGGCTAAAAATGAACATTATTCAGAATTTGATTCAAAATTGGTCCGTGAGAAAAAAACTTCTTTCAATTACTTTGCTCAGCTTTTTAATCTTTGGGCTAACACTTATAACCCTTACTTCATTTCAATTTTTTGATAATGGGCACAAAAATGTCAAAGAAAAGCTTCACTACGCAATGGATGCATCAAATGAACTTTTAAAAAGCTATATGTTAAGTTCAAAAAATATGGCAAAACTTCTTTCGGATAGAGAAAGCGTGATAAAGGGCGTAGAAACAAAAAATTTTGACTTATTAAAAACCGTACTTGTTCCTTACATAAAAGAATATAAAGATTTATATATAGTTGTCACTGACAACAAGGGAAATGTAATAATCAGAGCGCACTCTTTAAATACTCCAACAGGTGATTCCATAGCAAATCAACTAAATATCCAAAAGGCAATTAAAGGAGAAAATACCGTTGGTATTGAAGAAGGGAAGATAGTCAAACTTTCTATTCGTGCAGGTTCTCCAGTGAGAGACAATAGTGGCAACATCATAGGCGCTGTGAGTGCAGGTTATACGATTTTTGACTCTAACAGGCTTGCAAGCGAAATGAAAAAACTACTAAACATAGATACTACGTTTACCTTTGGCAATGAAGTAGTTACTTCAACACTTAACAAGGATTTCAAAGGTCAAAAAATTCCTCAAGACATTTATGACAGGCTAACCAGGGGCGAAAGCTTTATTCAGAGGTTCAATTTTCTTGGTCATGATTATTATAACGTGCTAGTTCCTCTTAAAAACTCAGACAACAAAGTTGTAGGTTCTTATATTCTTTCATATCCGCCTTCTCTTATTGACGGTCCTATTTACAACTCTTTAATAATACAAATAATTACGATTATTATTTGTCTCTTAATCGGTCTTTTGATAATTGGTATAGGAATAGAATTTATCTTGATTAGACCACTTTCAAGAGCAAAGTCTGATATTGACTGTCTTTCCACAGGAGATCTGTGTTCTGATATAAGCGTCTCATCTAAGGATGAAATAGGCCAAATTGCTCAGGCATCTTTAAAACTTAGGGATAATTTCTCTGAAATATTACACGATATAAAAGACGTTTTAAACGATCTGTCGCAGGCCTCAAACAAATTATCAAACCTCTCTTCTGATGCCAGATATGCCTCAAGCGAAAGCGCAAACTATGCAGAAAAAACTGCTCAAAATTCTGAAGAATTGAGCCAAACGTTAGAAAAATTAAATAATCACGTAAATATTTTGCTTGGCGCTATAGAATCAATTGCAAAAGGCGCTGAAGACCAAGCAAATTCAGCTTCAAGCGTAGCTGAAAAAATGGGCAAAATTTCAGAAAACGCTCAAATTCTGCTCAAGATTACTAAAGGAGTAGGATCTCTTGCAACAGAAGCTGAAGAGAAATCAAAAATGGGATCTTTACTAATAGAACAAAACGATTCTTCATCCTTACAAATTTTAAACTCTGTTGAAGACCTTTCAAAGACTATTCTATCTCTCTCAGAGAGATCAAACGATATAGTAAAAATAGTAGATATCATATCCCAAATTTCCGAGCAAACAAATCTCTTGGCCTTAAATGCTGCAATTGAAGCAGCAAGAGCTGGCGATGCAGGAAGAGGTTTTGCAGTAGTAGCAGATGAAGTAAGAAAGCTAGCCGAAGAATCTCAAAGAGCAGCTAAAAATATTGGAGAACTGATAGAACAAACCAGAAAAGAGACGACGTTGGCTTCAGATGCAATGAAGGCCACCCTCGAAGAGGTAAAAAAGGGTAGAAATATAACTAAAGATTCAAAAGAAGCGTTTGAACAGATAAGCCAAAATATCGAAAGGTTGCTTAAAGAAATACAATCGGCTCAAAGCAACGTAGCCAAAGTTGAAGAAGATATTAGAAGTATAGAAACCAATATCAGTAACCTTGCGGCCCTTTCACAAGAATATACCGCTAGCACTCAAGAAATGAACGCCTCCACAGCGGAGCTAAAAAAAGATATAGATGGTCTCTCAGAGATTGCAAAGGAAGGTTCAATTGCAGCCAGTGAAGAATCCGCTCTTGCAAAGGAGTTGAGTTCTATGATGGGAGATGTAGAAAGCATTTCAAAGAAATTAAACACTAACGTAGAAAAACTAACCGAAAAAACCTCAAAATTTAAAATATTTTAAAATATAATTAACTAATTTTTTAAAAAACCATTGCCTAGCAGTACCTAAGTATTAAGAACAGACGTTGGGCAATGGTTTTTTGTATATTTTTATTATTAGAAAATTTCGTATAAAATAAGTTATTATTTAAACATTCAAATTATTAAGGAGGTTCTAATGAGCATACTTGAAATCATAAAATCAAGAAGGTCTGTTAGAAAATATAAAGATAAAAATGTAGAACCAGAAAAGATAGATCGTCTAATAGAAGCTGCTATATGGGCTCCAAGCGCTATGAATTCCCAACCATGGGCTTTTACAGTAATTCAAGATCGATCAACTCTAAAAGTTTTATCAGATAATTCAAAAAAATTTCTTATTGAAAATATGAATAAGTTTAAGGTCCTTGAAAAGTATAAATCTATGTTAGAAAAGGATGACTACAATATTTTTTATAATGCACCAGCTTTAATAACTATTTATGCCAAAAGTTATGGCCTATATCCCAAAGAGGATTGCGCACTTGCAGCAGAAAACCTTATGCTTGAAGCTCACGCTATTGGCCTTGGAACCTGCTGGATAGGATTTGCAAGAGAGTATATGGATCTGGAAGAAACAAAAACAAAGTTCAATGTGCCCTTAGACTATAGCGTTGTAGCGCCTATAATTGTAGGATATCCGGAAATATTACCAGCTCATGGTACAAGAAATAGTCCTATAATACTTTATAGAAAATAAAAATTAAGGAGGAAAGATATGAACTGTAAGTTAGCAGATTCACTATACGATATTGGAGCATTAGACTGGGAGATAAGAGATTTTCATGGAGTATATACTCCGCAGGGCAGCAAGTACAATTCATTTCTTCTCCTAGACGAAAAGATTGCCATTATAGATAGCGTAAAAGAGTGCTACGGCAAAGAAGCAATATGCAAAATAAAAGAAATAATAAAAGAAAGAGACGTAGACTATCTTGTATCTTTACACACAGAACCAGATCATGCGGGATCAATAATAGAGTATTTTAAAGAGTTCAAAAATATTAAATTAGTATGCCTAGAAAAGAATTATGAGTTTATAAAAAATTTTTTGCCAGATCTTGACGATTCAAAAATTTTAGTCCTAAAATCTGGAGAAAGTTTGTCGCTTGGTGAAAAAACCCTAATCCTAAAATCTCTTCCAATGACCCACTGGCCTGATACCACAAGCGTTTACGTTCCAGAAAAGGGTTGGCTTTTTACTTCAGACTTCTTCGGGAGCCTTATCTCTATCTCAAGGCCATTTTACGATCAACTACAGTCAGACATATATCCTTTTATAAGAGACTATTTTGCTTTCTTAATGAGACCATTTGAATCGCTTACAAAAAAGGCTCTTGACTACTATAAATCCCTTAATCCTACCATGATACTGCCTGCACACGGGCCGTTTTATAGAAAACCAGAAGACATAAAATATATTTTTGAGATTACTGAGAAATTAATAAACGACCCAACAGAAAACAAGGTGATAATTGTTTATACAACCATGTGGCACACAACCGAAAAGATGGCAAAACTAATTTCTGAAGGAGCAGGATGCAAAGATGATTGTGAAGTAAAGGTTTTTGACCTAAGAATAGATCCTGTTTCTGTCATTATGGGAGAAATTATGACGTGTAAAGCCTTTGCTATAGGCTCACCAACAGTTTATAACGGAGTATTTCCGAACATATTGCCATTGCTGAGATTAATGAGGCTTCTTAGACTAAAAGGCAAAAAAGCAGTCATATTTGGCTCCTACGGTTGGTCCGGAGGTGCCGTGAAAGAAATAGAAGAAGCCATAAAGCCTCTTGGTGTAGAAGTGATAGAAAAAATTGAAACAAGATTTTCTTTAAAGCCAGAAGAGATAAAAAAGTGCCTGGAAGTTGGCAAAATGCTGTCTGAGTTATAACCATGAAAAGAACACAGAGAAAAATAGAATTATACGATACAACTTTAAGAGACGGTGCTCAACGGGAAGGAATATCTCTAACTCTAGAGGACAAATTAAAAATAGTTAAGAGATTAGATGATTTTGGTATAGATTATATCGAAGCAGGCTGGCCAGGATCTAATCCAAAAGATGAAAAATTTTTTGAACAGGCAAGGGACTTAAAACTTAACTTTTCTAAACTGGTTGCCTTTGGTTCAACTAGAAAGGCAAATACGTCTACAGAAAGTGATAAAAATGTAATATCACTTTTGAACGCCAATACAAATGTCATCACAATATTTGGAAAATCCTGGGATCTTCACGTTAAAGAAGCCTTAAAAACCACTCTTGATGAAAACTTAAATATGGTCTCAGATACAATATCATATCTTAATTCAAAAGGAAAATCAGTCTTCTTCGACGCAGAACATTTTTTCGACGGCTTCAAAAATAATAAAGAGTATGCGCTTGCAGTCCTAAAAAGGGCAAAAGATGCAAAAGCAAAAAGAATAATTCTGGCAGACACAAATGGTGGCACTTTGCCAGATGAAATTAGAGAAATAATAAGAGAAGTAAAATCTTATTTAGGTAAAAATGCTATTCTTGGGATTCACTGTCACAATGACAGCGAGCTTGCTGTAGCAAATTCAATTGTAGCTGTACAAGAAGGGATATTACAGGTTCAGGGTACAATAAATGGTTTTGGAGAAAGAGCAGGTAATGCAAATCTTTGCTCTTTAATTCCAATCTTACAGCTAAAAATGAAAATTCCTCTCTTTGAAGAGGAAAAACTAAAGGCTCTAACTCCTCTTTCTAGATTTATAGACGAGATAGCCAATATAACGCCGAATGATCATCAGCCATTTGTAGGAAAATCGGTGTTTGCTCACAAGGGAGGCATACATGTAAGTGCAGTACTATCAAATCCTAAGACTTACGAACACATAGATCCCGAATTAATTGGGAACAAAAGAAGGGTAGTAATTTCTGAACTTTCAGGCACCAGCAACATAATATTCAAGGCAAAGGAAATGGGAATAGATTTAAACAAAAACAGACCTGAAACAAGAAAGATATTATCAACTATTAAAGAACTTGAAAACCAAGGATATCAATTTGAAGCAGCTGAGGCGTCTTTTGAGATACTCTTGTGGAAGGGCCTTTGCAAAACTGATGAATTATTCGATCTTATATATTGGAAAACAACAGTAGAATATAATGAAAGGCTAAAGGAAATTTATGCAGAAGCAGTAATAAAGTTAATTGTGGAAGGCAAAATTAGCCACAGCGTCGGGGATGGAAACGGACCAGTTAATGCAATGGACAAGGCCCTTAGATCAGCTTTATCTAATCATTTTCCATCTCTTGAAAAGATACACCTATCTGATTATAGAGTCCGAGTTCTCGGAGGAAGTTCTGGCACTGGAGCAGGGGTAAGAGTTTTAATAGATCATACAGACTCAGAAGAAACCTGGACAACGCTTGGAGTATCAAGCAATGTTATTGAAGCAAGCTACATTGCTCTGGTAGACGGCATAGAGTATGGATTGAGAAAGGAAAAGATAAGAAAGGACCTAAAAGAAATATCTAAAAAATTCCAATGAAAAATAGATTTTTGTTTTTCTCTACTATTGGAGAACTCTTTCTTCTTGCTGTAAGCGTTTTTATTTTGAAAAAATTCCAACAGATGCCAGATTTTTACATTGATTCACTAGGAATTTACACCTCTGTGTTAGTCGGGGTTCTGGTTTTTTTATTGGGTTTTTATATTTCAAAAGTTTTTTTGTTTGCAAAAAGAATAGACCAAGTGTTATACATCAATGTATTTAAACAAGCCAGCATTTTAGAAATGTTTTACATATCAGTTCTTAGCGCCTTTTCTGAAGAGATGTTTTTCAGGGGTCTAATGCAGGAGTTTCTTGGGATATATGCAGCGTCTATTTTCTTTGGGATACTACATACCCCTGAAATAAGTATTAAAGGTTTGTTTTATGCAATTTACATTTCTTTTATCGGCTTCATTTTAGGAGTGCTCTATACCCAACAGAGCAGTATACTTGCCCCAATGATCGCCCACTTTATAATAAACTTCTTAGGAATCATCCATTTAACTCTTTATAACAAGTTTTTAAAAGGGAAAGACTAATTTCTATCTTCATGTTAGAAATTATTAAAAAGGCAAAGGTAGTTTAATTAAAATATATAAACAATTCTTATAAAAGGTTTATAAGAATTTATTCAAAATTCAAAATTTTTTGATATAATACTTTCTGGGTTCCCCCCACAGCACGGCCATGAAGGTAAGACTTACTTCATGGCCTCTTTCATTGTAAGAAATTTATAAAATCCTTAATAATCCTAATATTATCTCTACGAATATTAAGACAACAATTGTAATTTCCAAAAAGTTTGCAATCTTTTGAAAAAAGTCTTCACGTAAAAGCTGATATATGTCTGAAAGAGTCTTAAGATTTCTCTCTAGAGAATTTTCCCACTCTGACACGTGAAGCTTCAATCCTAGAGATTTATAAATTCTTGCAAGATATAAATCTCCTATCAACTTTAGAGCATTATCTAGCCTTTCTCTATTAAGTGAAACATTTAAGAAGAAAAGGCTTATTTCTTTTATTGGCGGAAGAAAAATTGATTTTTTCTCAATTATTGATTCGAAGTAGTCCAAACTTTTATCAAGTATTCTATCTAACGCTCTAATTTGAGCTAATTCAACCTGACTAAATTCAATAATCTCTAAAATATCTTCATAGTCAGCATCGATAACAAAAGAAGCATTGTAATCTATGATAACCATATCAAATTCATAGTAACTAAGAACTATCTGAGTAGCTTCATCTATTTCCATCTGAGAAAGATTTTCCTTTTCCATTCTAAGTATATGCGCTAGAGTTTCTCTATTTTTTTTAAGAAATTCATAAGGTTTAGAATTAATCTCATCAGTTTGAAATACTATGTAGTCTTCATAAATTAGTTCGTCAAAAGGCTTTTTTAGAGTCTTGGCCAAATAATTTTTAAGTTCAGATACATAACTTAAAACTTTTTCTTCAAGATTGCTATCAAAGAGATCTGAAGAAATATGCTTTAAATTCACGAATTCAGTCTTACCGTTCCACAAAAGCGAGATTGACACTGCTCCAAAATCAAAAATTTTAAGATTTATATTTGATGGATAAAAATCATCAATGATGTCAAAGTCAAAAGGGATATCTAAATTTACAGTAATAGGGGGAGTTTCATATTGAAGCCTTTTGGGAGTGGATTTCGATCTCCTAAAATTAACCCTTTTTGAAGCATTAAGAAGATTTTGCGCAAGCGCAAGGTTTATTTCTTCAGCTATGTAAAAAGAATAGATTGAAAATATTTTTCCCCTGAATTCCATGATCTGATTTTACTACTAAAATTAAACAAAACAAATATGAAAATAAATTTTATTAAATTCGAAAAACAAAGAAAAAATATATCGTTAAAATTTTAATTGACAACCTCAAAATTCTTTACATCAATTTCGTTATAAAAAGTATATTTTCCAACCTGCTTGATATTATAGTATCTTCCACTTAATTTCAAAATATCATTATTTTTTATTGGAAGCCATCCAAAAGAAAAGCAATTATAAAAGTTACCATTCTTTGTCTTTATCTTAAAAGTGGTATACTTATTTCCCATTCTTGATGTTCTAAACTTTACATCATATACCCTCCCCTTAACTTTAATATTTCTGAATTCTTCTAAACGTTTAGTATTTTCATAAGTATTTTTGGGATAATTATTGTACTTTTGGTAAAAATTAGTTCTATCATTACTAAAACTTCTATAAAAGAACAAGCCTACCAAAAGAAATAAGATAGTCAGTATCCAAAAAATTCTTTTATTTTTTAAAAAAGGCATTTAATTTCCCCCAAATATTTTTTAAAATATAATTCTAAAGTTTCGTTTTATTTTAATGCCAAAAGAAAGATACACCGCTTAATGTAAGAATAACACAAATAATATTATTATTTTTTTAGATTCTTTTAAAAATTATAGACAGGAGTCTAATTCAATTTTAATTTGAAAAAAGTATATTTTCTTGTTAAAATATAATAACTGAAAAGTAGGAGAAATTGTCTTGAAATATATATTTTTTATCGTGTTGTTAATCGGAATCTTAGCTTTATCTGGATGCGGCCAAAGGGTTGAACAAAAGGAAACTATAAGAAACGAAAGTGAAAATCAACTAATAGGCAAATTAGCTCCAAACTTCAAACTTAAGGATATGGCTGGTTTTGAAGTAAATTTATCGCAGTATAGAGGAAAACCATTATTACTGGTTTTTTGGGCAACATGGTGTCCACATTGCAGAGTAGAGATGCCGCAAATCAACAAATTATATAAATCATTTAAAGAAGATGTGCTGGTATTTGGAATTAATGAAGAAGACGAAGAAAGTAGAATTTTGAAGTTTATGAGCGATTATCCTTTATCGTTTCCTATACTTCCCGACAAAAACGGTGAAGTGGCAAGATTATATAAAGTTAATTCAATTCCTGCAGTATTTTTTATAGATCCGTCAGGAGTTATAAGGAATGTCGATGTTGGCGAAACAAGTATAACTACTATTGAAAATTGGTTAAAACCATATGTAAAGGAGGTAAGATCAAATGGGAGATCAAATTAAAACCTTCTTACTACTTGGATTGCTAAGCGTTATTTTGATTAGTATGGGAGGCTTAATAGGCGGAAAGGGTGGCCTTTTAATAGCTTTTTTAATCGCATTAAGTATGAACTTTATCTCTTACTGGTTTTCTGACAAAATTGTTTTAAAAATGACTGGTGCCAGAGAAGTCTCAAGGGATGAAGCACCAATACTTCACGATATTGTCGAAGAACTTGCATACAGAGCAAATATCCCAAAACCAAAAGTATATATTACCAATGACCCTTCGCCTAATGCCTTTGCAACTGGCAGGGATCCTGAACACTCAGCAGTAGCAGTAACCAGTGGCATACTAAAAATTCTTGATGCAAGGGAATTAAAAGGCGTTTTAGGACACGAAATTGGACACATAAAGCACAGAGATATCTTAATATCCAGTCTGGCAGCTGTACTGGCTTCTACAATAACCTTTGTAGCAGATATGGCACGATGGGCAATGTTTTTTGGCATTGATAGAGAAAGAGATGATAACAATAATCCTATAGCTCTTGTAGGAAGCATATTAATGCTAATACTTGCCCCAATCGCAGCTATGCTCATTCAATTTGCTATTTCAAGATCTAGAGAATTTCTTGCTGATGAAGAGGGAGCAAAGCTCTCACGCGATCCTGATGCTTTAGCCGATGCATTAGAAAAATTACATAGAGGAGTAGAATTAATCCCATCAGATGTCTCTCCTGCTCTCTCTCATATGTATATAGTAAATCCTTTAAAAGGTGATTTTATTGCTAACCTGTTCAGTACTCACCCCCCTTTTGAAGAGAGAATAAGAAGGCTAAGAAATATGAGAATTTACTAGTTTTTATAATTTAAAGCTAATATCTTATTTAAGGAGATTAATTTTGGATCAGGAAAAAATAAAAAAAGCAGTTTACGATATATTGATAGCAATTGGGGAGGATCCAAACAGAGAAGGGTTGAAGGACACGCCTGAGAGAATAGCAAGGATGTATGAGGAAATATTTTCAGGTATAAACGAAGACCCACTTTCAGTGCTCAACGTTGAATATCACGAAAATACTGATGAAATGGTATTAATAAAAGATATACCATTTTATTCAATATGTGAACACCATCTTATTCCTTTTATTGGCAGGGCTCACGTCGCCTATCTTCCAAAAGACGGCAGGGTTGTAGGGCTTTCTAAAATTGCAAGAGTTGTAGATATACTATCAAAAAAGCCTCAACTTCAAGAAAGGTTAACATCAGACATTGCCAAAACAATAATGAAAGGGCTTAACCCTTTAGGAGTAGCAGTCGTAGTAGAAGCCGAACATCTTTGCATGAGCATGAGAGGAATAAAAAAACCAGGACACACTACTGTTACTTCTGCTTTAAGAGGCGCATTTAAGGCCTCTTCTTCAACGAGATCTGAAGTGCTTAGCCTGATCTTCGGGAGACTTATATGATATTTAAAGCACGTAACAAAAGTTTTGATTTGAAAAAAACTATTATCTTTGGGATTTTAAACGTAACACCTGATTCATTTTATGACGGCGGCAGGTGGTTTAACCCTGATAATGCAATAAAAAGAGCCTTCGAAATGATTGAAGAAGGTGCAGATATAATTGATTTAGGCGGAGAATCTACAAGACCTTTTACAGATCCTACACCGTTAGATGTAGAATTAGAGAGAATCCTGCCCGTTTTAAAAGAACTGGTCAAAAATAATATAAGCGTTTCGGTTGACACTTACAAACCAGAAGTAGCGAAAATTGCTCTAGAAGAAGGTGCTATTGTAATCAATGATGTCTTTGGTCTCAGATCTAAAGGTATGCTAGAGATAATTTCTACATTTAATCCTAAGCCTGGCATAATCATAATGCACATGAAAAAAAACCCTAAAGAGATGCAGGTTAATCCTGAGTATAACAATATCTTTAGCGAAATCTCAGAATTTTTACACACTCAAGCAAAAAAGGCTATAAAAGCTGGTTTTACAAAAGAGAACATACTTTTAGATGTTGGCCTTGGCTTTGGAAAAAGTTTTGAGGATAATTTAAAACTATGTTCAAATTACGAAAGGTTTTTAGAAGACAATTTTCTCCACATCATAGGTCCTTCCAGAAAAAGTTTTACGGGACTTGTTTCAAATGGCGTTCCTACTGAGGATAGACTACCAGCAACTATTAGCTTATCTAGTATATGTGTTTACAAAGGGGTACATGCACTTAGAGTTCACGATGTAAAGGAAATAAGACTTGCTTGTGATATGGCTGAAGAAATGAGAAAAATATCTATTTAATGCCATTTGCCTATTTATCTCTTGGATCGAATATTGGGTATAGAAAGGAGTATTTTAAGAAAGCAATAAAGTTTTTAAGAAAAAGCTGTTGTGAGGTTGTAACCATTTCACACACATACACTACAGATCCTCTAGAAATTACCAATCAACCATACTTTACAAACTGTTTAATAATAGTTAAAACAAAGCTGTCACCTATGTCACTCCTTTATTTGTGCAAACATATAGAAAAGGAAATAGGCAGGTTTAAGACATTCAGATATGGTCCGAGAGTTATTGACATTGATATATTAAGTTATAATTATTGTATGGGAAATACTGATATGATAAAAACATTAAATTTTTCTTATAGCATAGTGAGCAAAGAGTTGACCATTCCACACCCAAAGAATGTGGAAAGGGGTTATATTAATGTTTTATTTAATGATGTTCTAGGAAATCCTTATAAGAAATTACAAGGAGTAAATAGAGGGGATAAAATTGGCCACAGAGCTAGTAGAAGTTAAAGTTTTGGGTGTAACAATTGATCCTACCAATAATCAAACTGTTGTAATATTAAAAGAAATTGACTCAGACAGGGTTTTGCCAATTTGGGTAGGACCGTTTGAAGCCGGAGCAATTGCTATGGCGATAGAAGGGATAAAACCACCAAGACCCATAGCTTACGATCTTATGAGCGATATCTTACAAATATTTGATTTAAACGTAGTAAAGGTAATTATAGAATCTTTAAAAGATGGTGTCTTTTATGCTCAGATAGTAATTTCTCAAAATGACAGGGAAGAATATTTAGATTGTAGACCATCAGATTCTATTGCAATTGCAGTGAGACTGCTTGCCCCCATATACGTCAAAAGAGACCTTTTTGAATCTTCATCAGTAAGCTTTATAAAGAAAGAAATAAATGACGAGGAGGAAGAAACAAAAAAATTTAAAGATTTCATAAAAAATCTAAAACCTTCCGATTTCAAATGGCATTAAAATGCGTTAAATATGCCATTGTAAGTGCTGTTATATTATGTATATTATGTTTGATCCTTTTCTTGAACACTGATAATATAAAGAGGACTTTTATATATCCTACTATAAGTTCAAATTTACCAGAAGGAACAAACTTCCAATCAGCCGACATCGGTTTAAACAAAATTATAATTCATAACGTAAATATTAACGATGACTTTAAAGCAAAAAAGGTTTATATAAGTTTTTCTATTTCACTGATGCCTTTTAAAATAGTCCCAACTGAAGTTAAAATATACGATGCTTCATTGAATGTAATATTTACTAAAGATAAAGGTTTTTCTTTACCTGAGGATGTTTTAAAAGCACTTACCCCAAAGGAGGGGACTCCACCTGCTAATTTTATATTAGATTTTTATAACTCTACATTGGTTATTAAAAACAGCTCGATAATACTTCCTATAAATGCAATTGGTTTTGTTGAAAATAATTCATTAAATCTTAAAACAGTTTCAAATTCAAATTATGGGGATATAAATTGTACAGTAAAAATTGATCCTGATAAAAAAGAATTCATATTCGATGCTCACAACGTAGAAGCTAAAGAACTGTTACAGTTTATTAACCTTGATAAAAGAGTAACAATAAAATCGGGTAAAATTTCAGCAAAGGGTAGCTTTATATTAGAAAAAGATATCCCATTGACAAACATCTACATCTCTTCAGAAAACTTAACAACAGAAGCAAACAATCATGTTTTTGCTGGTCCTATTAATCTATATATCAACTATCCTAATTTAAATTTAAATTATTTTTCAAAGGAATCTGATTTTGGACCAATAAAAATAAGCCTCATATACAATTTAGAATCTGATGGCACTGCTCAAATATTTTTGCCTGAATACCCTTTAAAAGAGCTTGACTGTACTGTAAGCGCCTACTTATATACAAATAGCATTAACTCACCATATTTTTATGGTAGGTTTAATGCTAATAATATGTCATTTAATAATATTGAGTTAAAGGATGTAAGTGGTGAAATCAACACAGACGGATATTCTTCGCATGGCACACTGGAGGCCACACTCTATGATTATCCAATATCCGGAGGATATGCCATTAGTGGCGACAAATTCGCATTTGTAGGTAATTATAGAAATATTAACTTTACCCTTCACAAAATAAACAACCTGGCACAAGTCCAGGGCGATTTTTTATTCAATTATAGGCAGATTCCTTTTAACTCGATTATTAACTTATCAAAAAATCCTATAGACTTTTCAGGAACAATAGGATCGGGAAATCTTTCAGGAAGTATTGTAAAAAACACACTTTTATCAAAGGTAGAGTTAAATCTTAAAGACTTTCTTGACATAGAAAGCGGCCATGCAAAACTCAATATAAATTATTCTTCAAACACTGGTTTAAATTCAAAGGTTAACTTTGCAATGCTAACAAGATATGGGGCTTACTTGAAGGGAATAGGATCTGTTTCAGCCAGAAATCTTAGCAACATGGAATTCGACTTTTCTTTATTTTCTGGCACAAATGAAGCCAATATAAAAGGCAATCAGAATAAATTTATCGCAAGTGGTAAGGATATTTCTATTGACGCATTATATCAACTATCTCCTTTTACATTTGAAGAGGGAAGGTTAATTAAAAAACCAAATTTAAATTTTTTATACAACATTGGAACAATAAGAGGCTTTCCACGACCCCCCTCAAACAAAATCCTGTATCAGGTATATTCAATAGATTTAAACAATGGTACTACAATACTCTCGCCTGAATCATATCTCTCATTTTATCAAAGTATTATAAAAAGCATAAAACCCTATCAACCACCTGTTTATCTAAAAGGCACTACATCATTTGAGATAAGTTACGACAATGGAAATTGGAAGGGAGAAACAAGTATAAAAAATTTTTATTCAAATTTTTATTCATTTTCCAAAGCAAAAGTAAGATTTCATGGCAATAACAATGAATTTTTTATTGACTATGCTGATATCTACAAGGACTCTGGAGAATTAAGTTTTTCAGGCTTTATAACTCCTGTTTTAAATATTAGTGGAAGAACAAAGAATTATCCGATAGAATTTGAAGGTTTTAATTTACTAGCCGACTCTACATTTAATTTCTATCATTCAGAATCGTCAACTAAAGGTGCAATAAATCTTAATTCTAATAACATCTCTTACAACGGGAAAAGTGGCGGAAAACTATCTATGGATGTTTCTTTAAATTATCCTTTTCTAAAAGTAAACAATCTCTCACTTGAACACGATGGGCACACAGCAACTCTTAAAGGTACGCTCCCCATGAACAAAAAAGCACTCAAAAGTAATGAGACCACTGACTTAAAGCTTTCAATATCAAATTCAAGCATTGCCTTGCTTTCCTTTTTGTTGCCAAAAAATATGTCTATAAAATCAAGTGAAGGAAGTATAGATCTTAAGGTATCTGGCAGTTTTGATTCACCAACTCTTAGTGGGAACGCCAACATACCTAATATGACAATACTTGTAAACAATCAAGAGATTAAATTAAAAGATTTCAATGCAAAGCTTACTGGCGATGAAATAAATCTAGCAGGATATCTTATTGAAAACGGTGGCATTGCAAGTTTAGAGGGTCATATAAACGGCACATCAAAAAATCTTGATATAACTATTTTAGGGAAGAACTTTAATGCAAATTTTGGAAAAACTTATAATGGTTTAGCAGATTTTTATTTAAATCTAGGTGGAAGTATTTTTGACCCGGTCTTAAAAGGTAATATTAATTTAATAAAGGGCCATATGGGTTTTCCAAACAACAGTGCCTCTGTTTTACCAAATATTAAATTGAATCTTAACATAAATATTGGACGAGATGTTGATCTTCGAAATGATTTTTATACCCTATATCCTTCTGGAAGTGTCAAAGTAGAAGGTACTTTAAACAACCCGATTATATTCGCAGATCTAAACATCAATTCAGGGAGAATTTCTGTTTTTGATCAACCATTCCAAATTACAAGAGGTAATATTAAATATACGCCTCTTGCTCACACTGTAAATATTTTGGCCCAAAGCAGCATATCAGAATACAAGGTATATCTTACGGTAAGCGGACAATTAGAGAATCCAAAGCTTTCCTTCTCGTCAGTTCCAGAATTAAGCGAATCCCAGATAATAGCATTAATTGGTACCGGCAAAAACCCGGTTACTTATGCCTCAACTGTAGCAGCAATGTCGCCAATAACCGCCGTATCACAAGCTCAGGGAATATTATTTGAACCTATAAAACAGGCATTAGGATTATCCCGATTATCCTTTGGGATGTCTGTTGATGGCAAACCAGAAATCACAGTTTCAAAATCCTGGAATAAAAAAATTTCAACCTCTGTTACCTACACGCTTGGGACAAAACCTCAGGCCACCTATCAAGCTGATCTACAACTCTCAAAAGCTACATCCCTTGTTATAAGGAATTCGATAACAGACAACATATCGTTCAATAGAGGCACCTTTGTGGGTTTATATTACAGATTTAGATTTTAAAACTTTACAGAAACTTGAGATAATTTAATTTATCCCTTAAGCCCATAAATAACCTTCTAAAACCACGAAAGGTTAGATGATTAATATGAACTGATTATAAATTCGAAGATTTTAATGTTTCAACAAGTAACTTTAACCCCAATAAAAATACTAACACAAAGCCCAAAACTCCAGGCAAAGGATATCCAAATATTTTAAGGGTAGTTTGAAATTGAAAAAGCATTGATGAACCTATCACTAAAGATGCAATTATAATAGCAAGGCTAAGACGGTTTCCTACTTTATCCATATGATTAATAAGACTTTCCAATCCCCTATGATCTAAGTTAATCGTAATATTGTCATCTTTAAGCTTTAAAAAGATTTCTCTTAAGTTAGAAGGTAATTCCTTGAAAAGTGAGGCTGTATCTTCAAGGATGAAAGAAAATTCTTTAGAAATTCTGGAAAGATTAATATTTTTTAATATGAGATTTTTAATATGAGATTTTAGATACTCTATCATGTTAAACTCTGGATAAAGCACTCTACCAATTCCTTCATGAATTACTAAAGTTCTCAACATTAATACTAGATATGTAGGAAAACGAATTTTATACTTTCTAATTATGTCTAAAAATTCTTCAATCAACGTCCCTACTTTAAGATCTTTCAAAGGAACTTCATAATATCGTTCTAAAAAATCAAACAAATCAATTCTAAAGTTTATTATATCTTTTGGTGCTGGGGCCATATTAAGGTTTAAGATAGCTTTTATTAACAAATCTACATCTTTATCTAAAATAGCTTTTAAAATATTGATAAGCCAATCTACAATAGTATCATCAAGAATACCCACCATTCCAAAATCTACAAAAGCCATTACATTATTATTTAGAAGGAATATATTCCCAGGATGAGGATCCGCATGAAAAAAATGGCATTCAAAAATCTCTCTAAGGATAAAATGAGCGCCGTTAAGAGCAACGCATTTTTTGTCCACATTTAAATCGGGAAAGCTATCTATTTCAGAAAGTTTATAACCTTTTATGTATTCCATTGTCAAAACCTTTGGTGCAGACAAATCCCAGTAAACTTTCGGAAAATAAATTGTTTGATCGTTTTTAAAACACTTCCTAAATCGCTCAATATTGCGTCCTTCTCTAATAAAATCTAATTCTTTACGAATTGTTTTAGCAAATTCATCGACAATTCTATCAGGTTCATAATAACCGATTTCTGGAAAGTGTTTTTTTAATAAAAAAGCAAAGTCATATAAAATTTTGATATCTGCTTCAATAATCTTTTCTATCCCTGGTCTTTGAACTTTAACGGCCACTTCCTCTTTACTGTTAGTTACGGCTTTGTGCACCTGGGCCAAAGAACCTGCAGCTATGGGTACTTCATCAAAAGAAGTGAACATTTCTTCAAGGGGCCTTTTAAACTGATTTTCTATGACTTCTCTAACCTTTACAAAAGAAAATGGGGGAACATTATCTTGTAATTTGCTTAATTCCTCTATAAATTGATGAGGGAGAAGGTCCGGTCTACAGCTTAATATTTGACCAAATTTTATAAAAGTAGGCCCTAGTTCCTCTAAAGCTAGGCGCACTCTTTCTGGTGTAGAAAGACGCTCTATACCTGCTTTTTCCTTTTTGGCAGCTCCCTTTTGCCAGAAAATAAAAAGCTTAAATCTTAGACGTTCTTCAACTTTATCAAGAACATCCTCGAAGCCATAGCGAATTAAAATTGAAAATATCGTTAAATATCGTTTTAGTTCCCTATAATTTCTTCCTATTTTTAGTAGTAACACAGATTAATAATTATTTTAAGAATTTTTCTTTTCTATTTCATCAAGTCTCTTTAAAATTTTATCCATATCATCTTTAGTAGGTAAACCCATTTCAGATATAGTTTTTTTAACTGTTTCAGATACTTTTTGTGTCAACTCTTTTTCTTGCTTATCTATATGTTTAAGAAGTTTATCCACTACCTTATACTTTTCTTCTTTTGCAATCTCACCTCTCTTAACCAATTCATCAACCAATTTCTCAGCTCTTTCTCTAGTAATATCCATCACACCAAGCCCCATCAACAAAGCTTTGTTAATTAAATCCATCCCTTTTACCTCCTTAAATAAAACTAGTAGAATTAACTAAAGTCACTTTAATTATCAATTTTACTACCAGTATATTAATTTTAAATAAGACCTATAATAGGTTTAAAAATATAAAATAAATAGTATGTTTCTATTACATTGTTTATTAATAAATCATATATTTGTGGCTACTTCATGTTAGAATATTATTGTGCTAAGCGGGGAGCTGGCGGTGCCCTGTACCTGCAATCCGCCATAGCAGGGCTTAATTCCCCAGCCGAGGCTTAGAGATGTAACGCAGCACTGTGTAGTGCAATGTTGATAGCAAGGCCTTACGCGGCGGCGCTATCGTGAACCCCGCCAGGACCGGAAGGTAGCAACGGTAAGCGGTCAGACCGGGTGCCGTAAGTCCCCCTTGCAGGAGTTGCACTTACAGAAAGCGGTTGTATCTCTATTGTCGAAGCTGGGGTGCACGCTAAATAATACTTAATACTTATTTTTAATTTTAATATTTCGAGAAAGGATGTTATGCTAATAGCAGATGACTGGTGTTTTGCTTGTGGAAAAGCTAACCCACTAGGGCTTCGTCTTGAAATATCTCAAGACGAGGAAAGCGTGCTCACAACCTTTCAATTTCAAAAAAGCCATCAAGGATGGAATAATATTGTACACGGTGGAATAATATCGACGATTTTAGATGAATTGAGCACCTGGGCAGCTGTTAGATTAGGATACAAGGTAGTAACAGCTCAGCTAACGGTAAAATTTAAAAAACCTATTTATATAGGTACCAATGTAATGGTGTCTGCTAGAGTGACTGAAGACAAGGGACGTCTAATTTATGCCCAATCTCAAATAGAAAGTATCGACAAAACCATATTATATGCTACTGGGTTGGCTACTTTATCAATTATAAGATGAGCAGTTTTTCCCCTATAATAGAAAACAGAAAAGCACGATTTGAATACGAGATACTTGAAACTCTTGAAACTGGGATAGAGCTCAAGGGTACAGAAGTAAAGTCGCTTCGCCTTGGCAAAGCTTCTTTTTCTGGGTCGTATTGTCAAGTTGAAAAGGGAGAGCTTTGGATATATGATTTTCACATATCCCCCTATGAACAGGGGAATATTTTTAATCTTGATCCTAAAAGAAAGAGGAAACTTCTTGCGCACAGAGGTGAAATATTTAGGTTATATAATGCTGTAAAGCGTAAGGGACTTACATTAATACCACTAAAGCTATATTGGAAAAGAGGAATGGCAAAAGTTCAAGTTGGGCTTGCTAGGGGTAAAAAGTTATATGATAAAAGAGAGAGTATCAAAAAAAGAACAATGGAAAAGGAAAGTAGGAGAGGAGACTACTAATTATGAAGAGGCCAAAAGATGTTTAAAAGGCTTGGTTTGGCATTTGCTTTTCTTCTAGTATTAATTGTCGTTTTTTCTTTGGGATACATCTCAGCAAAACTCAAACCACCCGGAGTAAAAGTGGGTTACATCGAAATTAATGGGACAATAAACAATCAAACAAGTGAATCTGTATCATCAGCAATTAGAAAGGCCAAGCAAGATCCAAATATCAGGGGAATATTATTAAGGGTAAATAGCCCTGGCGGTTCGGTTGGCGCCAGCCAGGAAATATTTGAAACTCTAATGAATTACAAAGAAAGCACAGGAAGGCCTATCATTGTATCCATGGGAGATGTAGCTGCTTCTGGTGGTTATTACGTATCTATAGCTGGCGATAAAATTTTTGCCTTACCATCTACTCTTACGGGTAGTATTGGGGTAATTTCCAACATATTAGACATTCACGATCTCATGAAAAAAATTGGAGTAAAAGAAGAAACGCTAAAAACAGGTGAATACAAGGATACAGGCTCTATATTTAGATCTCTTACACCACAAGACAAAGAATATTTGATGGGGCTTATCGGAGACGCATATGGTCAATTTTTATACGACGTTTCAACAAGACGCAATATACCAATTGATAAACTAAGAACCATTGCTGATGGCAGAGTATTTTCTGGAGCAAAAGCAAAGTCTCTTGGGTTAATAGATGAACTTGGTACGCTTAACGACACCATAGATTATATGAAAAATCTATTAGGAGCTAAAAAGATTACATTAGAAAAATTAAACAATAAAGGTATTTTAGAAGAACTTATGGGCACTTCCTCAAAAACAGATATAGAACAAAAAAACTTTTTGATATATGCTCTATCTGTTTTAAAAAACAGTTTACTAAAATAAAAAAATTAAGTTCAGGAGGTTATTGGTGTCTAAAATTGGCAATTCATCTGAAGTTAAAAGCGAAAAGATGGAAGTAGACGGTGCAAAGGGTGCAAGCATTAAATGGCTTATAACGCCTAAAGACGGTGCACCTAATTTTTCAATGAGATTGATCATTATTGAACCAAATGGACAAAGCCCCGCTCATTCGCACGATTTTGAGCACGAGATGTTTATATTAGAAGGAGAAGCAACTGTAGTCTCAGATAACTCAGAGACAAAAGTATCAGAGGGATCATTTATTTTTATAAAGCCAGGAGAATTTCATACAGTTAAAAATACTGGAACAAAAGTTTGCAAGTTTCTGTGTATGATACCAAATTATTCCATAAAGTAAGGGTGAAATAATGTTACCAAGATTAAAAAATTTAAACAAACTAGTTTTTGAAAGAAAAAATGGCATAAATAAAAAGGTTGTCTTTTCTCCAAACACAGATGGCAATCATTTTTTGTCATTACATCTATATGAGGGAGTACCAGGAGAAGAAATCAAACTCGATACAGAAGTAGGCGATGAAATAATTGTTGTAATTAATGGGAGTTTGAAAGTAAATATTAATGATATTGAATATCATATAAAAAAGGATATGTCTATTCTTTTACCATCAGGCAGAAGCTACCAACTTATAATCGAAGGAGGAGAACCACTAAAGGCTTTTGTAATAGGTTGTGAGCAATGTCTTCTCGCAAACGAACAAAAAAAAGAATACGAATTAATAAAAGGATAAGAATAGATAGAGAGATATGTTTACAGGTATTATAGAGGACGTTGGCCAAATAATTTCTTTTTCTCCACAGGGGTATGGATACAAAATAAAGATTTCTTTCAAAAAACAATTTGATGATTTAAAAATTTCTGATTCTATAGCAGTTGACGGTGTTTGCCTGACAGTAACAAAGATAAACGGTCAATCCTTTGAAGCTGATATCTCAAAAGAAACCGTTTCTGTTACTACTTTTAAGCATTTGAAAGCTGGGATGAAAGTAAACCTTGAAAGAGCAATGAAACATGACTCGAGATTCGGAGGGCATATTGTGCTGGGTCATGTAGATGGTGTAGGAAAAATTACATCTATCAAGAATGAAAAGTTGAATGCGATACTCACTATAGAATTTCCTCCTCCACTGAAAAAGTATATAGCCCACAAAGGTTCTATAGCTGTAAACGGAATTAGTTTGACCATAGCTGCTGTAAAAGAAAATTCTTTTGATGTGGCACTCATACCTTTAACTATCAAGGAGACTTCTCTCTCAGATAAGAAGGTGGGCTCACCCGTCAATATTGAAGTTGACGTTATATCAAGATATATTGAAAACTTGTTAAAGTATAAGGATTAATTGACAAAAGAAATTGATCTTATAAAAAGTTATAGAATTTTATATGATTTTTTGGGTCCTCAAGGTTGGTGGCCAGCCGATACACCTTTGGAAGTTGCAGTTGGAGCTATTCTTACGCAAAATACCTCATGGCAAAATGTAGAAAAAGCTATCTTTAATTTAAAACAAAAAAAATTAATGAATCTAAACGCACTAGTTGAAATTAATCCAGACGAACTAGCAATGTTTATTAAACCTGCTGGATATTACAACATAAAATCCAAAAGATTAAAAAATTTTGTATCAAAAATATACAAAAATTTTAAAACAATCGAAGAAATTAAAAAATTAGAACTCATTGAGGCAAGGAGATTTCTTCTGGGAATAAACGGGATTGGATATGAAACTGCTGACTCTATTCTTCTTTATGCTCTTGAATATCCAATATTTGTAATTGACACGTACACTCTAAGATGGCTTGAAAGATTCAATATAAAGTTTTCTGGCAACAAAAGGGTTATTTACCACAAATCGCAGGATTTTTTTATGAAGAACTTGCCCAATGAAACTAGGCTGTTCAAAGAATATCACGCTTTAATTGTGAAACTCGGAAAAGAATTTTGTAAGAAGAAACCAAACTGCAAAAAATGCCCCTTCTTCATCAAAGCTCAATAATACTTTCTGTAGCCTTTGAATCTTCTCTATTTTTCAGTTTATCAGGTCTAGTATCTCTAATTAAAAGGCTAAACAAAGTGGCTACAATAAACAAAAAGAGTATCCAAAAAAAAGTAGTATTATAAGCCATTATAGCAGCGTGAAGATCAATGTAGTTGCTCAAAATAGCGAAGGTTTTGTCTGGCAAATCAGCAGGGGTTGAACCTGCATTTTGCATCAAAGCGCCACTTATATCTGCAAACCAGTTGCTTAGTATTGGAGATGTAGTAGCAGGACTAACCAGAGAACTCTGTGTATAAAATGGGTTATTTGTAACAATATGCTCTACCATATATGCTCTGTTTATAGTGGTGGAATTTTCAAGCATTGTGGCAAAAACTGCTATCCCAACGCTGCCACAAACAGTTCTTATAAGATTAAAAAGTCCAGATGCTCCAAACATATACTTTCTTTCAACAGTCATTAAAGCTGCAGTGCTTAAAGATACAAATATAAACGCAAATGCAATTCCCTGAATTAACTGAGGAATCAATATGTCCCAGGCATTGATATCTAGATTCATTACAGTTAGAGGATAAAAGCTAATTGCAGCCAATACTGTGGCAATAAAGATCATCTTTTTCGGCCCCAAAAAATTGTATATTCTTCCAGCAAGTGGCATAGCAAAAGCCATAGCGAGACTTCTTGGCATAAGAGCTAAACCTGATTCCATAACTGAGTAACCAAGAACGCTTTCAAATAACATTGGCAATAAAAACAAACTTCCGAAAAGTCCCATACCAAAAATGCCGCCAAGCATTGTAGCACTGGTAAAGGATAAATCCTTTAAAACTCTTAACTCTACAATAGGTTTATCAGTTTTTAATTCCCAAATTATAAACAATATAAGAGAGACTGCGCTGGTAATGGCAAGTTTTACTATAAAATCAGATTCAAACCACGAATTTTCCTGACCCTTTTCAAGCATTATTTGCAAGGTCGAAAGACCCACCGTCATCAACATAAGACCTACATAATCAATTTTGCCGGTGTGCCTTTCTCGATCAAGAGATTCTTTTAAAAAGAGAGAGATTAGTATTAGATCTAATATTATAAACGGCATATTTATATAAAAGATCCAGTTCCAGCTATAGTTATCAGTTATATACCCACCAAGTGTTGGCCCAATACCTGGCCCCAAAACAACTCCCATACCAAAAACTCCCATAGCTTTACCCTGTTCTTCTGGGGGAAACGTTTCTCTAAGAATTGCCTGTGACATAGGAATTAGAGCACCACCACCTATGCCTTGAATAACTCTAAAAAGGATCATCGATTCCATATTCCAGGCAAGACCACACAAAAAAGAACCTACTCCAAAAATAATTACGCTAAAAGTAAAAAATCTTACCTTACCAAACAAGTCGCTTAGAAAACCAATTGCAGGCATTACAACTACGTTTGACAACATGTACGCTGTTGAAACCCAGGTTATTTCAGTAACTGACGCTCCAAGAGAACCCCTCATATTTGGTAAAGCAACGTTTACAATGCTCGTGTCAAGAGCAGCTATTAACGTGCTAATCATTATTGTAAGGGTTACCATCCATTTATTTGGCAAAGTAGTATCCTTAGGCATTATTAATAATTTCACATCCTCAGAATTGAATAAAGTAGATACATAAATAAATTAAAGTTTATTTAAATCCCAGAAAGAAAGTTTTAATCTAACCTATTAAGTTTATAAAAGAATATGCCAACTAAAATCCTGTATCGACATAAGGATTTACTGAAAGCCCAGGATAAAGAGGATGTTTCGGATCATATGGGCTATCAATTGCTATCCTTACGGGTACCCTCTGAACAACTTTGACGAAGTTTCCTGTGGCATTTTCCGGAGGCAAAAGGCTAAATACTGCTCCAGTTCCTGGTTGGAAGCTTTCAACGTGTCCCTCAAACTTAATTCCAGGATACGCATCAACATATATGTCCACCTTTTGACCTACTCTCATCTTATCAAGTTGAGTTTCTTTAAAGTTTGCAGTAACCCATAAGTCATTTTTCTTTACCAAAATAAATAAAGTTTGTCCGGGTACAGCATAATTTCCTACTTCTGCAAACTTTTTTGCGATATAACCATCTTCTGGCGCATAAATTTTCGTTCTTTTAACATTAATAAGAGCCTGATCTAGATTCGCTTTAGCTTCTTTAATAGCATATAAAGCTGTAACTTTTTGTGCTCTAATGGTATCTAGAGCTGCCTTTGCCCGAGTAACGGCTTTTTGAGCAGCTTTCATAGCAGCTACAGCCGTCTTTTCCTTGGTAAGATAGGTATCATAAACATCAGCAGAAACTGCATTTTGTTTATATAAGTCTTCATACCTCACCCTCTCTTTTTGCGCAAGTTCCGCCTGTGCCTCAGCTGATGAATAATTATCCATTGCTTGTTGCAGCGCCGCCTCAGCTTGTTTTTCAGAACTTTCAAGCTCATTGATAGTTGCTTTAGCTTTATTAAGTGCAGCCTCATTTAGATTAAGAGCATTTGTATAATCAGAGGTTTCAATTTCAGCGATAACCTGGCCCTTTTTTACTTCTTGGTATCTCTCTACATTAACTGCAACAATCTTGCCCGATATCTGAGGTGAGATATAAATATACGTACCCTCAATATATGCATCGTCTGTGCTCTGGTGAGTAAGAGAATAAACTATTTTTTGATAAGCAAAGGGAGAAAGTAAAGCGAGCACAACTAAAATAAATATAAGGAAACCTTTTTTAGAAGGCTTTTTTGGTTGTAGGAGTTTAAATTTAGTCCTGACATTATTTTCTTTAGGTTGGTCTGACATAATTCCTCCTAAATAGTTTCTTATTGATAAAGTATTATTTTAGTAAATACTGACCAATCAGTCAACCACATAATTCTATGCAAAAATAGCCTAACTTCAAGGGTACAATTATTGATGTATCTAAAACGTTTTATTGATAGTTTGTTTCTATAAATAACTAAATTTTTTGAAAACAAAAAGAATTCTAATGAAAAAAGATATTTACAATGTCTTTAAAGTGATATAATTATATTTAGTAAATAATTTAAGGAGGCGTTTGACATGGATCGGAAGTCTGTTTTGGTAGCCTTTAAGAACTTTAAGGGAGATAGATCCGTTTTGAAAGAGGCTACAAGGATTGCAAGGTCAAATAATGCTGTCGTTTATCTTCTGAACATAGTCGAGCGCTCTAGTTTCCTTGGGGTATATAACCCGGATGCAGAAGAAGAACTTCTTAAAAGGGCAGAAAGTGAGATAGAAAAAGCGAAAGACTATCTTAAATCAGAAGGTGTCGAGGCGTTAGGACTTGTGAAATTTGGCGAAAGAAGCGAAATTATATGCGACGTTGCAAAAAAGATAAAACCAGTAAGGATTGTAATTGGAAACAGAGGGCTTAGGGGTATAAAAAGGCTTTTATTTGGCGGGGTACCAGAAAGAGTAGTAAAAACCTCTCCTTGTCCTGTATATGTTGTAGAATAGCTGAAAAACAGATTTTACCCCCGAAGTGAATTTCGGGGGTTTTTATATTTATACGGTCTTCAAAAAATCTTTCAAAGCGTTGATAGCAAAATCAAGCTTGTTGATATCTTTAATTCCACCCTGTACAACTTTGTCTCGGCCTCCAGATCCTCCACCTGTGACATTTGTAATAATCTTGGCTAATTCTTTTGCACTAATACCTTTTGACACCTTATCTGAAATTGACAATACAAAATTAGCACCTTGGTCGTTGACTGAATAAATAAATAGTATCAGGTTATCAAAATGATTTCTAGCTAAATCTACAAAAAAGAGCATATCCTCTTTAGTGCAGCCATTTAAATTTTCAGAATATAAGGAAAATTTCCCAATCTCTTCTGCAGCAAGATTGTTAGCCCTTATTCTCAAATAATTCATGGTAACTTCTTTAAGTCGTTTTTTAGTTTCATCCAGATCTTTTATGATAGAAATAGACTTTTTCACTGGAAAACCACTTGCATCTAAAATTTTATCTATTTCATCAAGGTTTTTTCTTTTTTGTTGAAAATATTTTAAAGCTTTAATTCCAGTAAACGCTTCAATCCTTCTAACAGAACTTGCAATAGATTCTTGTTTTACAATAGCAAACATGCCAATTTCACCTGTCATTTTCACATGAGTGCCTCCACACAACTCTGAAGAAACGCTGTCAATATTTACCACTCTAACCTTAGATTTATACTTGTCCGAAAACAAGGCTATAGCACCTGATTTTATTGCATCTTCAAGATTCATCTCTTGAACTGTAACTTTATAATTTTTCATTATTATTTTATTTACAGATATTTCAATATCAGATATATCCTCATCAGACAAAGCATTCGAAAAAAAGTCAAATCTTAATAGTTCATCCGAAACAAATGAGCCTCTTTGGCTAACAGCCTCACCAAATTTCTCTCTAAGAACAGCGTGTAAAATATGAGTACAGGTATGATTGCTCGAGGACAAACTTCTTCGGTTTATATCGATTTCAGCTTCTATGGAGTCCCCAGCGCAAAAACTTCCAGATTCTACTTTCCCAAAATGAAATATTGCATCCTTTTCCTTTTGCACATTTATAACTCTAAAGGTAGAATTTTTGGATACAATATAACCGATATCAGAAATTTGACCTCCGCTTTCCGGGTAAAAAGGGGTCTTATCCAAAACAATATATCCTTCTTCACCGAAAGAAAGGCTCCTTACTTCGTTATTACTTTTGTATATACCCAATATTTTTGAACCAGTCTTAAAATTATCATAGCCAACAAATTCTGTAGTAAGAGATGTGGTTATAACCTCGTTTACAAACTGTGACCCCTGTCTGGAAAGATTTTTTCTTTGTATCAATAATTCGTTAAATCCCTCAATATCAACGCCTACATTAAATTCTGCAGCCATTTCTTTGGTTAACTCAACAGGGAAGCCATAAGTGTCATAAAGCATGAATGCAATTTCTCCAGAAACAATGCCATCTTTTCTAATTTGGGGCACTAATTTATTGAAAATGCTTAAACCATCTTTGAGACTTTGGGAAAATTTTTCTTCTTCCGCTCTTATAGCATCTATAATATATTCTTTTTTCTCAAAAAGCTCAGGATATGAATGACGGTATATATCAGAAACAGTTGGAACTGCCTTATATATGAATGGAATCTGATACCCTGACAGGTGTGAAAGGGTAAGAGCCCTTCTCAAAAGTCTTCTAACTACGTAGCCTCTTCCCTCATTTGAAGGGAGTACTCCATCAGATATTGCAAAAACAGCGCCTCTTAGATGATCAGACATAACTCGCAATGGGATAATTCCTTTCCCTTTATATTCTATTCCAGTAATAGAAGAGATCTTTTCAATAATAGGATATATTAAATCTGTCTCATAATTTGAATCCTTTCCTTGTAAAACTGAAGCTATCCTTTCAAGACCCATTCCGGTATCTATACCTTTTTTGCTAAGCAATGTTAAGTTAGATTCTTCATCCCTATTGTATTGCATAAAAACGAGGTTCCAAATTTCAAGGAACCTATCACAATCACAAAGTGGAGAACAATCAGATCTCTTACAACCAAAGTTTTCTCCTCTATCATAATATATTTCAGAACAAGGACCACATGGACCTACAGGCCCAGCAGACCAAAAATTATCCTTTTCACCCGATCTATAAATCTTTTCAGCAGGTATATCTAAAGACCTCCAAATTTCATAGGACTCATCGTCATCCTTGTATATAGTTATAAAAAGTCTTTCCTTTTGTAAATGTAAAACTTCTGTAACAAAAACCCACGCAAAAGGGATAGCCTTTTCTTTAAAGTAGTCACCAAAAGAAAAGTTACCTAACATCTCAAAGAATGTATGATGTCTAGCAGTTTTTCCCACTTCTTCAATATCATTGGTTCTCAAACATTTTTGAGAAGTTGCCGCCCTCTTAAAAGGCGGTTCTTCTCTCCCCAAAAAATATGGTTTAAACGGAACCATGCCTGCAATTGTAAACAAAATTGTTGGATCTTCCGGAACAAGCGAAAAGCTTGGTAAAACAGTATGACCTCTATCTTTAAAATAATTTAAAAAAAGGCGTCTAATATCATCTGAAGTCAATTGATAAACCTCCTACACTACAATCTAAAAAATTAATATTATATTATTATATAAACAAAATTACATAAAGCGTAAAACTTCATTAACACTTTTACGCCTTGGCGCAGCCAAATCTTTTATCGCAGGCTTACCTAGAGGTATAGTAGCAACAATTCTGTCGGCTTCTTGAATCCCAAGAATTTTGCCCATTTCCTTTCTTGCAATATTTGGTGCAGTCATCCAACAACTTCCATAACCTAATATATGTGCAGCAATTTGAAGTTGCAAAATACTTGCTGAAACGCTTTGTATTGATGCCTCATATGCAAAGGACGGTTCATCCTCTTCTACAAAATATTCGTTAATAAAGTCCATTACTGACTTATAAGGCTTCGCAATAGCAAATATTACAACGGGAGCTTCTTTGAAGAAAGTAAAATAAAAACTCGATTTTGAAATAAGTTTTATCTGTCTTGTATCTTTTTCTTTATCAAGAGTAGATGCTAGAAATTCAAGTTTTTTAAGTACTGCGTTTGCAAGTTCTTCCTTTAAAGAGTTGTCGTAAACCGCTATATATTCCCAAGGTTGAGAATTTGTAGCAGATGGGGACATAGTAGCGATATATATAATCTTTTCTATATCCTCTTTCGGGACCGGATCAGGTAAAAACTTTCTATGGGATCGACGATCTAAAAGAATGTTAATAAAGTCTTTTTGCATCATCATCCTCCCTTACATAATTTTACAAAAAAGTTACTTAAAAGATACAGGTTTAAAATTTTAAAATGTTTATTTATCCTCTTTTTCTACGCTTTGCAAATATGCAGGATTGAAAATATGGCTTAAAAGATTTATCGGAATAGGAAGTATGGTAGTCGTATTTCTCTCTGGCGAAATATCGGCAATTGTCTGTAAAAATCTAAGTTGAATAGTTAAGGGATTTTGTGCCATAACTTCAGCAGCCTGTTTTAACTTCTCTGATGCCTGAAATTCTCCATCTGCAATAATAACCTTTGCTCTTCTGAGCCTTTCTGCTTCAGCCTGTTTGGCTATAGCTCTTTGCATCTCTTGAGGTATTTCAACATCTTTTAGCTCAACCACGCTTACCTTAATGCCCCATGGATTGGTTTGTTCATCTATAATTTGTTGAAGTCTGTGGTTTATAGCTTCTCTTTGTGACAACATTTCATCAAGTTCAGATTGACCAAGAACCGATCTTAAAGTTGTTTGCGCAATTTGGGAAGTAGCTCTTACAAAATTCTCAACCTTGAGCACTCCAAGTTCCGGATCTACTAATCTAAAATATACTACTGCATTCACTCTGACCGGAACATTATCTTTTGTAATGATCTCCTGTGGAGGAACGTCCATCGTAATAGTCCTCAGATCTACCTTTACCATTCTTTCAACAAATGGGATCAAGAGTATAAGACCAGGCCCTCTTACCCCTACAAACCTACCCAATCTAAAAACAACACCTCTTTCATACTCCTGAGTAATTCTTATAGCGCTTGGAAGAACTATTGCAGTTACAAGTATTACAAACAAAATAAAAATTAAAACTGAGCTAAAAGCAAATCTAACAACCTCGTACATATTAGCCTCCTCTCAAAGCTTTTTTTAATTAATTGAAAAGTTAATTATATAACTTAAGCTTTTATGTCCTTTTTACTTTAAGGACAATTCCCTCTTTACCTACTATTCTCACGGTATCACCAACCTTATAAACCTGATCATCTATTGGCTTTGCGCTCCAAAGTTCTCCATCAAAAAAAACTAAAAGTAGCTTTGCACCATCTCTCACATCTTTTACTTCAGCTTCTTTATCAATAAGATAAGAAGAATCTATAAATGGCTTTTTTCTTCTAGTTCCTAGAACAAGATAAAAAAGTATAGCTATTAATAAACCAGTCAGTATAGCTGCTGGAATTACAACTGTAAGAACTGATGGATAGCCTAATCTCTCAGAGGGTTCAAAAATCATGAACATTCCAAAAACTAAACTTATAATACCGCCAATAGTCAAAATACCAAAAGATGAAACAAAAATCTCCGTCACAAAAAGAATAACAGCAAATCCAACAAAAAGTAATCCCGTAATATTAAATGGTAGATTACCAAGCGCAAAAAATGACAACACAACACATATAAAACCAATAATTCCAGGGAAGATTAACCCAGGACTTGCCAACTCAAATATAATTCCATAAATTCCAACCATCATTAATATGCTTGCTACAGTAGGGTTTGAAATAAGATGCAAAAAATTTTCGAAAAAGGACATTTTATAATATACAAAATTTGGCTCTAAATTAAGAACTATTTTATTGTTATCAGCTATAACTGTTCTGCCATTTGCTTGAGAAACCAAAGAATCTAAATCTTTAGCCACAATATCTATTACGCCTTCTTTAATTGCCTCTGAATCGTTTAGGCTTTGGCTATTTAATACCGCGCTTTGAGCCCAATTCTCATTTCTTCCGTGAATTTTTGCAAGGCTTCTAATATATGAAGCAGCATCTTGAGTTGCCTTTTCAAGCAAAGTTTTATCGTTTCCCCCTCCAATCATCACAGGGTGAGCAGCACCTATAGAAGTATTTGGTGACATAACAGCCAGAGAAGACGCCTCTACAATAAAAGTACCCGCCGATGCAGCTCTTGCGCCAGATGGATATACAAAGCTTGCAACAGGTACCTTTGACTTTAAAATAGATTGAACTATCTCTCTCATAGACTGATCAAGACCGCCAGGTGTATCAAGTTCTATTACTACAAGTGACATATTTTTATTATTTGCGCTCTCAATACCACTCTTAACGTATCTTGCTATTACAGGATCTATTGCACCATTGACATGTAAAACCAATATCTCTCCTGCACAAGCCTTATTAAAAAGAGAGAAAGTAAAGAGAAACAAAAACGCTATGATTGTAAAATTAAAATATCTCATAACTAATTAACCACTATTTGAATGTGCAAGGGACCAATTGCGTAAGTATCTTCTGCCGCAAGAATGCTAATTTTAACGCTACCCTGATAGGACAAATTTTTAATATTTCTTATCGCATTATAAAGAACAGGATATGATACGTTTCCAACAGTTCCAGTTAAAGGATCTGGAACAATCCCCCTTAACTTAGCAACATGATTAGTTTCCTGCAGTAAAGCGCCCAGCTTAGCAAGAAGTAAATTGCTGTCAAGATTTGGGTCTACTTCAGCAGATACTATTGTCTCGCCCTTTCTAAAAACAAGATTGTTTTCAAAAACTTGAAGAGAGGCAAGAATATGTTTCTCACCAACCACGACATTGCCTTCAGAAAGTATCCTCACTGCAAATTGAATATTATTTTTTGCCATCAAATTAATAGAATTAATAACATTTTGCTTTGGAATAAAAAGAACAGTATCAGTATTTTGTAAACCCAATTCATTTATAAGAATAGAATTGGTTTTTTGTATAAAGTCATTTAGCTCGCTTTCACAAACTGATTTATCTCCTCCTTGTATAATTGTTTGGGCAATTATCTGATGAGCCTCAAATTGAAGTTTACCAGTTCTAAGAGATTGGATTGATGCCTTTAACTTATCCAACAAAGCTTTTGATGAACTAATATCGTTTAATAAATTCTCCTTTTCAGAATTTAAAGAAGCAATTTTTTCATCTAGCAGAGATTTTTGATATTCCATTTCCTTTATATGAGAGAGAGCTAGCTTATTTTCTTTTTTTAAGTTTATGGTATCTAAAATTAGCTTTTGTTTTTCCCTATTAACGTTATTTAAATCAAACTTGAGATTTTTTAACTCTTTTGAACTTTTATTATATTCATGTAAAAGCCTTTCCTTTTCTTGAGTCAAATTATCTTTTTCTTTTGTAAGAACAGAAATCTCTTCCTTTAGTGTTTGAAGGCCAAAAAGAGCTACCCTTGCATTTTGAGAAAGTGACAGCATAATAACAACAGTTATTGCAGCTATTAAAATCCCTGAACTAACAGACATAAAGGTCGCAGTATGTTTGGGCCTTAAACCAAAAACAGAAAGCTTTTTTTTACCAGCCTTTTTCCCTAATTTATCTGCAATGTAAGCAACTATCGCGCTAAGAATAAGAAGAATGGGAATAAAATAAAATCCTAATTCTAAGTGTCCCACTTGACAACCATAAATATTCCAAAAATTGTAATTAGTATATCTGCTCCGAATGAGGCTATAAAGGGAGGAAGATAATTCATATAACCCAGAGTTGTAAATAGGCTAAAAATTAGATAATAAAAAAGAACAGTAGTTATAGCAATGCCAAAACCTATAACAGACGACTTTCTTTCGGAAGCTATGCCAAAGGCAACACCTATACAAGCAAAAGCAAAGCATGCAAATGGAAGAGAAAGTTTGTTATATAAATCAACGTACAAAGACTTATCAACAATATCTCTGGAATTTGAAAGATAGCTCAGTAATTCAAAAAAGCTCATATCTCTAGGCTTTTTTGTAGGCAAAGCCTTTACAGTTTGAGGCAAAACCCCAAGAGGAACAATTAACTTTTCGAAATCAAGTCTGCCCATAATAATGCCATCCTTAGAAAATTCATAAGACAATCCTTTTGATGCTACCCACCGGTTACCCGTAAATGAAAGTTTGCTAGAATATATCGTTCTTTTCAAGAATTCATTATCAAATTCCTGGATATAAACGTCCTGTAAAGACATTGTAGCAGGTTTATATTCTTTTGCGAAGATTATAAATTTTGGTTGAGGGCTGTCAGGAGGTAACTTAAATAAAACATTTTGTCTTTCAGTATTAAGTTCTTTTTTTAGGTCCTTTGCAATAATATATCTGCTTTTATCTAACAAAGGATAGGCTAGTTTTTCAAATGTAAAAAAAGAGACTATTGAAAAAAAAATGCCAATTATTATGAAAGGAAAAGAAAATTTAAGGACAGATAAACCTGCAGATCTTAGAGCCACAAGCTCCCAATTTGATGAAATCCTGGAAACTGCCATCAAGACTCCTAAAAGAGTTGCCATTGGGAAAGCAAAAGCTATAGAATAAGGCAATCCACATGCAGCAAGTTTTACACCTGTTAGAAATGACCCTTGATTGTCAGCAACTAATTTGATGGTTCTCATTGATTCCCCTGCCAGCATCAACCCAGAAAAAGCAAGAAGACCAAAGAAAAAAAAAGGCAAAAAATCTTTTAGTATATAAGACCAAAAAAGTTTATTTAAGAGAAGCTTCATTGCCCTGTGCTTGTATTATTTTCTAAAAAATTGTTCGTCTCTTTTTTTGAGGAGGCTTCTACATTGGCAGATTTTACGTTTGTTCCTTCAATCTTACCGGTTTTTAAATTTATAGAGAACTTATCACCTATCATTTTTGAAGAAGGAGAACCAATTGAAGCGTTTCCAATTAAAGTGGCTACATCATCAGATAAAGTTAACTCATTACACGAGAAGGAATACTGCTTATATACGCCATCTTTAACGTCAAAAGCATCCACATTAGTTTTGTTGTCTGATTTCTTCAAAATAATTTTTTTCGCTAAAAAACTCATATCTTTACCGCTTAACTTGCCATCAAAAAGATCCAGAACAGACTTATTAGGATAATATTCTGCTTTTTCACCAGTAAACCCATAGTCCTTGTAGCTAATTACAACATTTCCTTCGGCAACCCACGTGCCTGAACCAAAATCAAGATAGACCTGGTCTGCTTTTACATTTGGCGTCTCAGCAAGAGAAACTCCTGTGAGAAAAAATAAAGTTACAAAAAAAGCTAAAAGAAATCTTATAAAATTCAAATTTTCCTCCAAAATTAAGTATTTTAGCTTTTAAAACTACTGTTTTTGGCTATCAACTATTACATTATATATTATAAATGAAATAAGATTAGATTTGTTTTAAAAAGTAAAAAAACAAATCAAATAAATTATAAACATCTCCGCCTTTAAATAAATAGTTGGTTGACAAAAGTCGATAATTATACTAAATTTTAATTGTTAGTCAAAACTAACTTTGGAGGAAAATTATGGATTTTTTATTTATTTTATTGGTAGGCATTATTTCCTTTTTTGTGTTATATAAAATTTTTTCTAAAAGAAAAAGTATGTGTGACAGTTGCCCTAACAAAGTTTGTAAAACAAAAGATTTTAGCTGTTGCGATTTAGAAACCCTTCCCAAGGAGGAAAAAAATGGTTCTAAATAAGGCTTTGAAGAACAAAAAATATAGAGTGATTGACATAAAATTGGACGAAAAGCTTGCAAGAAGGTTGCAAGAGTTGGGAATAGTAAAGGGTGGAAAAATTCACATGATAAGAAAGGCTCCTCTGGGAGATCCTATACACATCTGTGTAAACGGACAAAATATTTCATTAAGGGATTCGGTTTGTTCAGGCATCGTTATAGAAGAAGACAAATAGACAATTTAAGCGAAAAAACCATAAAGATTGCATTTGTAGGAAACCCTAATGTAGGCAAATCAGCTCTCATAAATGCACTATCTGGCTCAAACCTGAAGGTTGGCAATTGGCCAGGGGTCACAGTTGAAAAAAAGGAAGCAAATATTATTATAAATAACCAGTTGTTTTCTCTGGTAGACTTGCCAGGCGCATATTCTTTAAATCCTTTCTCTTTAGAGGAAAAAATAACCAGAGATTTTTTAATTAATGAAAGGCCAGACTTAATAGTAAACGTAGTAGATAGCAACCAACTCGAAAAAAGTCTTTTTTTAACTTTCGCGTTATCAGAATTTGAGATACCTATGATAATAGCCCTAAACTTTTTTGATGAAATGATCAAAAACAAGACAGAAATAGATCTTAAAAGGTTAAGTGATCTTTTATCAGTAGAAATAGTTCCTACATCAGGAATAAAAGGAATTGGCATAGATGAACTTAAAAGAGCAATATACAAAACTGCAAATGAAAGAAATTTGCCAAATATTCTCTTTGAAGAAGAACTTGACAAGAGGTTTAAACGTATAAAAGAGATATTATCTGACAGAAGAGAAAAATTAGGTTATCCCCTATCCTTTGTAGCTGCAAGGATTCTAGAAAACAACCAGCAAATGATAAGCGAATTAAGTGACAAAAAGCTTCTTGATAAAAGCGTTTTGGATTATGCCGTTGGCAACACAACATATATTGAATCAAGATATAAGCTTATATCTTCGATATGTAAAAAAATTTTAAAAAGACATAAAGATAATAATGAATTAACTCAAAAAATTGATGCAATACTTTTAAACAAATTTTTAGGTTTGCCACTATTTTTTATTATGATGTTTATAGTATTTAAACTCACCTTTGATCTGTCAAAACCATTTGTAGACTTCACCGGTTATTTTATAAATGATTACGTTGGAAAGTATACAATTTATCTCCTATGGTTTTTACCAGATATATTTAAATCTCTTATAAAGGAAGCTATCATAGGCGGTGTAGGTTCGGTAATAAGTTTCTTCCCACTAATAGGAATTTTCTTTTTATTTATATCAATTCTTGAAGAAAGTGGTTATATGACAAGAGCAGCTTTTCTTATTGACAAGATCATGAGTTCGATTGGATTAAGCGGCAAAGTATTTATTCCTCTTATACTTGGTTTTGGATGCAACGTACCTGCTATTTATGCCACAAGAGGCCTTGATTCCCAAAAGGATAGACTCCTTGCTGGCCTTATGATACCACTAATGTCTTGTTCAGCAAGACTGCCAGTATATCTTTTGTTTACTGCTGCTTTTTTCGAAAACTTCAAGGAGTTAATAATACTTGGATTATATTTCCTGGGCGCTTTTATAGCAATAATACTTGTCATATTGTTACAAGTTTCAGTTCCCTCTTTAAAAATGGATTCTACGCCGTTTATATTAGAATTACCGCCATACAGAATCCCTCCTTTAAAATTTCTCTTAAAACTCACAGGTTTTAGAGTAAAGTCTTTCGTAAGAAAGGCTGGTTCTGTAATACTATTCACAATGATACTTGTGTGGAGCGTAAACTCTTTGCCGTACAACGCACCTAGTGGAGAAAGTTACCTTGCACAGGGTTCAAAAGCAATTTCATTTATATTTGCGCCTGCTGGCTTTGATAAATGGGAAGCAGTTGCAACTCTTTTGCCAAGCGTGGTTGCTAAAGAGGCAGTCATTGGAACTCTAGGACAAATACTCGAAGGAGAACGAGTAAGTTCGGGCTCAGTAAAAGATTCAGAAGAATACAATTTTTCAAGTGATACTTTAAAAGTAATTGTAAAATTTAAAGATTCTTTTATTGAAGCCGCATCAAATCTCTTAAATTTCTTTACAATTACATCATTTCAAGAAAAAGAAAAAAATGAAGGACTCATAAACAGGTTAAAAACTTTATTTACGCCGCTTTCAGCTCTATCCTTTATGATATTCATTTTACTCTTTGTGCCGTGTATTGTTACTATTAGCGTCTTAATTCAAGAATATGGTATAAAGTGGACTATCTTTGAAATCTGTATATTATTGGTAATTTCATATAGCGTTTCTACCTTAGTTTACCAAACCGGGAAATTATTTGTACGTTGACTTTTTTTATAGTTTTCCCAAAAAAGTGGTGAGACAGCAAAAACCAAAGAATAAACTATTTTAGAACCTGATCTGGTTAATTCTTTGTATGCACTTCTTAAAGTCGCTCCTGAAGTTATAACATCATCAATTAATAGCACTCTTTCAGGACTTAATTCTGCTTTAAAACAGTCTTCAACATTAAGGCTTCTTTCACGAAAATACAAAAGATGCTGTTTTTTTGTCTCCCTTATCTTTTGAAATTTATATATAGGAAGTCTCTTTTCTTTAGAGATATTGCTTACAATTCTGTCAAGATGGGAGCGTCCAAACTTGTCATCAGGAATACACGAAAGATAAAATCCATCAAATTTTTTATCTTTTAGAAATCTCAAAACTAATTTAGATATCTCTTCCATTGCTATCGAGTCTGATTTTGCTTTTATTACTAAATCTTTAAATTTATCCTTATATATACCAATAGAAAAAGATTTTTTAAAAGGAGGATAAAAAAACTCAAAGGCTTTTTCAAACGTTGAACTACAGTTTGAACAAACATATTTAAGACTCAAATCGTCACACAAAATACAATGCCCCCCAAACAGGAGGGCAAAAAAATCTTTTAAGATTTGCAAGGTTAAACTCTGAATTTAAAGTTTAATTTAAACCCTTTTTGAGCTCATCAACCTTATCTAACTTTTCCCAGGTAACTCCCAGATCAACTCTACCCATATGACCATACGCAGCAAGTGGCCTATATATAGGGCGTCTAAGATCTAATTGATTGATGATAGACCTTGGTCTAAAATCAAAAATATCTTTAACTAGTTCTTCTATCCTTTCCTCTGGCAGATTATTAGTACCAAATGTGTCTATCATTATTGAAAGCGGATTAGCTTTTCCTATAGCATAAGACACTTGAATCTCAACTCTTGACGCAAGTCCTGCTGCTACAATGTTTTTTGCTACATATCTTGCATAATATGCACCAGATCTATCAACCTTTGTAGGGTCCTTACCAGAAAATGCTCCTCCTCCGTGTCTGGCCATGCCTCCATAGGTATCTACAATTATTTTTCTACCAGTCAAACCAGAATCTCCTTGTGGACCACCAATCACAAACCTACCAGATGGGTTAATTAATATCTTCATTGAATCATCCCTCAAATTCTCTGGAATTACTGGCATAATAACCTTTTCTACTACCTCTTTTTCAATTTCCTCATTCTCAACATCTGGTTTGTGCTGAGTAGATATAAGAACAGTATCAACTCTTATTGGTCTAAAACCCTCATATTCTACAGTAACCTGTGTTTTACCATCAGGTCTTAAGAAAGGGATTATTCTATTTTTTCTGACAAAAGCTAACCTTTTGGCTAAATTATGGGCAAGTGTAATAGGGAGCGGCATATATTCTTCTGTCTCATCACAGGCAAATCCGTATACCATACCCTGATCTCCTGCCCCAAGTTCTTCTTCAGGCGCACTAACTTTTTCACCACGTTTTTCCAAAGCCACGTCAACTCCATGAGCTATATCGGGCGATTGTGGATCTATAGAAGTCAGAACTGCACAAGTTTCGCTATCAAATCCGTATTTTGCCCTGGTATAACCGACCTCTTTAATAGTCTTTCTGATAATACTAGGGATGTCTACATACGTCTTTGTAGTGATCTGCCCAACTACTAACACCAAACCTGTAGCAACAGTGGTCTCAGCTGCAACTCTCCCAGTTGGATCATCTTCTATAATTGCGTCAAGAATGGCGTCGGAAATCTGATCTGCAATTTTATCCGGGTGGCCTTCTGTAACGGATTCTGAGGTGAAAAAATAATGCTTGTTTTGGATCAATTTTTGTACCTCCTGAAGATTAAATTTTAATTCACATTATCAAATATTTATAAGAAAATTGCAAGCATTACAATTCATTCGTGGCAATTTAAGAATTATATTCAAGTAAATCCAAAATTTATTCTGTTGACCAGTTATTAATAGCGTTATTTATATCGGGCCAAATTTCAGGAATCAAATCAGAAAGAACTTTCCCTTCTTCAAAGAGAATTTGCTTTCTGGTAACCCACGTTTCATTTTGATGTAGGCGAAAGGATATTTCTTTCTTTATATTGTCTGACCAAACCATTTTACCCTCTACGTCAATAAGCTTAAAATTCACGTCCATAAGAATCTTTTTTTTAGGAGATAAAGACAAAAATCTTCCGATCCACCAGGAACCACCAAAGGATGGTAAACTCAAAAGATCAAGAACCGCTCCAGGGCTTGACGCTATTGGCTGAGGTAACAAAAGAGGTTGAGGGAAGTTTGGAACGTGAGAAATAGTTGTAACCAAAAAGAGCGTTTCTTCAGGCCTAAATCCCATTTTATCTGCTATAAAGGCCCTTGAATCAGTAGACATATCCGCAGGATTGAACGCAGCAACGTCTTGAAAGGACAAAAGCATGACATCACTTTTGTACTTTTTTAAAGAATCTACAAACATCTTCATAGGGAAAGGTGTCTCTTCATAAGAAGCAAGATATATTCCATTTTTTGCTTGAGGAGGAAAAACTATAATTGATGGCACAACTCCTAAAGTTTTTCTCCCAAGAGGATAATATGGAGCATTTAGTGCTCTAACTCCAGATAAAAACGGCTTTAGTGCAACTTTTATCTCGCTGTGTAAATATTTAAGATAGTTGACTTCTCTGAATCTTTGAGGAAATCCACCTGGTAAATATTTAACAGGGCCAGAATTAAACGTTTTTATATTCCTTTGAGCAACTCCATAAATTAAGTCCCCCGTCTTTGCGTTATAAATTCTGATTTCAAGCCAAATATTTATTTCATACTTATCAAAAATTAAATTTGGAAGGTTAACTATATCAACAAGGTGTATAATTGGCAAGACTACTATATCATCATTATTAACATTTCCCAAAGCAAAATATGCACAAGACATAATAAATTCTTTATTTATCCCATTAAATTTCTTTTCAAATAATTTAACATCATCAGCGTCCATATATTTAAGGGAATATCCTGGGAGCGTATTATCAAACGCTCTTATTTGTGATTCAGAATATCCGGGATCTTCATCCAAAAAAGTTGTCTCAGCAAGATAAGGAAGTATTACAGCCTTTTTCTCATTAGCAGGACTTGCATTAGCTTTTAAAACTAAAGCACAAAAAACTAAAAACGCTAGTAACAAAATTTTTAATCTCATATTAGTATTTTATCAGAAAAAGTTAAAAATCAATTAAAATATATGTTAACTATTCTGAATATTTAGAAAAATTTTATTTTTTTAGTATACCAGGAGATTAGATGTTAAAATTCATTAAATATTATAGTTAAATTATTTCATTTGAAAATCATAGGAGGAATAAATGTCTTCAGAAGAAAGGTTAAAGGAAGCAATAAATTATTTTGGAGAAGAAGAGCTAAAATTATCAAAGTTACTTACAGAAGAAGAAAAGAGATGGATATATGATTTTTTTGATAAACTTTCAAAAGAACTCGATTTCGCCGTAACAATATCCGATCCGGAGGGAACTCCTGTTATACCTCCAATAAATCATTCTGACTTGTGCGGGAAAATTATACGAGCTACAGAAAAGGGGTTCACACGATGTAAACAAGAAGCAGCAAAGCGTGGCAAAGATGCAATGGAACAAGGCAAGCCACAATATTACTTTTGTCATGCAAATATTCAAGACTTTATAGTTCCAGTTCTATTATATGGAAAAAGAATAGGAAATATTGCAGGGGGACAGTGTTTGCCCAAAGAACCCGATAAAGAAATGATAGAACACTTTAGAAAGTATTTTACTGAAATTGGGGTAGAAAACATAGAAGAAGCCCTTAAAACTTTAAAAACTGCCCACATAAATTCAAGAGAAAGAATAGGAAATTTTACTATAATGTTCGACGCTCTTGGGAAAATTATCTCAAATTATCTTATGTTTCAAGTCGAAGCAAAGATAGAAGAGATGAAATTATTCGAAACTATAGACAAAAACCAAAAAATATCTTCTTCCTTAACCCAAACACTTAACTCACTATCAGCAACTTCTGAAGAATTAGCCGCTTCAAGTGAAGAAACCGCTGCCATTGTCAACGAAGCAAGAAACAAATTGGACGAAACTGAGGCTATAAATACTTTTATCAAAAAGATTGCAAATCAAACAAGACTACTTGGTTTAAATGCTGCAATAGAAGCATCCAGAGCAGGTGTACATGGTAAGGGATTTGGAGTTGTGGCAAGTGAAATACAAAAACTTGCTACCGAGTCTATGAAATTTGCCAATAAAATAAACGAAACATTAACTGAAATAAATATATCAGTAAAACAAATTCTCGAAAGCTCTCAAAATATAGCTAAAGTATCGGAAGATCAAGCAATATCTATAAATGAGATATCAAAAGTAGCAGAAGAATTATATGTAATTTCAGAAAAACTTTTAAAAATAAGAAATGCTAAATAATTATTTTTTCTCCAATTTATTATATAGTTCATGAAGTGAATCATAAAAACTTTCATTTGGATCCTTACATACCAAATTTTTCATAAATCCAGCCAGGGTACCAGCGCTTTGATCGTCGACCACGTCAACTTCATCCGGCCTATAAGCGGCTGTATACCCAAGGCCCCATATCAGGGCGTATCCTACAAGGTCGTCAGAGGTTGTATCATTTGCATCAAGGGAAGTCAAAAACGCTTTACATGTATACTGTTTTGGATTAAATATTGCTACATCCTCACCATTCTTTGAACTTCTTACATATTTAAAAGTAAAATATTTTCTGATAAATTCAACAAAAGATGTGTTCAAATTTTGAGAGCAGCTTTCATTCAAATCATTAGCTAGAGACTTTAACATATCGCTATTCAAAGACATAAGGCTTTCATCTTTAAAAGTTAGAAAACCCCAGGCCCATAATGTCTGCAAAGCTACGCTACCAGAATCATTTGAATAGCTCTGGACAAAATCCTTACAAGTATATATGTTTGGGTCGAATCCTTGAGCAAAAACAGTAGAACTAAAGATCAGGAAAAAAAATAAAAACAATAGTATTATCTTTTTCATTTTTTGCTCCCTCTTTTGTATTTACGGCTTTATATATGAAAACCCTAAATCTTGAAGTCTTACAATCTCGGTAATACCTGCTTTAACAACCTTAGCCCAATCAAATACCACTTTCTTATCTATCTTATAAAAACTTAGAGCGTTATTGCAAAATTCAAAGGTAACCCTCTTTTCAGATAACTCTTTCATATTAAGCTCAAGTTCGCCCCTTAATTCATTTGTTAAAATTAATACACCTGCCGAGTTAGCTACAACCCTTATATCGAACTCACTTTCACCTGATATATCGTTAATAAAATTATTAATATTCTTTAAAGCAACTGGCCAATCTTCTAACTTTGAAACGTGAAAACATACTTTGAATAGATTCATCTTAACAAACCTCCGTGTCCAGAATGTCTAATCATCTCAAAGGTAATCCTCAAACCAGCAAAAGCAAGCTGTCCAAACAAGTCAAATGCCCCTGGTTCGAATCTCAGTGCACCACCAGGAATACCAAAAATTGGAATATCATTAAAATAGGCCACAAGGAACATTGCACCAGGTGAAAGTGGCGCACCATAACTTACTACAGCTGCACCAGATCTTCTTACTCCTTCAGCAGAAACGTCATCTGGACTCATCCCACCAGTTATAATTATAACCTGAGCTTTATTTTGAACAAACTTTAAAATAGTATTAGAAATTAAATCAGGATCATCTGGTAAACATTCCCTCATAAATACTTCAGAATTAAACTTTGCTACCTTACTCACAATTAGCGGGGTAAATGAATCCTCTTTTCTACCATAATAAATCTCTGATCCAGTAACAATCAGACCTACTTTCATGCTTATAAAAGGATGAAGAGTTAGAACTTTCCCAAGATTTTTGCACTCACCCTCAATTAATTCTATTTCTCTTTTCTTTACAACTAATCCTTGAACCTTTGCTTTTGCAACAATTCTACCTTCTTCAACTACAGTATTGCTTTTAAGAGTAGCCACAAAGGTATCTCCTCTTGAGTTTATAGCATCGAGTTGCCTTACCCTAACTTTAAAAAGTCCCTTTTTTGTTGCAATCACATCAGCCCAGGCTTCACCAGGCATTTTAACAATCAGATTATCGCCAGATATCGCCCTTGCAAGCCTTAAAGCAGCCTCATCTTCATGAAGTTCGTCTTCAGCAATTTTTAAATCCCATATAAAATCTTTGCCGATCTCTTTCAAAATAGGTATATCATCGGCAGTAATGACATGCCCTCTTCTAAAAACAGCCTCTTTGTGCTTGCCAGGAATAATTCTCGTTAGGTCATATCCTAGTGTCATTCCAACACTTTCTTCAATTGGCACCCTTTTAGAATGATACACTTTAAACCTCCAAAGAAAATTCGAATACCTTTACTTTAGTTCCTGTATCCTGTGGTGGGCCAGGATTTAACATAGCAATATGGGTCATATCTCTAAAACCCCTAAGAGAATGGCTGTGTTGTGAAAATTTTTTGAAATAAAATTTATTGCCAATCATAGTACCTCTTAAAAATCTTACTTCTTTAGAAGACTTATTAAAGGCCTCGCCAAGCACGCTCTCAAAAGATTTAAACCTATAATCCTGGCCAGAAAGCAAAAATATTAAGGGCCTTATAAAAAGAAAAAATCCCAAGGCAGCAGCCCAAACGTTGCCAGACAAACCAAAGTAATAAGTTTTATGTTTCTTAAAAGCCATTAAAGACTTACCTGGTTGCATTTTTACTCTCCAAAAAATTGGATCAAATATTTTTTGGACAACAGGGAAAAGGCCGTCACTAGAATCAAATGATGCATTCCCAAAAGAAATTATAATATCTGAATCATCCAGCGCTCTCTTCAATTCATCTTCAATCTCGTAATTATACCTACATATGAGGTTTCTTTGAATTTTTATATGAGGCCTTTTTAAAATTGCTTCAAATGTTGGCGTTAAAAAATCTTTATACAAACCTTCTTCCTCACAACTTACAAGTTCTTTTCCTACTGCAAGTAAAGATACCCTAACCTTTTCAAAAACCTTTACTTTAGTCTTATTAACTCTACAAAAAGTAGCGAAATCAAAGGGAGAGATCTTCGAACCATTATAAGAAACAATTGATCCTGCTTCATACTCTTCGCTTTTTTTAAATATGTTTCTCCCCTCTAAGGGTATTTTTTTAATATAAACAATATCAGAACTTACTAAAGTGTCTTCAATCAGAACCACAGCATTGCTCCCATTTGGGAGAATTGAGCCTGTAGAAACCTTTACAGCTTCGTTTTGAGAAATTTCTCCTAAAAAGGGGCTGTCTGTTCTAGACTCACCAATTATTTTACACCTGTCACTACATGGTAGTTTTATTGCAAAACCATCCATAGCAGCCAGGTTTCTCGCTGGTATATCTTCTTCTACTTTAACATCTTCAGCTAGTATTCTGCCTATTGAGTCCCTGATAGGAACATATTCTGTTTTCAAAAGAGGAGCATTTTGCAATATTAATAATTTAGCTTTCTCAACGTCAATCACATTAAATCCCTTTCTCTATATTTAATGATCCGATCAAAATTTTTGTTCTACGAACTAATTCTGTCAGATTTTTTTAATATTACGTGATAAATTGAAGGCGTTAGATCTTCCATATGAATCAGATCAAATCCTGAAAATATAAGCGTACCCAACAATAGATCTTCCTTTACCCTAACTACAGCTGGCGGTCCAAAATCTTCTTTCCTTTCCTTTTTCCACTCAATTACCGATAGTATCCCTGTAGATTTTAACCAATTGTTTATCTTTTTCAAAATTAAAGGAGCATCTTCTAATTCGTGATATACAGACGACATTATTACAAGATCAAAATATTCTTGCTGAAACTCTAAATCTTCAAAACTCGAATTAAGAACAATTAGGTTGTTTATATTTTCACTTTTTGCACGATTTAACATTACGTTTAAAACATCAGCATTTTTATCAACAGCAAATACCGTCCCCTTAGGAAGCATCTTTGCACATGGTATAGAAATTGCTCCTACTCCACAACCAAAATCTAATACCCTTAGATCGTCTTTAATTATTATTTCTTCTAAAACCCTATTAACGTCTATAAACTGTGATATGTCCTTGTACAATTCTAATACCCTCCTAGAAAACTCTTTAACATTATAACGCTAAAAACTAAATTGTAGTTTTTAAACAATTTATTAATAAATTTTATTACTTTATAAACAATATTCAAACCTGATTCGAGTTTTTAGAACACTTTATTACAGTCTTATTTTATAATTTAGTTATCTTATAAAGCAATCTATAGTATTATAAAATATATGATTTTTAAAATAAGATCTCTAAGGAGCTTGAAAAATGGACAATTACGATTGGATTAAAAAAATATTACAGAAAATAAAAGAAAGAAAACCACTAATTCACCACATTACAAATTATGTTGCAATGAATGATAGTGCAAACGTAACGCTTGCAATTGGTGCACTTCCAATAATGGCATTGGAAGAAGTTGAATTAGATGATATTACAAATATGGCTTCAGCAGTGTTGTTAAACATTGGAACTCTAAAGCAAGATGAAATAAATCACATGCTCCTTGCCGGGAAATATGCAAATTTTAAAAATATTCCCCTGATTCTAGATCCCGTAGGAGCTGGGGCAAGCAAGTTTAGAACAAGAACAGCAAAAAACCTCCTGAAAACTCTAAAAATAAGCATTATAAAGGGAAATTCCTTTGAGATATCAACTCTTATTGATCTGCCTGCTGAAGGTATTGGAGTAGATGCCATTTCTTCTAATAAAAATTATGCCAATATAGCTAAAGAAGCTGCAAAGAAATATAAATCCATAGTTTTGGTAACAGGAGAAAAAGACTTCGTGAGCGATGGCGAAAGGGTATTTGAAATTGAAGGCGGAAGTTTTTTGATGTCAAAAGTAACTGGTTGTGGCTGTATGTTAGGATCCATTGTTGCCTGTTTTGCGGCTATAGAAAGAGAAAATTTATTGATAGCTTCTCTTGGAGCAAGTATATTTTTCAAATCAGTTGGGAAATTAGCAGAACAAAGAAGTACATTGCCTGGTTCATTTAGAAATAGTTTAATAGATTCAGCATATCTAATTTCAAACGACGAGGAGAAATTAAACGCGATTTGGAGGGAAAAAAATGACCCTGTATGCTAAAGTAATAGGAAAGGTTCAAGGAGTATATTTTAGGGCTTTCACTCAAAAGGTAGCTAGAAATTTAGGGCTCAAAGGTACGGTTAGAAATCTTAGAGATGGTTCTGTAGAGGTTATAGCAGTTGGTGAAGAAGAAAAGATAAATGAGCTACTAAAAGAATTAAAGAGAGGATCCCCCGGTTCAAAAGTAATTGACATAGAAGTGAAAAAAGACTTAAACGATTTAGATTTTAAAGACTTTAAAATCGTTTATTAAATATAATTAAAAAATAATTAAAATTAAATCTTTTCCAATCTCTCTCTGGGGCTTATTATCTCAGTAATCCTTATACCGAAATTCTCATCTATAACTACCACTTCACCTCGAGCTATTAATTCATCGTTTATCATAACCTCAAGAGCCTCTCCTGCAAGTTTGTTTAACTCAATAACAGACCCAGACCTTAATTCTAATACCTCCTTTAGCGTCATTTTTGCGTTACCAAGCGAGACGCTAAGCTCAAGTGGTATATTTAAAAGATTTTCAATATTAATTGAATCACCCTGAGGCGATGGTTGAAGCTGTTGGAATTGAGCTTGAGAAGCTTGTATTTGTGGCTGCTGTTGATATGTAGGTGGCGGCGAATAACTATGTGGTGGTGGTGGATAATTGTAAGGATTTTGTTGCGGAGCTTGTGGTGGATATGAATAGGATTGTTGAACTCCTGACTGGTAAGTGGAAGAATTAATATTTGCAGAAGTAACAGCATTTAAATGTTGTGAATCATTTTGAAATGTCATAGTAGCGCTTTGACTTTCTGATGATGAAACTTTTGATGAATTATCATCTTGTGTTTCAAGCATAGCCTTAACCTTATTAACGGCCATTTGAGCCATTTTTTGTGCTACAGGTTCAGATAATATCATAACCAACTTTGTTTGGAAAACGTTTTCTCCTGTAAAATCAAATAATACCTCTACAGCTTCTTTTCCTAATGCTATCTGCTTCAAGGATTCAACAATCGGCTGTTCGTCAAAATTAATTACACTAGGAGGCATTATATTAATCCTACCACCTAAAAGGCTAGCCAGAGCCGTTGAGGCTGCCCCCATCATTTGGTTCATAGCTTCTTGCAAAGCTGACTCGGCAAGTTCATCGAATGGAAGTTCTGGATTTCCCTCCCCACCCATCATAAGATCAGCAATAATTGAACCATCAGTTTTTTTGACAACAAGCAACGAAGAACCCTCAATTTCGCCCTCATAGCCTATCATCACGCCAATAGAATTGTCTTCGAAATCAGCTGCTATCTGTTCAATATCGCTTATGTCTACCATCGGCGAGGTTATTGATATTTTCTTATTAACCAATTGAGAAAGAGTAGTTGCAGCGGACCCCATTGCCATATTTAATACTTCACCTATTGCATCTATTTGCTCATCAGTTAGTTTCATAAGTTCATTCCCTCAGCACATCAGTAATTTTTATTGCCAAATTTTTACCAACCCTTCCAGGCACTCCTAAAAATTTCAGCTTCTTTTCTATTTTAACATCAAGCGGTTTATCAACCTTTGTATCTAACAATAGAGTGTCACCTATCCTTAAATTAATCAAGTCTCTCAAGAGAATATGCATATGACCCAAACAGACCTGTAAGTTAACTATTACGTTCAAAACGTGCTGGTAAACGTATTCTTTTTCTATATCATTTTCTGCCTTTTTCTTTACAAAAAATCTTTGAGCAGAAAGATGATTAACTATTGGCTCTAACAAACTATATGGAATTGCTAAAGACATTATACCACTAAGGTCTCCGATACCTATATCCATAGTTATTAACACAACCATTTCGTTTGCTGGAACAATTTGTGCGAATTCAGGGTTTGTTTCTGTTCCTACGAAGCTAAGACTTACGGGATAGACTGTTCTCCATGCCTCTTCAAGAGCTACAAGATGCCTATCAACAATCTTAGCAATCAAAGCATTTTCTATGTCAGTTGGAGCCCTTGGACTAGGTGGCGGAAGCCCAGAACCACCTAACAATCTATCCACAAGAGCTAATGTAATATTTAGATTCATTTCCAAAACCATTGAAAGTCCTGTACTTTCCCAACTAATTATTACAATCATTGCAGGAGGAATTAGCGAGTTTATAAATTCTTCATATGGGACTTGATCTATTGCAGAAAAATCTAACCTCATACTACCTCTTACCAGGCTTGAAAGAGAAGTTGCTACCAACCTTCCATACGTTTCATGAATCAATTCAAGCGTTCTAAGATGATCCCTTGAAAATTTACTAGGTCTTTTGAAGTCATAAGTCTTTACAGTCTTTTCTGGTTCTTTTTCAAGTAAATCAGCACTAACTTGACCTGTATTAAAGGCATTCAGGATTGCATCTATTTCATCTTGACTTAAAACATCAGCCATTATGCACTAACTCTTTCCTTTTCTTTTTGTGTTTCATATGCTAGCCTTAGCGTTGGAGGCAAAAATACCTTCAATTTTTCCTCTATTATCCTTGGGTTATCTCCTGCCTGTATTGAGAGTATACCTTCCATTATCATTGTCTTAATTTGCGCTTCCTCCTTACTCCTTACGCCCAATTTCCCAGCAATGGGCAAAAACACAAGATTGGCCACACCCACGCCATATAAAGTAGCTATGAAGGCACCAGCAATCGCCTGGCTGACGCCGCTTGGGTCTTCCAGATTTGCTAGCATGTGAACAAGACCCATAACAGTACCAAGAATACCTAAAGTAGGTGCAAATCCCCCTAATCCTATAAAGAAATTTTCACCCAACTTGTGTCTTGCTTCCATTATTTCTAAATCATTTTCTAAAATTGCCCTAACCAGTTCTGGATCAACAGCATCTACTACCAGTTGAACCCCCCTCTTCATAAACAGATCATCAACACCCTCAAGCTCAGCCTCAAGGGATAATAGGCCTTCTCTCCTGGCCTTTTCTGCAAGTCTAACAATTTGATCTATAACTTTCACCGGGTTATCCTTTGGCGCAAAAAATGCCTTTCTAACTATTTTTGGGACCATTTTTAATTGATCTACAGTTGTGTTTATGACTACAGCACCAGTAGTACCACCAAGTACTAGCACAAATGCAGGCAAGCTCAGATAATGGGAAAACGAGCCACCCTCAATAATAACAGATAAAGTTATAGATCCAAAAGCAATGATAAAACCTGCAATTGTTGCTATGTCCATATATTAATCCTTGTTTTCAGATGTATTTTGCATCCTAGCTTTAACAAACCTTAAACCTATCTTTTTATTATAATCGATTATCTTTTCTACTATTTCTTCGGGAGACTCCTTCACCATAAATTTTTTACCTGTAAAGAGAGTTATAGTTGTATCAGGCGAACTCTCTATAGATTCTATCAGATCAGAATTCAAAATAAATTCTGCATCGTTTAGTTTTGTTAATTTTATCATACTATAAGTCCTATTGCAGTCTTAAGCATATTATCACTCGTAGTAATGGCTTGAGCATTTACCTGATAAGTTCTCTCGTAATCTATTAAATTGGTCATTTGGGTTGCAAGATCAGTATTTGAACCTTCTAACGCATTTTGGATTATTGAATAATTGCTACTAAGTGTTACCGGACTGCCTGAATTTATAGAAGCACTAAAATTATTTCCTCCGACGTTTATAAGAGCATTTTTATTTATAAAATCAACCACCATAATTTTTCCATCTAAAACGGATTGACCATTTGTGAAATTCGAATAAACAGAACCGTCCGGATTGACTGTAAAATTTACAAAATTTTTAGCAGTAGTATTTATATTTATGTTGCCATTTGTGCCCTGTACATACAAACCATCGACAGTCACAAGGTTACCATTGCTATCCAGGCTAAAGGATCCATCCCTCGTGTAATAGGTTTTTGTACCGTCAGAAACAACAAAGAAACCGCTTCCGTTGATTGCAAGATCCGTAGGGTTATTAGTTGTTAGAACTGGTCCTTGAGTAAACGAGAACGATGTAGAATTAAGCTTAGAACCTATTCCGATTTGAAGAGGATTTGTCCTTGAGGTTGCAAATGAAAGTTCCTGTGATAAGATATCAGCAAAAGTAGGATTGCTTTCTTTGAATCCGGTCGTATTAACGTTTGAAATATTGTTTGCTACCACATCTAGGGCGCTTTGGCTGGACAAAGCGCCGCTTGTAGCGGTAAAAATAGAATTATCCATAACTTTAACCTCCTAAAAATTCGCAAACTCCTACGGGGCAGCTTTTAACGATAATAGTTCCTGAAGCATTTGATCTGATGTAGTTATAACTCTTGCGTTTGCCTCATAACCTCTTTCGGTAGTAATCAAATTCGTAAACTGCTGAGAAAGGTCTACATTGGACATCTCAAGGGCGCTTGGAATAATTGTTCCAATACCACCAGAACCAGCAGCACCAATTTGTGCAGTTCCAGAATTCGAAGAAGTGCTATATATGTTTGATCCGTTACTGGTTAAGCCTGATGGATTTGGGAAATTGGCAAGTGCAATCTGACCTATAGCATTTGTAAGGCCATTAGAATAAGTACCGGTAATAACACCTGACTGATCTATTGAATAGCTCTGTAAAGAACCAGAAGAATAACCATCTTGACTGGCAAAGTTCAGACTGGAAGAGCCTCCATATTGTGTCATGCCAAAAAAGTTAATTGTGGGAGTCCATGGAGTAGATGCACCAGTAGATGGATTTATTAAAAGTGTTGCTGTAGAGCTAGAAGGAGTTGGATAAGTAGTCGTAACATTTGAAAGCGAACCATTAGAGTTAAAAGTTAAGGTTCCATAACCAGAAGTAGCATAAACATTTGACACAGGAGTAGTACCTACATCAGTAGGTACATAAGAAAAACCATTAAGCCCTGTAGCAGCACCTGTAGAACCATCATTTTCAGTAATTTGGAGCCAGTTAGTGCCATAAGTTCCTGTTGGATCCACCAGTTTTGACTGCAGGTTAACACTTCCAGGTGTTGTAGTGCTATTGCTTGCTACAAAATAGTTCTTTAGTATTTGATCGTTATTTATAGCGTTTATAACCTTTTGTTCTATAGTGGAAGGGCTATCACCATTTTGAACCGTAATAGTTAAGTTGTATGGTACATTGTCGCCAACAATACTCTGAATTGCATAACCATTAAAAGAAAGAGTTATGTTGCCAGTTTGAGTAGCCCCTATGGGAGCAGAAGAAGCAGTCTTACTGGGAACATTAGCCGATGGAAGTGTCGTTAGAGTTCTCCACTTCCACGTGTTTTGAGCTCCAGTTGGAGTTATAACTGTAGTAACAGAGTGAGATACACCAAGAGAATCATATATTGCTCCAGATGAAGTAACGGCATATGGCGTACTGGAAGTTGAAGTGTTCGCATATTGGGATGCGTCAAGATTTCCCGTCATGGTAATGTTGTTTGACTGTTTTGCTGGCATGGATTGTCCTATAGGAATTTTTAGATCAGATACAGGACCTGAAGGATTCACTACTCCACTAGAGTCAGCTTGCCAGCCTTGAACTTTGAGACCTGCGCTGTTTACGAGATTTCCGTTTGCATCTACATTAAATGAGCCGTCTCTAGTATAGAAATTTTGAGAGCCGTTATTCACAATAAAAAAGCCGTTACCCTGTATAGCAAGATCAGTATTTACTCCAGTATTTTCAGTAGAGGAGCTGGTAAAAGGGGTAGAAATAGCAGCAATTTGAGTGCCCAAACCAATTTGCATTGGGTTAATCCCCCCCAAACCGTTTTGAGGAGCTGAAGCCCCGCTCAAAGTTTGAGAAAGCATCTGAGAAAAAGTAACTGTACTTGCCTTAAAACCAATCGTATTAACGTTTGCAATGTTGTTGCCTATAACGTCCATAGCCGTCTGGTTATTTTGTAAACCACTAACAGCAGAAGACATAGCTCTTAACATATTTTACCCTCCTTAAATTTTTCGAGGGCCTCCGACATGCGGTCCAGCCCATTTTATAATATTATTGCACTATCAATATTTGTAAAAACATTATCCTTTAAGTTCTCTTGACTTACAGCAGTTATAATCGTTTTGCTTTTTGGATTGACTACAAAAGCCTTGTTGTCCATAAGCACAAGAGATTCTTTTGAACCCTTTTTTGCAAGCCTTTCCATAGCATAGTTCATTCTTGAAATATCTTGAGAGCTAAGGCTTATACCCCTTGATTCAAGGCGCTTTGAGGCATGATTGGTAAAGTTTATACTGCTAATTTCGTTATTTAATATCTCAGCAAAACTTGAATCTGACTGAAGTTTTGTAAAACTCTTATTTGAAATGCCTTGTCCTTGAATTTTGTCTATCTTCATAAAACGCTTACTATGTTAGAAAGATTTATAGTAGAACCGTTATCTAAAACTAAAGATGGATTGTTATTACTTATAGTTACCTGAGTAACTGTAGCGCTTTGTGTGCTGTTGTCAGCAGCTGTATATTGAATTTTTTTACCTATTAAGCTAGTAGCATATAGGTTATTTATGTTTACCACAGATTCTTGAACAGCATTACTCATGTTTGTCATCTGTTGTGTGGTAGTAAGAGCTGATAACTCATTCATAAATTCACTTGTACTCATAGCATTAAGTGGATCTTGATTTTTTAGTTGAGCAATCAAAAGAGTCAAAAAAGCATTGGTGTTTGCCAGGCTATTAGCGCTTGAACTTGAACTAGAATTAGAACTTGTACTGACATTATTACTCGTCGAACCAACGCTTGAAACTGACATTTCAATACCTCCTTTTTCTTATACTCTTATATCAACACCGTCTTTAAGACTTTGAATACCCGTTATAAGTGCAGTATCTAAAGAAACGTTATTATTATTATTTAAAGGATAAATTACATGACTGAAATTCTGGTTAAACCCCTGGTCCTTCTGGTCGGAATTTATATAGACATTTACATTATTTGGCGCAAAGCCATTTGATTGTAAAATCTGTCTAAAATCTTGCATATTCGATAAAATAGCGTGTTTTGCAAGATCGTCTACAACAAAAAAGGTCATGTTTACGGAATTTGTAGCCCTATCAAGTGATACGTTTAGCTTTACTTTACCCAGATCTGGTGGTTCTAGTAAAAATTCTATGTCTTTTGGAGAATTAAATCTCAAATCCTGCATCATGTTCTGGATCTTTTGATATGCGTCCAGTGAAATGGAATGATACGACATGCTCTGGTTTGGCGTTACAATATTATTGATTATTGACAATTGGGGACCTAGCAAATTTGAAGAGATAGCTTCATTGGCATCTGTTAATTTGTTTTCAGATGAGTTAGACAAAGAATTTGCCTGATTAAAACCAGAGGCTATTTGCCCAGAGAGAAGGTTAGCAACCGTAATTTGAGAGTTCACAGAAGAAGGGATACTTAGGTTACTGAGTATCTGAGAAGTTATAGTGTTTGAGATATTTTGTGCTACAGACTGATTCTGATAATTAAAAGCTTGTTGATTTAAGTTCTGAGAAGATGTTAGAGTTCCTGTAATAGAGCTTGATAAATTTGGTTGATTTATAAAGACTTGAGAATTTAATGCTAACTGTGAAGTACTAAATGATTTGTCAGAAATAGTCTGCAAATTTTGTGAAAGATTTGACAAAGTATTTAAAGAACTAGAGTTTATTAAAGTAGTATCATTTTCTCCAGAATTATCCTGAGAAATATTTGTAGAGCTTTGCAAAGCCTGAATAGAGTTTAAATTAAAAGGAGTGCTATTCTGAGCTAACTGACTAGAAGGGGTTAAATTAGCAGTTTGAATAAGTGTGCTTTGAGACGTTGATTGTGCTTGAGGAACAGTTAATTGAGATTCTAATAAGAAGGGGCTTTGAGTATTTGTTTGTATAGTACTTAATACATTAGAGTTATTCTGAATATTGATTGCACCGTTACTTGCTTGAGAACTTAAGACAGGAGAAGAATTTAAAATATCAGCTAACTGTAGAGGAATTATTTGAGCATCTTGCAATGGCCCCAAGATTTGGATATCTGGTTGAGTTAGAGTAGGGTTGCTTTTGTTAGTTTGATCTTTTAAAGCACTTTGAGCGCTATTTTGATCCTGAGACAAATTTAAACCCAAAACAACAGGGATTTGACCTGACAAATTTATAACAGGCATCTGATTTGGCATCTGAATAAGTACCAAAGAAGATTGTATTTGGCCAGAAACGCTTTGATCGCTACTTTCACTTCCTGGTTGTAATTGAGATTTTGGATTAGTAGTTTGGATATTAATTTGTGAGCTTTGGGCTGTATTGACTTCGTTTTGGGCAAATTCGCTAACAAGTTGTTCTAAAATTGAAGAAAAAACCTCATCTTGCGAGATAGATGATTGATTCGGATTCGGCACAGAATTGCCCGACTGCAATATAGGTAGATTTGCCAAAGGCGAAGAGTTCAAACTTTCACCTCCTTTCTATCTTCAAAATTATATATTTCCTTATTAGAAAATATCTTCTCTTATGATTTATCGACAAAAATACTAATTTTATTTAAAAAGGGGTAGAAATCTAAAAGGTCAGGCAGATTTTGAGGTAAGGATCTTTTCAACCATGTCACAGATTATGTGCTCAATCATAATATGACATTCCTGTATTCTTGGAACGTTTTTTGACGGAACGCTTATACAGATATCAGATAGTTTTTCCATTTCATTTCCAGCCATACCTGTAAGCGAGATTGTGCTTATATGATAAAGTTGAGCAATTCTTAGCGCCTTTATTAAATTTTTAGAATTCCCACTTGTCGAAATGGCAAAAAAGACGTCACCCATTTCACCTAGCGCTTCAATCTGTCTTGCAAAAATGCTTTCATATCCAAAATCATTTGAAATAGCTGTAATAATTGAAGTATCAGTAGTAAGGGCTATAGCTTTTAGAGCTTTCCTTTCCAACAAAAATCTACCAACAAACTCTGCTGCAATGTGCTGTGAATCAGCAGCACTACCACCATTTCCCGCAATCAAAAGTTTTTTCCCAGACCTTAGCGCTGCAGATATAACTTTAACGCTCATTTTAACAGTTTCTAAAAATCTATCATCAGAAAGCAACTTATCTTTTAACTCCAGGGCTTCAGATATTGCTTTTCTGATTTCATCCTCTACAATCATTTACTTTTCCTTTCAAAAAAGTTGAGCATCTCTTTAGAAAAATTTTGGATAGAAAACTTTTCCATGACAAAAGCTCTTGCCCTTTCTCCAAGTTCTCTGGCAAAATCTCTATCTTTAGCCAATTTCAACATTGCACTATACAATTCATCTTCATCAGGGAGAGCCCACTCCCAATCTGGATTATATCCCGAGCTATTTTGACCTATTTTTTCGAACTTATAATTTAAAAGTATAGAATTGTCTTTATTCATAAACTCAAGGTTACCACCGTATGCTGTAGCAATAACTGGTTTTCCAAGCCACATAGCTTCTATTAGAGGAAGGGCCATGCCTTCACAACTGTGCGGAGAAACGTATGCATCTGCAGCATTTAATATAGTAATATATCCATCTCTGTTCGTAGTCTCATCCACAAATACAACGTTGTCAGTAATACCCAATTCTTTAATGTATTTTGCGAGTTTTACTTGATTTTCAGAATATTTTGCAGCCTGAAAGGTCTTAAATATTAAATATACATCGCTATATTCTCTTACAACCCTCGAAAGAGCCCTTAAAAGCAAAAACGGTCTTTTTCTGTCAAAATCTCTGAAAAAGTCCAGTATAAACATAAAAACAAAAGAGTCATAAAAACCAAAGGTTGCTCGAAGATTCTTTCTGTGTTGTAATATTCTCCAATCGTAAGTGAATGGATACAAAAACTTATATACCTTTTTCCCTCCCGCTTTAATTAAAGCGCTTTTTACAAAATCTGAATAACACATAACTTCATCTACCAAAGAAAAGGCCTTAGGGTCATCAAAATACCTATCAAATTCCCAGTTCCAGATTGCAGATGTTCTGCCTTTGAAAATATTGCTTGATATATCTTTAAGATAAGCCAAATCTTCTGAATTAATAAAAAATATTGTGTTATTAAATGATAGATTATTAACGTTAAAACAAGCAATATTTTTAATTTCCTCTTCAGAAACTCTCAAATTTGATGTAACGGGCAAAAAGAAAAGCGAACACGGAATACCCAGTGAAGATGCCTTTCTAAAAAAGGATCTTGCTTGAACCCCAAGCCCAATCTTCGATTCAAAAAACCCAACGATGTTTATTCCAAAAGGGCTATGCTCAATACGAGATGTATCAGTAAGGTTGTAATTAACCCTTAAGATATCCTTCAATGTTACAGTACTTATTATGCCAGTCATAGAAAAAGTCAAGCGTAAATCCAGTCTTGACTCAATCACACATCTTGCAAACCTACTTATAGAGCTGTATTTTGTGTGCAGAAAAGAAAGTATTGCCCTTACATTTTCTCTGTCAGGTAAATATGGATTCCTAAATCTCTTAAATATTTCTTCTGAATATCTTCTTCTTACTTCAAGAGGTATCCTAATTCTTGTTAATGGAAGGTACTCAAAATAATATGGTAATTCCTCAAATTTTCTTTTATTTTGGAAAAAACTTTTGTTATAGTACTCGTTTACTAACTTTATATACGATTTATTTATTGATCCAAAAAAGCTTACGTGATCGAATAGAAATAAATCATCCAGATAAAACCCACTAAATTCAAAAAGTGATATCTTCTTGAGAAGATTTTTTCTATTTACAAAATAATTAGATTCTTTAAATATGATATCTTCTTTTTTAACATTATAAAAGGTCAGAGTATACTGCAAATCATCTAATTCAAGATATTTTAGCTTTGATATCTCTTTCCTGTGAAAATAGGAGATATTAGCTTCAGTATTTTTTAAAGCAAATATCGATTCTTTGAAACGAATTACATCATAATCATCCAAAAGATCGTATAAGCCCTTTACATCAGAAAGGCAGAAGATATTTTTCGATAAGTACAAACTTTTTTTAAATCCAACATAAGCAAAATATTCAAAAACATATGACAAAATCCAGTTTTTCGACTCATCCTTAGTAGATGTCCAAAGAACTTTATGCATATCCCTACATGAAATTTCTGACAAAAGTTCACACAAAAAGAAAAATTTAATACCTCTAGATACCAATTCGTTAAAGAGTCTAAATTCTCTAATATCCTTTAAAAGGTCTACAACTACAACTACAAATTCAATGTCTGGATTGTTTTTTAGAAAACTATCCCTTAAATTTAGGGCATAGTGCATTTCGTCTTTGTTAATTATAGTAAACGCAACATCTTTGTGTTGAACAGGAATCTTGGGAGAATAGTCAAAATTTATCTTAACGACTCTTAGATCTTCCCATAAATCCTTTGCTTTAAAAATCTCATATTTTATCTTTTCTAATCCCTTGCTTAACGAAGAAGCAAACCCCTTTTTCTGATAATTTTTTAAGGACTTTCTAAACGAAATATATCTTGAGAGCGAACTTTTAAATAACGTGTTTTTAAACATATTAAGTTACCACTATAAGTTCTTTGAAAAATAAAAATTTTTTCAAACCAATTCTTGTCTTATTTTTAAGATTTAATTCTTTAGGTATATAAATTTCTATTCCCTCCTGTTCAAAAACTTTATATGCTATTCCTTCCAAAGGCTCTCCAACTCTAACTGAAGGAGGTAAAGGGACCCTGCTTCAAGAAAAGCAAGACGAAGCATTTATAAAAAAAATCTTTGATCCCTTTGATTTTATGTATTCTTTAGCCTCTTTATCAAATTCAAATTTAGGCATTTTTACCTCCATCTAAAGCATATATAAAAATATATTCCTTACCATAGGAACTTGTCTTTGCATCGATCACAAGATCTTTATCGTAAAAAAAATTTTTCGGCACATATACAACAACATCATCAAAAAATATACAATTATATTTATCAAATTCTTTCTTAGGTCTTCCCCATCTAACTGATGGTATTCCTGAACCAGTCCCTCAAGTGCTACACAACAAATCCCTCGATGGCAAGACATATATTTCTTTGCCACTCTTCTCAATTAATTTAATTGCCTTTTTAGTTAAAGATATCATTATATATCATATATATTAAATCATATTAACATTTAAGAGTGAAGACCCAAAAGATATCATTAACACAAATTTATACACAAATTTTAAAAAATAAGATAATATTTATAAAGTTAGTAAATAAAAATTTTTGGAGGAATTATGTCATTAACCGATTACAAAGAAAAGCTTCAAAATGCTGTTGACCTAGTAAATAAGAACGAGCTTGACCAGGGAAGAAAAGTATTACAAGAATTAATTGATGAGCTTCATGAAAATCAAACAAACGAAGAAAAAGATATCCTTGCAACCGCACTGGATATACGAAGCCTTATTAGAGCCTATGGTAGAGATTTTGAGGGTTCCATGAAGGACCTTGACGAATCGATTGCTCTTAGGAAATTTCTTTTTAGCGAAAAGTTTAGTAAAAATCAGGAAGACATTGCGAGACTATTAACTCACAAGGGAATAAACCTAGGACAAATAGGTAAGCTTGACGAAGCCCTCTCTCAAATCAAGGAAGCAATTAATTTGTATGAAGAGTGTTATAAAGATGGTTCGCTTTCCAACACTGGACTCTATACCCATGCCCTAAATCAACTCGCAATTACACAAAAAAATATGAACAATTTCGAATCTTCCTTTGAAGCTTTCAACAAAGCTATTGATATTTTAGAAAAGGAAGTAAAAGTTGATAACTCTCTTAACTTAGACCTTGCTGTAACTTATATGAACAGGGGCATAAACAATGTAGAAACATCAAAAACTCAGGACTCAATCGACGATTTTAGGAAAAGTATTGACATTGTTATAGATTCACTAAAAGAAAGGCCAGAACTTGTCGGACTTTACTCGAGGCTGGTATATTACTCCATTCTTTCAATGGCAAGATCAGGCCTTATATTGCCAGATAAGTTGGAAAAATTTAAAACAGAATCAGAATACGTGTTTAATACATATGGCATGACTGAGGAAGCAGAGTTTTGGATGACTAAAATCGGTGAACTATTTGCCCCACCACAAAGTTCTTGAGGCCCAGGTTGTTAGACCCTTGGTCTAAGGGTTTGTTTAGGGTACAAAAAAAGGAAGAGAGAGATTTCTCTTCCTTTTTTGTTACTATAAGACTATTCTTGACGTATTCTATAAAAAGGTTTATGGAGGTAAAAGATGTATCATCTATATAATAGAAGATCCTTTATTAAAAAGCTCATTTATAGCTTAATTGCCTTCAAATTGATGTTATATAATTCCAATTCGCTTGCAGAATCCTCTACTGAAGTTTGGGGGCAATGCCCAAGAGGGCTTCAATATGACCCATATCCTGGTAAGTGTTCAAGGTATATAGACACAAACAACGACGGCTATTGTGACTATTCAGAACCTCCTCCAAAAACCAAATCAAGTTTAAACTCATATGTTTCCAAAAAAGCTGAAAATTTCAATAACACAAAGCCATTATTTGGTGATGATATAGCTGAAGCAGCAGATCGAAAAAGAAGGCGTTCAATTACTGAAAGTTATAATACAGGAACACTGTCCATACTAGCAATTCTTTTTTCCTTAATATCCGGTCTTCTGGTAAGGAAAAAAGTAATAAAAAAACAAACGCTTCTAAAAATATGTAACTTTGTCTTAGCATTATCTTTTGTAGTATCTGCAGTCCTTGGAATGATCTTATCACTTAAATACGACGGCCTTATCAAACTTCCTTTGCCATCTTGGGTTTTGTTTTTGCATGTAGAATTTGGAATAGTTTTTTGCTTCTTAGCAATTCTACACTTAGCATTAAATTGGAAATCTATGCTTTATTTGTTCAACCTTAATGGTAAAAAAAATTAGTCTTACCTGTTCTCTCTCAAGGCAAGACTAATTATAGTTAAGGGGTGTACTTTAACAGTATTTGGTTTTATAGTAATAACATTTCTATTATAGACCCAATTACCATAAAACAATATTGCTTTTTCAAAAACAATAGTTATGAATACATTTAATTTATTAATGACAAATCAAGTTAAAAAAATTATTTAATTTTATCCTTTTGAGCAAAATAGCTAAAAATAAGATTTATTATTGGTAAGATCCACAAAAGAAATGCAAAGTGTATATAATACATTGGCTTAACTCCCAGTAAAATTGCACATATTTGAGCCAGTAGATTCCAAGGAACAATTCCCGGAAAAACATGTGCACTATCTGCAATAACTCTTGATAAAAGAGAAAGTTTAAAGTTCCTCCTCCATTCATTTCTTAATTGCTGTGCGGCAAGCATCAGAGGCAGGGCTTGATTACAAAAAAGCATTGAAGATATAAGGTTGAGAACTATCACCCTAAAAACTGATTGACTGTAACTTTTAGGATTTATAATTCTCTTCACAAGAGAATCTAAAATCCTACTCTTTTGAAGCAGTGAATTAAACGCAGAAGAAACACAAACAAGTGCTACCAAGGGCAACATAGAAAAAATACCGCTCAAGTGGTTAAATGGCCAAATGTTTATTCCATAAAAAATGTGGTATATAAGATTTATACTAGAATTTACATCGCTTATAAAGAGAGCAAATATAGATGAAAAAAGAAAAGAGAAAAAAAGTGGCACTTTTTTTATAAACAAAACAAACAAAATTAAAATAGGAAATAACTTAAAATAGTCAACTTTTATCAAGTAATCACTGGTTATGTGAACAGAATTGATATGAATTTCAAAAAAAATAGGTAAAAAAATTGAGTAAACAATTAAAATTAAAATGACTGCAACTATTGTTGTAGGTAAAATTGCCATAAAGTGAGTTTTAACATCAATTCCTACACATATCGCAGTCAGTCTAAGAGCAGAAGAAAAAATAGAGGATCTATCTCCTAACATCGCACCAGAAACGAGAGCTCCTGCAACTATATACGAGGGATAGTGTACGCTATTTGAAAGTGCCATTATTGGAGCAGAAAGAATACATAAAGTCCCAGTGATGCTACCAATAATCAAAGAGAGGATCGATGCAAATACAAAAGAGAAAAAAGCCAAGTACTTAGGATTTAAAGTAAACATAAAAATATTAAGTATTTCATTTAAAGTTCCAGATAGTGCAAATGAGGGAAGCATTATCCCAACACCTATAAGTATTCCCACTACTTCTTTCACCATAAATATCCCTTTTAGTGAAATAAAAATTAATTGGCTAAAATTATTCTTTAAAGTTAAAAGATATATAAATAACATGCAATATGCAGGTATCAATCCTAAAAAAAGTGGCAAGGAAAAAGATATGCATATACCTAATCCAAAAAGAATAAATAAAATTAAGGCAAGTAAGATAAATTCTGATTTATAATTGTTAAATATTTTAAACATATGAATATTATAAATCTTATAAACTACTACAATACTTATATTGTATAGGAGGTTATCTGTTGATACAAATTTGGCATCCTTGTACACAGATGAAAGATCACGAAAAATACCCGTTAATAAAAATAAAAAACGCAAGGGGGGTTTATCTTTACGACTTTAATGGTAATTCTTACATTGATGGAATATCTTCCTGGTGGGTAAACCTCTTTGGGCATTCCAATGAAAGATTAAACAGAGCTATTTCTAATCAGATCGCTTCACTTGAACAAATAATTTTTGCTGGCTTTACGCACGAAAAAGCTTTAGAACTAGCAAAGCTTCTTTCTGAGGTTGTTCCAGACAATCTTTCTAAAATGTTCTTTGCAGAAACTGGTTCAAGTGCAGTAGAAATTTCAATTAAGATGAGCTATCACTATTTTCAAAACATAGGACAAAGAAAAAGAAAAAAATTTGTATCTTTAAAAAATGGTTATCACGGCGAAACTATAGGCGCACTTTCTGTTAGCGGTGAAGATTTGTACAAAAAAGCTTATAAAAGTATTTTGCCAAAAAATATTGTATCCTTTTCTCCAGATTGTTATAGGTGTAAATTTGGGCATTCAAGAGAGTCTTGCAACACAGAGTGCTTTTCAGATATTGAAAAAATATTGATATCAAACGGCGAAAAGATATGCGCAGTAATAGTTGAGCCCATAGTACAGTTTGCTGGCGGCTTCAAAATTTATCCGCCTGAGTATTTAGTAAAGCTAAGAAATCTCACTTCTAAGCTTGGAATTCATTTAATCCTTGACGAAATAGCGACTGGCTTTGGGAGAACTGGTAAGATGTTTGCGTGTGAATGGGCAGATATTAAACCTGATTTTATGTGCCTATCGAAAGGAATAACAAGCGGCTATCTGCCTCTTTCAGTAGTGCTTACAACTGATGAAGTATACAGGGCTTTTTATGATGATTACACAACTCTTAAGGCATTTCTGCACAGTCACAGTTATAATGGTAATGCCATATCCTCAGCTGTAGCTGTTGAAACCTTAAAAATATTTAAAGAAGAGAATGTGTTGGAAAAAAATAAAGAAAAATACAAATATATGAGAAATCTTATAGAAAATAAATTCTGTGAACTGCAACACGTAGGAGAAATCAGACATATTGGATTTATTAGCGCTGTGGAAATTGTAGAAAATAAAAAAACAAAAAAGCCCTTTAACTGGAAAAAAAGAACTGGATTCAATATTTACAGAGAAGCGCTTAAGAGGGGGGTATTGCTCAGAAACTTAGGAGATATAATCTACTTTCTCCCACCGTATATAATAGAACCTCATCAAATTGAGTTCTTGGTAAAGGCAGCACACCAATCATATTTGGAGGTGTTAAAGAAGTGATTCTTTTTATAAGCGCTACAGATACTGGAGTAGGTAAAACTTATTTTTCTTATCTATTAGCAAAAAAATTCTTAATTGAGGGGAAAAGAACAAAATATATTAAATTAGTTCAGACTGGCTATCCTAAAGACAATGATAGTGCCTTTGTCTCAAAATCCAAAGTAGAAGCAAAAACCTTATATTTTGGAAAAGATCCTCTAGCTCCTTGCTTTATTTTTGAAAATTTCCCTATAGAAGAAGCAATAAGTCGAATTAAAACAGAGGAAGTAGATTATACAATTGTAGAAGGCTCTGGCGGTCTATTAGTGCCTTTAGACAAAAATAACTTTATAGTCGATATACCAAAAAGAATGAGCTTAAAAACTATAATAGTGGTACCGAATAAACTTGGGTGTATAAATCAAACATTATTAAACTTATACTATTGCGATAAGGAAGGTATAGATTTATATGGTTTTGCACTAAATGATTTTTTCAAGGAAACATTTGACAACTTCGACATTTTAAGTAAACTTACTGGCAAAATAAAATATAGATTCAAAAATGAAATAATAACAATATAAAGGTTAGGATGAACAAAATGAGAAGAAAGGAATTTCTAATTTCCGATTCTAAAGAAATATGTAACATACTGAACAATTTAGAATATGGAGTCTTGTCTTTAGTTGACTTGAACAATAAACCTTATTCAGTACCACTAAACTTCTTTTATTATGAGAACAGCATTTTCTTTCATAGCGCAACTGGTGGTAAAAAAGTTGATATTATAAGAAAAAATCCAATAGGTAGCTTTTTGGCAGTAAAACCCTTTTCTTTTTTGCCATCTTATTTCAAAAATGAAAAAAACGCATGTTTTGCTGGGCAATTATATGCCTCAATTTATTTAGAAGGAGAAATAACTGAAACAAAGGATAATCTTAAGAAATGTGAATATTTGAATCTTTTAATGAAAAAATATCAGCCCGAAGGGGGTTTTAATCCTATTGGTATAGATAATATAATTTACCTAAAGGCTATAGAAAATGTATTATTATTTGAGTTAAAAGTCTCTTTTGTTAGCGCTAAATTTAAATTCGATCAACACAGAAGCTATAAAGACAACAAAGATACAATTGAAAAGCTAAAAAAGAGAGGCACAAAAACCGATTTAGAAACAGTAAAAATGATAGAAAAATTTTCTTTAAACAATTTTTATCATTTATAAAAACCAGCAATAAGATAACTGTAAGTTGCATATATTTTATTTTTAATCTTAAAATTCTTTTCATAAAAATCACAAAACTTTTTAAACTTCTCTTTAGAACAAAGTGAATCAAAGCTTGTAAATCTTGCACCAGAAGCTTTATGAAACCTCAAAAATTCAATTGGATTTTGAAAGTATAGTTTCTTGGTACAAACGTATTTATAAATCAAATTTAAATCTTTGAAAATATCCAGATAAAAGCCTTCGTCTTTGAGTTTCATTGTAGAACCGAAACCAGAAAAAATGTTAGTTAATTGCATTTCTTTAAAAGTGGGCTCAATAAAAACTCCAAAATGTATTTGGCCTGTTTCTTTCAAAAGAGATATAAAATTTTTTAAAGTTTTTTCAGGATAAAGAAACCATTGTATAGAGGAAGAAGATAAAATTAAGTCAAATTGTTTCCCGGAAAAGTCGTAATTTTCAGCATCGCCAATTACAAAATCAAAACCATCTTGACCTTTAAGTTTACTTTTTAGTTTATTTAAGGCTTTTTCTGAAATATCAATACACGTGTAATTATTGAAGCTAATTGTAACTGATTGAGTTAAACGCCCTGTTCCCGCACCAACCTCTAAAACGCTTTCAAAATATTCTGATCCAATATTTAGTGAAATCAAATGTGCTATCTCCTTCTGAATAGGAGTATAGTTTTCATAAAAAAGGGCTCTATCAAATGAATTCCTGGTAAAATTTTTTATAGATTGTATTTTTTGGGTCATATGTTTTCAAAAATAATCCTTTCCAAAATTTTTTCTTCAACATAATGATTTGAATATAGTTTAATAACACTTCCAAAAATCTTTTTTTGAACGTCCATAAAGGCTTTGAGAGGCAAAATTCTATCAATTGTTAAGGCTATAATCAAAATATTTTTATCATGAACATACTCTTTAAAATTATTTCTCTTTTTAAGAAATATTAGACCCTCTTTAAGAGAACTGTTTATTTTCGTTTTTACATCCTTTTTAATGCCTATTCTAGCCCAAAAATCATTAACGCACTTTTCTCTATCCCTTTCAAAAGCTCGAATCATAAGGTCTACAATTCTTTCGTTAACGTAATCAGTGAAATTCAAAAAGGGAGCTATAAGAATTATTCTTTTTGCATTTAATTTATCAATATCTTTTAAAATTAAGTTTGCCCCCAACGACCATCCTACAAGCATATCTTCTTCCTGTTTTATTTCATCTAAGTACCATTCCGAAAAATTTGGATCTTGAAATGGAACAATGAACTTATACTTTTTAGATATTTCAGGATATATTTCGCTAAAGCCACTCCAGCCGGACAAAAATATCAAATTTTTCCTGCCAGTAAGGTAAATGCTTTCTTTATAAATTCAACTTCATCTATGTTTAAGTCGGATCTTAGAGAGATTCTGAGTCTTGCTAAATTCTTTGGTACAGTGGGCTCTCTTATAGCTGCTACAAACAAGCCTATATCAAACAATATTTCTTGGGCCATCAAAGTCTTCTTGCTATCGCCCAATACAACAGGAATAATTTGGGAAGATGAATTTAATGTATTAAAACCTAAAGACTTTAAGTAATTTCTCACATTGTCAGATATCTGAAGAAGTAACGCCCCGCAAGATGGGTTTTCTTTGACAAATTTTAGCGCTGCAAGATTGGCAGCTATAACAGATGGTGGAAGAGCAGTTGTATATATCAAAGACCTTGCAAAATTAATAAGATATTCAATTACGACTTTATCTCCAGATAAATATCCGCCTAAGCTTCCTAACGCTTTTGAAAAAGTTCCCACATTAAGGTGAACGTCATTGTCCAAAGAATATTCGTGTGCTAAACCTCTCCCATTTCCAAATATTCCAGTAGCATGAGCTTCATCTAAAATTAGAAAAGCATCATATTTTTTTGAAAGTTCAACTAAATTAACCAAATCACATTTGTCTCCATCCATACTAAATATACTTTCCGTAACAACCACCCTATGATTATCTGAACTCTTTAGCATCCTTTCAAGGTGATCTAAATCGTTATGTCTAAACCTATGAAATCTTGTTCCTATAAGAATAGCTCCATCTATCAGACTTGCATGACAAAGCCTATCCATAAAGACTTCGCAATTTTTTGCAATAGATAAAGCTGCAAGATTTGCACAATATCCGCTATTTAATACCAAAGACTTCGCTTTATTTTTAAAATCAGAAATTTCTCTTTCAAGTTCATCATATAAAATGTTGTTACCAATAATAAGCCTTGAAGAAGATATGCCTGTACCAAACTTCTTTATCCCTTCGATTGACATATTTTTTATTATTTCATTATTTGTTAAGCCTAGATAGTTGTTAGATGCCAAATTAAGAAGTTTTTTACCATTTATATTTATATATTTTTCAGCACCATTTGAAATAGGCCTTATGGATCTGAAGTTGAACTGTGACTTTAGATCTAAGATTTTGTGCTCAAGAAGCTTTAAAAACTCCATATGTCATTCTAAATTTTCATATATGTCTCTATCGATTATTCTTTCATACTCAAGCACTTCGTCTTCTTCGAAAAAGATCTTAATTTCTCTTTCAGCTGAATATACAGAGTCAGATCCGTGTATTACATTTCTGCCAAGATCCATTGCAAAATCTCCCCTAATAGTGCCTGGAGCAGCATCTCGAGGATTCGTTGTCCCCATCATAGTTCTCACCACAGTAACTGCATCTTTCCCTTCTAATACTATAGCTACTATTGGACTAGAAGTAATAAAAGAAACAAGATTATCAAAAAATGGCTTTTTCTTATGTTCCGCGTAATGTTCCATCGCCTTTTCTTTAGAAAGCTGCATAAGTTTGAGGCCAACTATCTTTAAGCCTTTATCCTCAAATCTTGCAAGTATTTTACTTGTTAATTGTCTTTTTACAGCGTCAGGTTTAATTAACACTAAAGTTCTTTCCAAACTTTTTCCTCCTTAATTAAATTATAAAATTATTATAAATTAATCCTCGAGCCCAAAAATACTAAAAATCTTTTCGACAAGATTGTTGAGCTCCTCCTTAGAGTAAAACTCGATGACAAAACGTCCAACATTACCGGAGAATGATATATGAACTGGAGTTTTAAGTTTTTTTGAGATTTCAATTTCAATAAACTTAAGCTCTTCATCTTGTTCCACCTCTTTTTGACTTTTTAAAGGCTTACATTTGTCTTTAATACTTTTAGAAAAACTTTTAATACTTTTCTTATTTGAAAGAAATTCTATTCTTAACTCTTCGGCAACCTTTACCGACAAGTTATCCTTCACAATTCTTCTTGCAAAGTTTAATATTTCTCTCTCATCCTTTAATGAAAGTAGTACCCTTCCATGAGCAGGACTCAAGCTATTGTTCTCTATATATTTTATTACTTCATCAGGCAGTTGAAGAAGTCTAATTGTATTTGTTACATATGATCTCGATTTCCCAACGGAATTCGCTATCTCTTCATGAGTCATAGAAAATTTATCTTGAAGTTCAAGATATGCTCTTGCCTCATCAATTGCAGAAAGATTTTCCCTTTGTAAGTTCTCCACTAAAGCAAGTATAGCCATCTGATCATCGGTTACCTCTTTAACTATTGCAGGTATTTCTGAAAGTCCTATTTTTTCACAGGCCTTAACCCTTCTCTCACCAGATATCAACTCGTAGAATTGACCTTTTTCTCTTACCACTATTGGTTGGAGTACCCCGTGTTCCTTTATTGATTCAGATAGTTTGAAAATGCTTTCTTCGTCAAACACCTTTCTTGGCTGATAAGGATTTGGAAGTATCTTTTCAAGCAAAACAAATTTTAAAACTTTATCAGAGTTATCGTCTCCCAACAAGGCATCAAGACCTCTGCCCATACCTCTTTTAGACATTTTTTTCTATCTCCTGTAAAAGGTCTCTAAACGCACTGCTAACTACTGATTTAGGGTCAAATATTATCATTGGTTTACCAAAGCTTTGCGATTCTACCACTCTCACACTTCTTGGGATCAGCGCATTAAAAACTTTATTTTTAAAGTGCATCTTTAAATCGTTTAAGACTTCATTTGAAACAACAAGCCTTTGCATAAACATATTAACCAAAATGCCCAGCAAATTGAGTTCAGGATTAAGCCTGGATTTAATTCTCTCATAGGTATTAATTATCATGCTGAGACCTTCCAGGGCATAAAATTCAGCCTGCATTGTGATAATTAAATCTCTTGCTGCAGAAAGTCCATTAATGGTCAATATACCTAAAGATGGCGGGGTATCAATAATTATTACGTCAAAATTGTTATAATATTCCAATTTTTTTCTCAATTTTAAATTTCTATCAGTATCGTCAACCAGTTCAACTTCTGCACCAGCAAGATCTGGATGTGAACAGATTATCTTAAGATTCTCAATACCTGTATCAACTGGTTCAACAAATTCTTTCGTTACCAAAAGTTCATACGTCGAAGATAATAGTTTTCTTTTATCGATCCCCAAACCAGTAGTAGCATTACCTTGAGGATCTAGATCTATTATAAGGGTGTTTTTGTTTATTTCAGCATAGGAAGCGGCTAAATTTACTGCACATGTAGTTTTTCCTACACCACCCTTTTGATTTGCAAATACAATAATTCTTTTCAACGTTTTACTCTACAAAGTCCAGAGGTAGGAATAATATTAACACCATTTTTTTCTATTTCATCAAGTATAAAGTTCATCCCAATTGAATCTGATGGCATATGACCAGCAATAACAACATTTATACCAAACTTTTTGGCTTCCTCAAGATGATCTTCCTTCATGTGCATTCCCACTATAGTTCCAATACCAGCAACAGATAACTTTTCATAAGCATTTTTGCTCCCAGAGGTTCCACCAGTCATGTCTACCCAAATTTTCCCGCAACGATTTTTTTCTGATCCATTTACTATTTTTGGCCCAAAATTATGTGCTTGCGCATCCTGATATTCAGGAATTTCAAGCAAGATATCTACAATTTCACCAATAGTTTCAGGCTTCTTTTCAGCAAAAAGTTCAGTTAGAAATTTTGTAACAATGTTATCGGCCGGAGTATGAATGTTCATAAAGGCAAAACCCAAAAGTTTTGCTGCATCTACAGCTCTGTTGTGATTAGCAGGATGAACAGAGCGAGAAACTTCAGCAATTCTATTTCCCATAAGATTTTCAGCCAGATTTATTGGTATGCCTTGTGAAAAAAGTATGTCTTCTTGTATGTGCATAACCCCTTCCAAACCCGGCAAAGATTTTCCTTCAGGATGGTGAGCAAGTATTAGATCTATTCTTTCTCCTTTTTCCCTCAGCTTATCAGCAAGAACGATTTCAGGAACTTCCATATCAATTCCAACAAGAATACCTTTTATTATCTGATCTTCTTTTCCATTAAGGATTCGGCTATCGGAGTATGGATTTTCCAGAAGCTCTTTGTCAAACCTTGCCTTCTTCTTTTCGTTTAATTCTTCATAATCCTTTTTGATCTTTTCAAGATATCTAAAAACTTCTTCTTTCCCCCTGGGATCGGCTTCAATGCCCATATTAATAGCTAACTTATAAATCTCGCCTAGTTTCATAATCAACCTCCAAAATGTTTCTCAAGAAACATTTTTATGATAAAACAAAAAATGATATTAATCAAATAGTATAGGAACTCTTGTGTGAAACAATAGATATTCAGCTACGCTCCCCAAAAAAAGTCCTTCAAAGAAACCCAGCCCTCTTCTACTCATAATAATCATAGAAATGTTTTCTTTTTCAACAATAGAATTGATTTGTTTAGCGGGGTTTCCTTCTAAGACTAGATATCTGGCATTCACATTATTTTTTACTAAATCTAAAGTAAGCTTTTCTATAGCTTTATTTGCACCAGATGCCTCTTTTATCAAAAATTTTGGGTCAGATGGCTTTAGGACATGAACTAAAAGAACTTCATTTATAGCTGAAGAGATCTTTTTTAAAAAATCAAAGGCTTTCATTGAGCTTTTAGAAAAATCAGTGGGGAAAAGCACTTTCTTTAACCTATTTTCTGGTAATAGAAAGGCACTCTCGGTTTTATAAAACCTTTCAACATAAATAGGTCTTTTTATAGTTCTTATAAAATTAAGCAAGTTACTTCCGACGAATATATCTTTAAAAAATCCCTCTCCATGTTCTGACGCAAAAAGTAAATTTGCATTGATTTCATCACAATAATCTCTAATTTGCTCAACGACGTTCCCAATAAGAATTTCTAAAAAAACATTAACTCCTTCCGAAAGATAGTTATTTATATATGAACTAAAGTGATCAGAAGCAATTTTAACAATCTCCTTATTCACTTCCAAGATATTTGGGTTTACAACATGAACAAGATGAATTTCACTAATGCCAAACCTTTTAAAGTCGTTGACAGCATTAAAAAGCTTTGAAGATTGCTCTGAAAAATCAAGAGCAACTACTACTCTTTCTATTTTCATCTTTCACCTCCAAAAAATGATTTACTAGAATTTATTGTAAACTATAAATATACATATACATTAGTAACTCTTTAATAAATTAGAACAAAATAAAAAATTATCTAAACTTGCCTACGTGTTGCCTCATTTAAAAACCTAAAGGAAGTTGTATTCGTTGCCTCACTTAAAATTCTAAACATAACCATAACATATTTTATCTTTATCTTTGCTAATCTTTTTAATAGAATTTCTTACTTCTTCCTTTATGGATATGTCTTCTAGTAATCTTTTTTGAAGTTTTACTATTTCTCTTTGAAGTTCAGCTGGATTTAATTTTGTATACTGTTCTCTTAACTTTTCTTTATCTATTTTTTCTACACCAAGATTTTCTAATATTCTTTGATAAGGAGTTCTTGCTTTATCATATTTTTTTGTAACTTTACTTTCATATTCTTTCTTTTGAGATTTATTTCATTACAGGCTGAAAAAAGTTTATATATAACTTTAAGCTTTAATAAAGCTTTTTTAAAGTCATTAGCTCAACTTCTCTATCATATCTAAAATAACCAACTTACTATCTTCTCGTGACTAGCTAAAAAAACATGCATAACTACGATTGTATCCAGTCAAAGCTATTAGATCATCTAAAATAATGCCTTTTTGTTTCTTGTTTGCTTTTTTATATCTTTTTGCAATTTCACTCACCACTGCTTTTCTTTCCTTCATCGTTAACCCCATTTCTAGCCTCCAGAGTTATAGTAACTACTATTCTAAGAGACTTTTTATTTTCATTTAGATTTTTGATGAAGCAATTCGAATAGTTGACACAATACATTTTTTTGTTATCATAAAGAAAGTTAATTAATTAAAGTTATTTAGCTTAGACTAAGGTAAATTAGATGAGAAGAGAGGAGAGAAGTATGTCAAAACTACTCGTCAGATCTTATTGTGCCGATTCACAAACTCCCATAAGTTTGTATGAAAAGTTAAAAAATCTGCCTTATTCCTTTTTGCTGGAAAGTAAAACCTTTAATAAGCTCTCAAGATATTCATTTTTAGGAGCTTTCCCAAGATTTATAATTTCTACGGATACAGAATCCACAAGAATAATCGCGGATATGGATCTTGAAAATATTGGGATTAAAAACACGTATACTACAGATTCGCTTATAGACGTCTTAGAAAATGTATTCAAAAAACTACCAAAAGTTGACGCAATATGTCCTTTTAGTTCAGGAATAGTCGGTTACATTGGCTATGAATGTGTAAGATTTTATGAAAAATCCCTAAAATTTGATAAACCAGCGATATTTCCTGATGCAATGCTCTTTTTCCCTGGCTTAATCATTGCATTTGATCACTTTACCGATACCATTTATCTTATGAGCCATGCTCTTTATAAATCAGATGAAAAGAGGGCAGAATTTTTTATTAACGAGGGTGAAAAATTTATTCAATCAACAAACAATTTAAATTCAGCGAGTAAAAGCTGTTTACCTAATCAAGATCTTTCGCAAGGTGAAGGTGAAGACAGTAACAGTAATAGCATAAAAAGTCACATAAAAAAAGCAGATTTCGAGAATGCAGTAAGAAGGATTAAAGAGTATATAAGAAATGGCGACACTTTCCAAACAGTTCTTTCCCAAAGACTCTCTTCAAATTTTTTTGGTAACCCCTATGAATTTTATAGAAACTTAAGAAGATTAAACCCATCCCCTTACTTATTTCACATAAAATTAAACGATATTGTAATATCAGGCTCATCGCCCGAGACTTTCCTTACATTAAGAGATGGGAAACTTTTTTCAAGACCCATAGCTGGGACCAGAAAAAGGGGGAAAGATCCTGTTGAGGACAAAAAACTTGCGAAAGAACTCTTATCTGATCCGAAGGAATGCGCAGAGCACGTTATGCTAGTAGACCTAGCAAGAAACGACCTTGGTAGAGTTTGCGTTCCATCATCTGTAAAAGTTGAGGAATTTATGAAAGTTGAAAACTACTCTCATGTAATGCACATCGTTAGCGAGGTTACAGGAATATTAGACAAAAATATAAGCCCCCTAGAAGCGTTCTTCGCTTCATTCCCAGCAGGAACGGTGTCTGGTGCTCCAAAAATTAGAGCAATGGAAATAATAAATTCCATAGAAAGCGAGAGAAGAGGACCATATGCTGGAGCAGTCGGTTATTTTGATTTAAGTTCAAATTTCGATACTTGCATAGCAATAAGAACAGCTTTTTTTAAAGGTAATAAAATTTACTTACAAGCAGGCGCAGGTATAGTTGCAGACTCAGATCCGTCTAGCGAATATCTAGAAACAATTCATAAGGCAAAGGCTCTTTTATCTATTGTAAACAAAGGAAACAACCTATGAGAGAGAGACTTTTGATTGTTGATAACTTTGATTCCTTTACTTACAACTTAGTTCAGGGATTCGCTAAAATTAGAAGAACAAAAAAGGATATGTTAGTATTAAGAGACAATGAACCATTCAAAAAGGTCCTAGAATTCAATCCTGAGAGACTAGTAATATCGCCCGGACCTGGACACCCAAAAGATTGTAATCTTTCTTCAAAAGTATTTGAATATGCAGTAAAAACTAAAAAACCGCTCTTAGGAGTTTGCCTTGGTCACCAATTGATTGGGTACCTTTCTGGAGCTAAGGTTGTCAGAGCAAATAATCTAATGCACGGAAAAACTAGCATGATTAATTTTGTAGATGATCCTATCTTTTCAGGATTAAAAAAACCATTCCAGGCAATGAGATACCATTCGCTGTGCTTAGACGAAAAAAGTTTACCAAAAGACCTTACAATACTTGCAAAAAGTTCTGACGACAACATAATAATGGCACTAAAATATAAAGATTTACCTATTTATGGGCTTCAGTTTCATCCAGAATCAATTATGACTTCTGTTGGCCAAAAAATTCTCAAAAATTTTTTAAATTTAAAAACATAAAAACAAAAAGATGAGAGGAGAGAGACAGGTGGTAAAAGGTATTTTAGACAAAATTTTAAATAATAAACACCTTTCAGAAGAAGAGGCAAAAGATCTTATGGACAATATAATGGATGCAAGATTTACACAAAGTCAAATCAGTGCAATTCTTGTCGGACTCAGGATGAAGAGAGAAACTCCAGAAGAGCTAACTGGTTTTGTAAAATCAATGAGAGAACACGCAAAAAAAATCAAAACTAGACACTCGATTGTTGTCGATACTTGTGGAACTGGAGGTGATGGTCTCAAAACGTTTAACATCTCTACTGCAAGTGCCTTTGTAGTTGCAGGAGCAGGAATTCCCGTAGCAAAGCATGGCAATAGGAGCGTCTCAAGCTCTTCTGGTTCTGCAGACGTTTTAGAAAGATTGGGTTTTAATATAAATCTTAATACTCAAGCAATAGAAGATTGTCTTAATCACATAGGGATAGCCTTTTTGTTCGCACCGCTACTTCATCCTTCAATGAAAAATGTAGCCTTAACAAGAAGAGAACTTGGCATTAGAACGTTCTTTAATATCTTAGGACCGCTTACCAATCCAGCCGGGGTAGACAATCAAGTAATAGGGGTATTTGACAAATCAATAATGCCAACATTAGCCGAAGTAATAAAAAACCTCAATCCAAAACATATCTATTTAGTCCACGGTGCAGGAGGAATGGATGAGCTATCACTAGAAGGTCCAAATTATGTAATCGAAATTAGAGGGAATAAATCAAGAGAGTTCTTTTTAGACCCTGAGCAATACAATTTTCAAAAAGTTTCATCATCAGAATTTGTAGTGAAAAATTCCGAAGAAAGTGCAAAAAGGATAATAAAAATTCTAAGAGGTGAAAAGAGTTTTGACAAGGATATAGTAGTCTTAAATGCTGCTATAGCAATAATGGCTTCAGATTATACTTCAGATTTCAAGGAAGCAATTATGATGGCAAAGGATTCAATTGACTCAAAATTAGCTCTATCAAAATTTGAAACTCTAAAAACTTACACAAATACGTTATGAACATCTTAGAAGAAGTTTCAAAAAGGGAAATAGAAGAGTTCAATCAAAGAAGGGAATTTCTAAGTTTACTTAAAAAATACGGAAGAATATATCCTGTTATATCATTTTCTAACGCCCTTACACCAATAAGTATTATAGGAGAATTCAAACCAGCTTCACCTGTAAAGGGGACCTTTATAAAAGATCCTAAAAAAGAGATTAGAAATTTTATTGATGTCTACCAAAACATTGGCTGCAAAGCTATTTCAGTTTTAACAAACAAAAGAGATTTTAAAGGAGATCCGTTATACATTTCCTACATAAAAACATTTTGCAATCTCCCTATTTTGTATAAAAATTTCATTCTTTTAGAAGATCAAATAGAAGAAGCCTTTTTATTAGGTGCTGATTGTGTACTACTTATAGTATCTATTTTAGGAGAAAAAAGATTAAGAGATTTATATACTTTCGCCAATAAGCTTGGTCTTGATTCTTTAATAGAAATTCACGATGAAAGAGAATTACAGGTAGCTCTAGAAATAAAACCAAAAATAATTGGCATTAATAATAGAAATCTAAAAACTTTTGAAGTTGATATTAATAATACCTTTAGGCTATCAAAAGCTATACCTGCTGAAATCAAAATAGTTTCAGAATCAGGAATAAAGTCTTTAGAAGAAATTGATAGACTTCTTAAATATGGTATTTCAGGAGCTCTTATAGGAGAAACAATGGTAAATCTAGTCCACAAAACTGATTATTTAAAGCTTAAAAATTTTTTAACAAATAATAAAGCTAAGAATGCTTATTAAAATCTGTGGCATTAGAAATCTCGAAGATGCAATTGTATCAAGCTCATTTAATCCAGATTATTTGGGTTTAATATTTTGCGATAGCCCTAGAAAAGTTGATATAGCAACAGGTAAAAAGATAGTAAACAGCTTAAGCAATAAAAAATTTATAGGAGTCTTTCAAAATAACCCCATAGAAGAAGTATTAGAAATTGCAAAAAGTTGCAATCTATTCGGCGTTCAACTCCACGGAGAAGAAGATCCAAGGGATATTGAGATTGTCAAGGAAAATAAATTTATAGCAATAAAGGCGTTTAGAATAGAAAATAGTCTTCCTAAAAACCTTTCAGAATATAAGCCTGATTATTTTCTGTTTGATAAAGTAAAAGGAATAAAAAATTTAAATACCGACGCTTTAAAGGATTACAACTTAAATATTTTATTCCTTATTGCTGGTGGACTAAGTAGTGAAAACGTTTTAGATATAATAACAAAAATCTCAAAGCCTCAGTTTTGCGGAGTTGATCTGGCATCTGGTGTTGAAAGGGGAAACAAAAAAGACCCTGTTCTCTTAAAAAATTTTTTTAGTGCGCTTAAAAAACAAACTCTTTTTGGAGGTCAAAAAGTTGAATAAAACTTTAAATGGAAATTTTGGTAAATTTGGTGGTGCTTTTGTCCCAGAAACCCTTATATATGCTCTTGATGAATTAGAAAATTATTACAACAAAATTAAGGGAAATAGAGATTTTTTCAGAGAATTTAATAACTTGCTAACAGAGTATGCAGGAAGGCCAACACCACTAACATATGCCCCTAATTTTTCCCGAAGATTTGAAATTAATACATATTTAAAAAGAGAAGATCTGTTACACACAGGAGCTCATAAACTAAATAATTGTCTTGGACAGGGTTTGATCGCCAAAGGATTGAATAAAAAAAGAATTATTGCTGAAACGGGAGCAGGCCAACATGGCGTAGCCACAGCTACAGTTTGTGCATTTTTGAAGATACCCTGTGAAATATACATGGGTTCGATTGATTATGAAAGGCAAAAGTTAAACGTATTTAGAATGCAACTTCTTGGCGCAAGAGTAAATAAAGTCGAGAGCGGTTCAAAAACTCTAAAAGATGCAATGAACGAAGCCTTGAGAGATTGGGTAACAAATATCAATACCACACATTATATGATTGGATCAGCCGCTGGCCCACACCCTTTTCCGACTATAGTTAGAGATTTTCAAAGAGTAATTGGTGAAGAAGCAAGATCTCAAATCTTTAAAAGCACAGGTTCACTTCCTGACGCGATCTTTGCTTGCGTTGGAGGCGGTAGTAATTCTATAGGTCTATTTAAAGCCTTTGTTCAAGATGAAAACGTCAAAATTTTTGGCGCAGAAGCAGCTGGCAAGGGTATACAAACTGGTCTGCATTCAGCCACTCTTTCAGCAGGTAGGCCGGGTGTACTACACGGTTCGCTTAGTTATCTTTTACAAGATTCTGATGGGCAGGTAAAAGAAGCTCATTCTATTGCTCCTGGCCTAGATTACCCTGGAGTTGGACCAGAGCATTCATATCTAAAAGAATCAAGAAGAGCTATATATGAGGGGATAACTGATGATGAAGCATTAGAAGCACTTGAAATTCTTGCAAAAGAAGAGGGGATAATTTGTGCTCTTGAGAGCGCACACGCTGTAGCTCTAGCAATAAAAAAGGCAAAGGAATTAGGAAAGGGTAGCACAATTATTATAAGTCTATCTGGCAGAGGAGATAAAGATATGCAAACAATTATGAAGAGTCTGGAGGCAAAGGATGAGCAAAATTAGAGAGATTTTAAAAGAAAAGAAAACTTTGATTCCTTTTTTACCTGCTGGGTATCCGTCACTAAATGCCACCAAACAGTTTGTTGAAGTATTAGTAGAATGTGGAATAAAAGCAATTGAAATTGGTATTCCGTTTTCAGATCCAGTTGCGGATGGCCCTACTATTACAAACAGTTATTCTTTCGCTATAAAAAATGGAATAAAAAGTGAAGACGTTTATCTTTTATCAGAAGAATTAAAGGAAAAATACAAGATTGCAATTATTCCGATGCTTTATTATAATTTAATCTATAATAAGGGGGAAGAAAATTTCGCAAAAAGGATCTCTTCCTTTGCAGATGCAGTAATAGTACCAGATCTACCCTTCAGAGAGTCTCATAGACTAAGACCTCATCTTGAAAAATTTAACATCTCTTACATTCCTTTTGCAACGCCAAATATAAGGGAAGAGGATATCAAAACTATCTCAAAATATACAAACGCGTTTATATATGCTGTAACAGTTTTTGGCATTACGGGTGCAAGATCTAGTTATAGCAAAAACACCTATAATTATTTAGAGTACGTAAAAAAGATCAGTTCAAACTATGTAGCCGCTGGATTTGGGGTTAGTTCAAAAGAGCAATTTGAAAAATTACCAACTGACGCGGTAATTATAGGAAGCGCTTTAATTAAGCAAATTGATCCTGATAATATTGGAAAGAGTAAGGAAAATATTAAAAAACTAATAAATAGCATAATTATTTAAATTGTTTCTTGATAAACATTTATTTATTCCTATAAGGAAATAAAGAGTTAAGAAGAAAACGTACAGAGAATTTTAATTTATTTAGGATGAATTTAATAAATGTTCTTTTATACAATAAAATAAAATTCTTATGTACTATAGAGCATAAATATTAGTATAATACACAAAAGTATAAACAAATTTCGGAGGAAATTTGACAAACAAAAATTTAAAAAACAACTTAACCATTTTTCTTCAAAATCTTGACAACATACCTTTTGTAGACAAAGTAAGAACAAAGGAGGCAAAAAGGTATCTTTATGTCCCAGTACTAATAGGAATTGCAGTTGGTATCTCAGCCGTAGCGTTTTTATTAGCTTTACATTATACCTCTGTTGTTTTCTTGAATATGCTGGTTGGCTATTATCCACCGGAAGTTACAGGAGAAGGTGGGAACCCAGAATTATATCATATTATTATTGCAAGACCCTATTTATTTCCAGTAAGCGTTGCGCTTGGCGGTTTAATATCAGGATTATTAATATATAAATTTGCACCAGAAGCAAGTGGTGCTGGAACAAACGCAGCTATAAAAGCATATCATTTTGAAAAAGCAATAATTAATATAAAAACAACTTTTATAAAACTTCTAGCTTCAACACTAACAATTGGTGCAGGCGGAACCTCTGGAAGAGAGGGGCCAATGTCTTTAATTGGTGCAGGGCTGGGTTCTTTTATAGCACAAAAATTAAATTTAAGTGAAAGAGAAAGAAGAATAGCCCTAGCAGCAGGATTGGGGGCTGGGCTTGGGGCAGTCTTTAGAGCACCTCTTGCCGGAGCCATAGTAGGCGCTGAAGTATTTTATAAAAAAGACTTTGAAATACAATCTATGTTAAGTTGCTTTATTGCAGCAATAATTGCATATACGTGTGTGGGCCTTACCTTTGGGTTTGAACCATTGTTTTACGTTCATGTAGATGCATATAAAAACTTTAAAATAGTAGTACTACTTCAGTATATAATACTTGGGTTAGCCTGTATGTTAGTTGCAAAATCTATAATGACATCATTTTTCTTATCAAAAAAACTTGCAGACATATTGCCAGTACCTAAATATATGATTCAACCAATAGGAGGATTCGTTACAGGATCAATTGGGATTATAAGTCCTGTGGTTATTGGCAGTGGTTATGGTTGGATCCAGCTCATTACAGATAAAAGGATTGATATCATAACGCCTCAATTTACAATTATTGGAATTATTGCAATGATATTAGCATTAGGCTTTACTTTAGGTTTCAATAGCCCAGGAGGCGTATTTGGTCCATCGCTTGTCTCAGGCGGACTTACAGGGTTTGCTGTTAGCAATTTTCTATCAAACATAATTTCAAACAATAATCTTGATATCACGTCATTTACTATAGTAGGAATGATGTCAGTTTACGCAGCAGTATCAAAAGCTCCATTATCAACAATAGTTATGGTTGCGGAAATGAGCCACGGTTATGACCTACTTATCCCTTCAATGATTTCTGTATTTATAGCTGACTTTTTCTCAGGGCATCAAAGTATATATAGCGCTCAAGTAGAAAGAAGGATCGATTCACCAGCATATCAGGACGAGTGTATATCTCACTATTTAACCCATATAAAGATTAAGGAAGCAATGCAAAAACCCCTCACAGCTAGCCCAGATCTAAAAGTATCTGAAATTGAAGACATTATGACAAAAAATATCTACACAGGCATTCCAATTACCGATAATGGCTTTTTAGTTGGAATGATAACCAAAACTGATCTATGGAAAGCAAGAGGACTCGATAAAAACAAAATCTATGCAAGGGATATAATGACAAAAAATTTAATAACATTAACTCCTGATGATTCATTGTACGACTTTATGAAAATAATTGTCTCAAAGGGTATTGGAAGAGTACCAATAGTCAAAGATAAAATGAGTAATGAATTAGTTGGCATAATTAGCAGATCAGACATTGGAAGAATTATGAGAGAAGAAACAAGTGAAGATATTCTCTCTACTACAGGAGTATAAGTAAATTGTCAATCAATGTTCAACAGGGGTTTCTTTTATTATTTTCCCAGAAGAGATATATAAAATTCTGTCTCCAATTCTTTTAGCTTCTTCATGATCGTGAGTTACAAGCAAAAAAGGAATTTTAAAATCTTTTTGAAAAGATCTAAGCTCATTGCCAAGCTTTAGCCTAATCTCATAGTCTAAAGCAGAAAGAGGTTCATCAAGCAGAATAAGATTTGGTTCTGTCATTAAGGCTCTTGCCAAAGCCACCCTTTGCCTTTCTCCACCAGAAATTTTTAAAGGAAATAAATTTCTCAAATGTTTTATATTAAACTTTTCCAATAATTCTTCAGCCCGTTTAATAGTCTCTTTATCTTTAGAATTCTTTACACCATAAATAATATTATTAAAAACGCTCATATGAGGAAATAGTGCATAATCTTGAAACATCATACTAAACTTTCTCTCTTGAGGCTTAACAAAAATTTTTTTGTCAGTATCATCAAAAATTTTGCCATCAAAACAAACATACCCTTTATCCATTCTCTTTAAACCTGCAATAATTTTAAGCGTTGTCGTCTTTCCACATCCAGAAGGCCCAAAAAAAACTAAGATCTCATTAGAAACATTAAATTCCAAATTAAGGTCAAAATTAAACAGTTTTTTAAAAATATTACAGCTTAACATTATTTTTTTCTTCATTTCTATAACTTAATTTGTTTTTTGACCATCTATTAGATAAAAATATTAAAAATAAATTGATTATACATATTATTAGAACATAAATTCCAGCACCTTTAATGTCTCCGTTTTCAGTTGCAAAAAATATCTGAATAGGTATTGTATTGGTCTTTCCAGGAATATCACCTGCTACCATAATTGTTGCACCAAATTCACCAAGTGCTCTCGCAAAAGCTAAAATAAATCCTGATATTAGTCCAGGTAAAGAAAGGGGCAAAGTAATTGTAAAAAAAATTTTCCAATTACCAGCTCCAAGAGTTCTTGCAGCATCTTTAAGATTTTCGTCTACACCTTCAAAAGCAGATCTAGCGCTTTTATACATCAAAGGAAAAGCCACCAAAAAAGAGGCTATAGAAGCAGCATAAATAGTAAAAACAATAGATGTATTAAAAAGTTTTTCTAAAAGCATTCCAATGGGCCCATATTTACCTAATAAAACAAGCAGTATAAAACCTATAACAACAGGAGGTACCACCAATGGTAAAATCAAAAAACCTTCTACTAAATCCTTACCAATAAAATCAACTTCTGACATAAATTTTGCAACCAAAATGCCAAAAATAATTAAAAAAAAGGATGCAATCCCTGCTGCTTGCAAAGATAAAATTATTGGTACAAAATCCATAAATTTAACAACAAATAACTATTTTTAATTAGGCGGTAAAAAACCGTATTCACTAAATATTTCTTGTGCTTTTTTGCTTAAAAGAAAATTCATAAATTCTTTTGCTTCAGTTGGATATTTTGTCGAACTGACAACAGCAGCATAGTATAATATGGGTTTATGAATTGAATCTAAAACAGTATATGCTATCGTCACTCCCTTTGAGGTAGCAGCATCAGTTCTATAAACAAAACCAGCATCTACATTTCCAGTATTGACGTATTCTAAAACTTGTATAACGTCCTTACCGTAAACAAATTTTGATTTTAAATTGTCAAATATCCCAACTTTTTCAAGACTTTCCTTAGCATAAACACCTGCTGGAACGCTAGGAATTGAACCAATAGCAATTTTTTTTACATCTGATTTTTCCAAATCTTCTAAGCTTTTTATATCAAGCAAATTTCCCTTTGGGACAATGAGTACCAGAATATTTTTTGCGAAAACGACTGAATTAGATGGATCAACAAGCTTCTCTGATTCCAGAGTTTGTAAATCTCGTACTGAAACGGGTAAAAATAAATCAACTTTTGCACCTTGTTCAATCTGTTGTCTTAAAGCACCCGAAGCACCATAATTAACGCTAATTTTAATATCTGGATGCTCCTTTTCAAAAATATCAATAATCTTATTTAAAGAACTAGTAAGACTTGCAGCAGCAGAAATAGTAAGATTTATTTTTTTACTTTCACCAGAAGAACAACCAGATATAAGTGGAAGAACCAAGACAAGAAGCAAAAAACTAAACAAAACAAAAAAGGTTCTTTTCACGCTTTTCCTCCTTTTCAAAAGTGTGAAGGCATGCTCGTTTCCAAACATACCCCGTGAGTATAAAAACTCAGGCTACCTGTCATGACATAACGTTTTAGACAAAATAGCTCGGAGACCCTGGCGCGCCCGAAGGGATTTGAACCCCTGACCTTCGGATTCGAAGTCCGTCGCTCTATCCAACTGAGCTACGGGCGCAAAAAATGGGGTGGATGAGGGGACTCGAACCCCCAACAACTGCAGCCACAGTGCAGTGCTCTGCCTTTGAGCTACATCCACCACTCTGTCTTATACATTTTATTTTAAAAACTTTATAATTGTCAAATTAAAGTTTAATCAACAAAAATTTTCTTGTTCCAAACTTTTCTGGCAAAGCGTAATTAAATGTTTCATAATCAAGCTTATTTAAAACAGAACTATCAAAAGATTTCCCAAGCCATAAAGCTAAAGTAAGATTTCTTCGATCTTTCAAAATTGATATCATTTTTTTTAAAGGAAAGGTTGCCCTCGAAGTAACTTTTTCAGGAATTTCTCTTATATCTTCAAGTCTTTCTTGTAGAACAATAACATTTTTTATACCAAGTTCTAAAATTAATCCTTCAAGAAAAACAACTCTTTTATATTTTGGCTCCAATAATACCCATAAACTTTCAGGAAAACAGATTGACAAAATCAAACCAGGAATTCCTGCACCAGAACCAATATCAAGAAATTCTTTTGCATTAAAAAAAGTTGGACATAACAAAGTTGGTAACAAAGAATCATATACATGTTTAAAAAAAAATTCCTCAACAGTATTAAACGAAACTAAAGAGTGTCTTTTATTATATAAAAAGAGTTTTTCTGAATATATACTAATCTTATCTAAACATTCAGTAAAATTTGGTAAATACTTCATAAATAATAAATCAAATTTTCGACTATCGAATAATATTTCATCTTTTTTTGTCATTATTTAGCGGTTCAATTACTATATGTCTATTTCTACCTACACCAACACTATAAACAGCTAAATCGTTACGTTTTGAAAGATAAACGTGAATTACTTTTCTTTCATGAGCTGGCAGTGGCAAAAATTCAACCTTTTTCTTATATTTAATACACTTTTTTACAAGTTTGTCGGATAACTCATATAAAAATGAAATTCTATCTTTCCAATAATTATTAATATCAAGATTAACCTGATAGTTATTAAAATTAACTTTTGCAATTCTATTTAATAAAAACTCTATAGATTTTAAAATTAATCCGTGTCTACCTATAAGGCAGCCTAAGTTTTCACCCTTTACTTCGACATAAAGGACATTTTCATTAAGATTAAAGTCTATAGAAAAGCTGCTATTTGGGATTTCCTTTATTAAAGACTCCATTACTTTAGAAATTAACTCATCAATAGTGGGTGAATATCTTAAAATTATCTTTGCTTCTCTTGACCCTATACCCAAAAGCCCTTTTTTTGGAAGCTCTAAAACCTCAAAATCATATTTAGAATCCTCATCAATACCAAGTAGTTCGAGTCCTTTTTTAATAGCCTCTTCTTTACTTTTAGCACTAACGACTATTTCTTTAATCATCATGCATGCTTTCTCATTACAATAAATGATTGTATAATACCAATTATATTAGAAACGTTCCAATAAATTAATATTCCTGCGGGAAATTGAATAGATATAAATCCCAAAAAAAGTGGCATTAGCAAAAGCATTTGTCTTTGCATTTTATCAGCTGTATTTGTAGTAATTTTTTGTTGGATATAAGTTGTTATCATCAATAAAGCAGGCAAAATATAAAATGGGTCCTTTTCAGTTATATCACTAATCCATAAGAAGTTAACTGCAGAATGTGTTTGTTCGATAATGCTTTTTAATTCGGGACTAAGTAAAAAATAATAAAAAGCAATAAGAATGGGTAATTGAATAAGCATTGGCAAACACCCGCCAAAAGGATTTATTTTGTTATTTTTATAAAAAGCTACCATTTCTGTTTGTAATCTTTGGGGGTCTGATTTATATTTTTCTTGAAGCTCCTTTATTTTGGGCTGTAGTTTTTGCATCTTTTTCATCTGATCAAGAGATATGTGATTAAGAGGCCACAATAAAGCTCTAATTAAAAGAGTAATAAGAATAATAACCAAACCAAAATCATGTAAAAAACCTAATAAAGAATAAAAGATAGGATGAAAAACGTTAGTATCTAACCAGCTAAAAAAGGAATTCACTATTTTATTTCTCCTCTCGAACTAATAATTTTCTCTGGAACCGGATCGTAACCACCTCGATTAAAAGGGTGACATCTCAATATTCTTTTCATTGCTAAAAAACTACCCTTTAAGGGTCCGAATCTTGAAATAGCTATAATTGCATATTCGGAACAGGTAGGATAAAATATACAACTACTTCCCTTTATAGGAGAAAGAAATCTCTGATAAAATTTTATCAAAAAGATTAAGAAGTAACATATATACTTTTGCATAATTCTTCTAACTCTTTTAAAACCTCACTTTTATTTTTTCTAGAAAAAGGCTTTTTCACTAAGAATATCATATCAAAAAAGTCCTTCTTTTCATTCTTATATAAAAATTCTTTCACAAAAAAACCTTTAATAAATCTCTTCATATAATTTCTCTTTACAGAACTTTTTGCAACCTTTTTAGACACAATAACACAAATCCTAAAATATTCAGAAGGACTGTAAAAAAGGGTGAAAAAAAAGCCTTCTATTCTCTTAGAATTAAATGTCTTCGCTATTCCCTGTGGGTTATTTAGTAAAGCTCCTTTACTTAGCACTAACAGTAAGCCTGTGCCTACCTTTCATCCTTCGCGCTTTAATAACCTTTCTACCAGCCTTAGTGCTCATTCTGTTAAGAAAGCCATGCACTCTGAATTTTTTTCTAACTTTTGGTTGATAAGTTCTTTTTGACACAACTATCACCTCAAACTTAATTTTTAAAAT